>NZ_JAMBDI010000097.1:0-539 GCF_036858055.1 Pseudomonas sp. SF2 | reverse complement strand
ATAGCCCATCAGTTCCGAAGCCTGATCACGGGCGTCTCGGCACGGAATGCCCGCTTCGATGCGAAATAATGGGTGGGTCTGGTTTTCACCTTGAAAGAAAGTGGTCTTGCCGACGGTGAATTGGGTGTCGTCTGTAGTCATTTTTATAGCAATTCCTTGAAGGTTGAAGGAGTTGCCACCGCCGTTTCCACACGAAAGGCGGCAACTGTATGCAGGGTGGAAAACCGGCCTTCAAGGAACCCGGTAGGCCAAACGGCCTCCCGCACACAGCTGCCATTACGACAGGCACTTGAAGATTGACCGGGTTTCCACACCCGCATCGCTAGATTTCAGCGACCCAGAAAGCCTAAGTGGCGGTGTATCCGGGAACAATCAGATGCCTGTCGACAGAACGTGTAGGGTATTTCCTCAGGTCAGGCATCACCAGATCTGAGTCGTAGGGGATATCTGAAATACCTGTCAGAGTGCCTGCCTGTAGCGGCGGTCAGGGCTGCCAGGTGCCTGCCTTGAGAGTGATGTCGCCTGTGAGATCGAGCGCC
>NZ_JAMBDI010000096.1:0-446 GCF_036858055.1 Pseudomonas sp. SF2 | reverse complement strand
CGAACACCTGTCAGCCCTGACGCATTCTCAAGACATGCCCCCAGCAACCTACAAAAATCCCAGACTCTTCCTACGCCTCGGGACTGGCAACTCCACCCCCTGCGAAATACCCTACAACCTCTGTCGACACGCGTCTGATTGTTCCTGCAAATCCCGCACTCTAGGCTTTGCCTGTCGCTGACGGTTCAGCGATCGGGTGTGGAAACCTGGCAAGACATATGATGATTGTTGACATGACAGCTGTACGCGGGAGGCTTTCGGGCCTACCGGGTTCATCATATGCCTGGTTTTCCACCCCGTGTGCAGCTGTCACCCCAATGTGTGGAAACGGACGGGTGGCACATAACTCATATGATGACCATTCCATGACCGACGAAACCAAAACCACCCCCGGTGTCACCTACTTCTACCAAGGCGAAGGCCAAACCCATCCGCTGTTCCGTATC
>NZ_JAMBDI010000095.1:0-246 GCF_036858055.1 Pseudomonas sp. SF2 | reverse complement strand
GCTGCCTAGGGTGGTACGCACGTGCCCTCGAACACCAGATCCCCAGTGCTATCCACTACGTAAGTGTCATTGCCGAGACCACCCACCAGCCGATCCGCACCCGCACCACCATTGAGCTGGTCGTTGCCAGCGCCGCCGAATAGGGTGTTATCCAGCGTGTTGCCACCACCGATGAAGTTGCCCACCCCGGTATAGGTCAGGTTTTCGACATTGGCACCCAGGGTGTAGCTGCCTAGGGTGGTACGC
>NZ_JAMBDI010000094.1:0-211 GCF_036858055.1 Pseudomonas sp. SF2 | reverse complement strand
GGCTCATAACCCGAACGTCGTATCCGGCTCCCGCAACCAGATTCGAGAAAAGGCCACTGTTCACACAGTGGCCTTTTTCTTTTGCGTCAAATAATGCATTCGTAGAAATATTAAAAAAATCAACGACTAGCGCTTGACACCCATCCTGGAAACTGTAGAATTCGCCCCACTGACGCGGGATGGAGCAGCCTGGTAGCTCGTCGGGCTCATA
>NZ_JAMBDI010000093.1:0-546 GCF_036858055.1 Pseudomonas sp. SF2 | reverse complement strand
GCCGGGTTCGGTAGGTTCGTTGCTGTCGACCCAGAGGCAATCCTTTTGGTGAAGGCTGCCGTCCTCTCGGCGAGGGGCGAAGGCGAGGGCATAGCTGGTGCTGAACGATGAACCGCCAAACTCAGTGCGCTTGAAAATCCCCCCTCCGGTATTACTCCAATCAAAGACTAATGTCTTGCTTAATCGTTGATAGTAGATTTTTTTGGAGGTTCGGTTGAGACAGATGCTTGATAGACGTTTTATGAAATATATTCGATAAGCAAGAAACGGAAGAAAAATAAATGGTCCAATCACTGTTCCAATGATCAGGATAGGGCTAAAGGTATATGGGCTCCAGGCTTCGTAGGATAGTAGGTCGGGGTATAGGCCAATCATTAATACGATAATCATTGCGCAGTACAATTTTCCCATGAAAACTGAATCTGTAACCCAGGGGTTTCGCAGGTATAAAATGTTTTTGGATAAACTGAGTAGCTGTCCGCCAATAGCAGGTTTATGTCCTGAGTGTGATGTTGTGTTAAATAGCCAGATGGTTGCCATGATCAG
>NZ_JAMBDI010000092.1:0-422 GCF_036858055.1 Pseudomonas sp. SF2 | reverse complement strand
GTTGGTGCCGAACCCGACGCCGGCTCAGACCGTTATCAGCGATAGCATCGATACCGTCACTGTAAGCATCGTCGGCAATGGCAGTGTGACCGAAGACCAGCAGCCTTCCTTCACTGTGAAAGTAAGCCAAGCGCTGGACCGGCCACTGACAGTAACCCTGTCCAACGGCCAGACCATCACCATCGAGGCCGGTAAGACCGAAGTCGAGTACAAGACCTCGGCCCAGGGTGACGATGTCATCAAGGACGCCAGCTCTATTACCCTTAGCGTTACCGACGCCACTGTTTCGGGTGCCACCTTTGAGAAGCTGGCCTTGGGTGGCCCGGCTACCGTTGAAATCTCGGACACCACCGACGAAGTGGTGGCCAAGCTGACCGCGACCCCTTCGGTCACCGAAGGCGGCGAGATCACCTACACCATCA
>NZ_JAMBDI010000091.1:0-603 GCF_036858055.1 Pseudomonas sp. SF2 | reverse complement strand
TGTCGATAACCCCTACAGCCTCTACCAACTCCAGCGCCGACTTTTTTATTGAGAGATAATCCTATGGCAACCATATGGCTATTCAACCCCAAAACAAAAACCGACATAGATCCAAAAATCTCAGGACAACTGGTTGGAACAACGAGTTCCCTTCTGCGCTTGCGGAACCCATGGGTTACTGACTCTGTATTCATGGGTAAGATGTACACCGCAATGTGTATAGCCACAGCTTTTTTTGCCTATCCACCCCTTCTAGATGACTCGACAAATTATGAACTTGATGGCGCCTACGCATTTCTTGCCATGCAGATTATTTTGCCGTTTATTTTCACACCCTTTTTAGCCTACAGAATATTTTTCATAAGAAATCTCTCAGACATCCACCTGAACAGGCTAACAAAAAAGATCTATTACAACCGAATAGGAAAGGTGTTTACCTTTGACTGGTACAACATCAGAGGCGGCTTGTTCAAACGTAGAGAATTCGGTGGTTCTTCCTTCAGCACGAGCTATGCCCTCGCCTTCGCCCCTCGCCGAGAGGACGGTAGCCTCCACCAGAAAGACTGCCTGTGGGTCGACAGCAACGAACCCACCGAACCCGGC
>NZ_JAMBDI010000090.1:0-4278 GCF_036858055.1 Pseudomonas sp. SF2 | reverse complement strand
TTCCGCGATAGCTCAGTCGGTAGAGCAAATGACTGTTAATCATTGGGTCCCTGGTTCGAGTCCAGGTCGCGGAGCCAAACATTGAAAAAGCCCCCGGTTGCGCAAGCAACCGGGGGCTTTTTCGTTATGTTCACAATCAGTTCTTCAGTGGCTCGGTCACGGGCTTGCCTTCCTCCACCAGGCTCCATACCAGCAGCTTGGCTGGCCGGGTCTGGCTGGCGTTGCGTGACACGCTGTGTACGGTGCCTGGCGCCTCGTACCAGTATTCGCCGGCCTTGTAGGTTTTCTCCGACTCGCCGTTGAGCTTCGATAGCACTGCCCCTTCCAGCACGTAGGCCATCACCGCGCCAGGATGTTGATGCGCGGGTGACGCCTGGCCGGGGGCGTAGCTGACGGTGAGCATCACGGCGTTCTTGCCGGGGGCGTTCGAGGGTTGTTGCTGCTGCAGGACCTTGACCTGGTCGGCAGCGTCGCCATGGGCCCAGACAGGGGATTGGGCGGCGAGCAGGGCAAAGAGGATGATGCTCAGGGGTTTCATGGTGGGCTTCTCCTGGATGGCAATTGCCTGCAGGTTAGGCCTGTGGGGCAGAGAGACAAATGGCCAATTCGGGGAAAAACCAAGAGGCCGATCGTTGCCTGTGCCCGCGAAGAGGCCGGCACAGGCAACAGGGAACTCAGCTGCTACGCCCGATCGGGTAAAACTCACCCTGGCTCCACACCCCAAGCCACTGCTCACCCTCGATCTCACGCGGTACCGCCAGTTCCACCAACTGGTAGAACACATTGCGATGAATCAGCGCTTCAAGGTTGCTGCGCATCAGCACATACGGCGATGGCTCCTGCGTCACCGGGTCGATCACCACGCGCAGGGGATTGGCCGGCCCGGCCTCGACCTGGTCCTCGACATTGCTGGTGAAGCGCAGCACCTGCTGCTCCCCCTCCCCCACCACGTCCAGCGCCACCGCTACGAACGGCGCATCATCAACGCGGATGCCCACCTTCTCCACCGGAGTAATCAGGAAGTAGTCATCGCCATCGCGGCGGATGATGGTGGAAAACAGCCGCACCATCGGCTTGCGGCCAATCGGCGTACCCAGGTAGTACCAGGTGCCATCACGGGCGATGCGCATATCGATGTCACCGCAGAAGTCCGGGTTCCACAGATGCACCGGCGGCAGGCCCTTGGCCTTGGGGATCTGCGCCAGAAGATCATTGGCCTTGCCGGAATCGCTCATCACGCTTGCCTCATTCACTCACACCCAGAAGGCTACGAGCGTACTCGCGCATCGGCGCGCCAAGCAAATCCTCCGGGGTGTTATCGTGGAACGTCAACAAACCGCCACGGCTCTTGATACGCGCTGTGTCGATCAGGTAGCGGGTGCTGGTTTCGATCAGCATCATCTGCACCACACCGGTGTCCCAGCCCAGGCGGTCGACCGCCTGTTCGTCATACCACTCGTCGCCATTGCCGATTCGGTCGTCGGTACGGGCAAAGCGGGTGTACAGCACGTAGTCGGCCCCCACCGAACGCGCCTGGGCGATGGCCTCTTCCAGACCCAGCGGGCCCTGGGCGCGACGCACCAGCGGGAAATACTCGACAAAACTCTTGAAGGCTTGCTCGGCCACCACGTTCTGCCGTGGCACCGGCCCCTTGCCCGGTGGCACGAACGCACCCTGGCCGATGAAGATGAACGAATCGGGCTGCAGGCGGATCGACAGGGTGCGACGGGTATCGCTGTGGTCCAGCAGACCGGCATCGCTCATGTGATAACGAACGCCCTCGCCCATGTCGCTGACATTCATGCAACCGCCCAGCGCCATCAGCGCCAGCAGCAAAACCAGGCTACGCATCTTTCCTCCAGTGGCCGGCGACGAAAAACCGGCGAATAGCCGGCGGATGCAGCTTTTGCGCCAGCTTCAGCCACCGATCACCTTCATCACCATCACACCACCGGAAAACGCCAGGTCCTGCTTGTCTGCCAAGGCCTTCACCAGCAAGCGCTGCAGGGCCGGTAGCGCCTGATGACGCGGCTTTTCCAGCAGGTCGCCGACGAAATGGCGATTGCCCGACGACAGGCAGCCATGCAGCCAGCCCGTGGAGGACAGGCGCAGCCGCGAGCAGGTGCGGCAGAACGGTACGCTTTCGTTGGCGATCACGCCGAAGTGGCCTTTGCCAGGGATCTGATAACGCAAGGCGGTGGCGTCCAGCGGCGCGTCGACCTGGGCATAGGCATGCTTGCCAGCGATCAGTGCGAGCAACTGGTCGAGGCCGACGAACTGTTGCAGGAAGGCGTTGTGGTCACGGGCCAGGTGGCCCATGCGCATGAGTTCGATGAAGCGCAGTTCGAAGCCGCGCTCAAGGCAGTAATCCAGCAGTGGCAGCACCTGCTCGAGGTTGTGCCCGCGCATCGGCACCATGTTCACCTTGATTTGCATGCCCAGGGCACTGGCCTGCTCCATACCCGCCAGCACACTGGCCAGATCGCCACCCCGGGCAATGCGGCGGAAGGCCTGCGGGTCGAGGGTATCGAGGGAAACGTTCAGCCGGCGGATACCGGCCGCCTGCAACTGGGGCAGCTTGCGCGCCAGCAGCTGGCCATTGGTGGTCAGCGAGATATCCTCAAGGTCGAGCTTGGCCACGGCAGCCAGGAAGGCATCCAGGCGCGGGCTGACCAATGGCTCACCGCCGGTGATGCGCAAGCGCTCGATGCCGGCGGCTTCGATCAGGTAGGCCACGCCACGGGCCAGGGCATCCGCCGGCAGTTCGTCCTGCGCTGCCACCAGGCGCTTGCCGTCTGGTACGCAGTAGGTGCAGGCATAATTACAGGCAGCCGTCAGGCTGACGCGCAGGTTGCGAAAACGCCTGCCTTGACGATCGACGATCATGAATGACTCCGGCATGGATGATGAGGGCTGGCAAAACCTGACTCATAAATCAGGTTTTTGCAAGCCCCTATCCTTTTTGCCGCTGTCGGTGTCGGTGTCGCCGTGCTGTCGCGGGAGCAGGCTTGTCAGTCATGGGGCTGCTGCGCAGCCCCAATAACGCTGCCTGGCAGGCTTCAGGGAGAGCCTGCACTTTCTCAGTTGGAAGGTTCGGGATCGCGTTTGCGCTTGTTGCCCATGCGCACGCCAATGTCCATCAGGAACTGGAAGAAGCCTTCCTGATCCTCCAGCACATTGCTCCAGAACGGCGAGTGGTACAGCGCCACGGCACCGTGCACCAGCGCCCAGGCGGCGCAATAGTGGAAGTACGGTGGCACGTCTTCGAGCTTGCCTTCGCTGATACGGCCCTTGATCAACTGGGTCAGACGGTCGAAGTTGGAGGCACGAATGCTGTGCAACTGCTCGACCATTTCCGGCACCTGGTTGCCCTTGACCACCTTTTCTTCCAGGCGGTCGAACAGCCGGTAACGCTGCGGGTCGCGCATGCGGAACTCGAAGTAGGCTCGCGACAGGGCTTCCTTGTCGCGGTCGACGTCGGCCGAATGCAACAGCGCGTTCAGGTCACGCTCGTAGTCGAGCATCAGGCGCAGGTAGATCTCCGCCTTGGACTTGAAGTGCTTGTAGATCGTGCCTTTGCCGATGCCCACGGCGTCAGCGATCATCTCGACGGTGACGCTGTCTTCACCCTGTTCGAGAAACAGCTTGAGCGCGGTGTCGAGGATTTCCTGTTCGCGGCGGCGAAACTCACGGACCTTACGAGGTTCTTTCTGCATAGGAAGGACTGGATGACAATCGAAGCGGTTTATTATGCCTAACTTGCGGGAAATTGCACGGATCATCCACGCATGTCTGTGTTTCACGATGCATACGGCCATGCGCTGCGGGAGGAATGAAACGTCGGCGTATTCCAAATCTGTTTAAAAAACGACCAATATGCACTGGCACTGCGCCAAACCTGACCAATACTTGAAGTGTTGGCGCGGCGCATCCCCCCCAAGTGGCGCGCCGATAAAGGTGCTCAGGGACCGCGTACCTTTGTTTTACTCCTAATGGTCTTAACCCGGATTCCCCCCCCAGAACCCGGGTTTTTTTTGGGTGTTTCGAGGAGGATTGCAGGCGGGCTACCAGGTGCCTGCCTCAAGTTTTGCAGCGCCTGTGAAATCGAGCGCCGCCCGCGCGGCGCATCGCGAGCGAAGCTCGCTCCTACATCTGTTTCGGGCCAGTATCGCCTGTGCCAGCGCGCGCGACCGCCTTGTTTGTACGACGCGATATCGAGCCATGCGCCAAGGCGTTCGCGCGCAAATCCCACAGGAATAATTGGCCCGAAACAAATGT
>NZ_JAMBDI010000009.1:176475-285680 GCF_036858055.1 Pseudomonas sp. SF2 | reverse complement strand
AGAAACTCGTTTGACTTCAAACACTTGACTCGCTGCGATCTCTCGTAGCGGGAGGCGAATAATACAGCGTTTAAAACCGCTGTCAACCTTCATCTCAACCGCCATCGATCATTTGATCGAAGCCCTTTCAGCACCTTCCGAATCGTCTAACTCGTTGAATTTCAAGGAGTTTGTCGTTCCGTTGTCGCTGGAAGTGGGGCGCATTATAAGGGGATTCGGATGGGCGTCAACCTTTAATTTCAAGAAATTGAAATATAAGAGAAAAAGACCGTTTCAGGGCCACCAGGTGCTTGCCACAAGCCTTGCTGCGCCTGTGAGATCGAGCGCCGCCCGCGCGGCGCTCGATCTCACAGGCGCCAGAAGACTAAAGGCAGGCACATCTCGAATCCAACTCAATTTCATGACAGGCCCCCAACAGCCCCTCAAACCGCCTTCCCCTGCCTCCGAGCAAGCTTGGGAAGCACCCGCGAAACCACAGGAACCCGCAACGCCATTAACACAACACCAATAAAGGCATAAACAGCCCACTCCCGCAGATCCGAGCGCACGATCCACAGAAAATGCAGCAAACCCAACCCAAGTATCACGTACACCAACCGGTGCAGCTTCTTCCACCTCGCCCCCAACCGCCGCTGGCTATACCGATTCGAGGTAACCGCCAGGGCCAGCAACCCGAGAAACCCAAGCGCACCCACAATAATGTAAGGCCGCTTGCGCAACTCCACCGCCAACTGCCCCCAATCCAGCCCAAGGA
The DNA here is from genome assembly GCF_036858055.1 of Pseudomonas sp. SF2. NCBI lineage: Bacteria > Pseudomonadati > Pseudomonadota > Gammaproteobacteria > Pseudomonadales > Pseudomonadaceae > Pseudomonas > Pseudomonas sp. SF2. Next base: position 284,926 of record NZ_JAMBDI010000009.1, on the reverse strand, counting down.
TAAAGAACAGATAAGCCAGGATGTGCAGCACGATATAGGCAAACACCCACAGACCCAGCTGCCGGCGCACCACGATCCAGCCAGACCAGCCCGTCAGTTTCTGCAGCGGGGTCATGCTCAAGGTAACCAGCAGAAAGGTCAGCGCCCCGAGCCCAAGGCGGTCCATCATGATCTTCCCGGGATCAGGCCCCAGCAGATTCATCGCTGCCTCATACAACCACCACACCGGGAACAGGCATCCCACGACAAAGATGGCCAGACGAAACCAGGGGTAACGCATCAATAGTTCTTCCGCAGATCGAGCCCGGTATACAGCGACGCCACTTCATCGGCATAGCCATTGAACATCTGGGTTTCCCGCACATTGGGACTGAACAGCCCGCTGGGCAGCCGCCGCTCGCGCGCCTGGCTCCAACGCGGGTGGTCGACCGTCGGGTTCACATTGGCATAGAAACCGTATTCATCCGGCGCCAACCCTTCCCAGGTGGTGCCGGGCTGGTCGGCCACCAGGCTGATACGCACGATCGACTTGATGCTCTTGAAACCATACTTCCACGGCACCACCAGCCGCAACGGCGCACCATTCTGACTGGGCAGCTCCCGGCCATACATCCCGACCGCCAGGATCGCCAACGGATGCATCGCCTCGTCCAGGCGCAAGCCTTCTCTATATGGCCAGTCGATCAAGGCGAACCCCGAGCGCTGCCCCGGCATGTGCTCCGGATCCTTCAGGGTTTCAAAGCGCACATAACGCGCCCTGGAAGTCGGCTCGACCTGCTTGAGCACCTGCGCCAACGGAAAGCCCAGCCACGGAATGACCATCGACCATGCCTCTACGCAACGCAGCCGGTAGATGCGCTCCTCAAGCTGGTACGGTTTGACGAAGTCCTCCAGCGCATAGCGCCCGGGCTTACCCACTTCACCATCGACCACAACGCTCCACGGTTCGGTTTTCAGGCTGTCGCCATTGGCCGCCGGGTCGCCCTTGTCGGGCCCGAACTCATAGAAGTTGTTGTAGTGGGTGGCATCCTTGAACGGCGTGATTGCCTCCCCCTTGACCGTTACTGCCTGCCATTGCGTGGCCGCAAGCTTTTCATTGAACCAGCCCGGCGCCTTGCCCGCCTCGACATCGGCGTAACGGCTGGCCTCGACCGCGCGCGTCATGCCCGGCAAAGCGCCCAGGGCCAGGCCGGCCAACGAGCCACCCAGCAGGGTACGACGGGAGAGGTAGATGCCTTCGGGGGTGATCTCCGACGCCTTGCACTCGGAAGACCTGGGTAGCTTGATGAGCATGAGCGGCTCCACAGCACTGGATAACGGATGTACCAGTAAGACTATGGAGCCGGCGGGTTATTCCAGCATTAAATGATTGTCACGCTTTGCGACGACGTGCCTTCAGCAGGAACTGGATCGGCCCCGAAGCCGCATAGGCAAGGAAGATCAGCAGCAGGATACGCGGCGGGTCGCTGAACACCACGGCAAACACCAGCACCACGGCCAGGATCGCCACGAACGGCACACGGCCCTTGAGGTCCAGTTCCTTGAAGCTGTTGTACTTGATGTTGCTGACCATCAGCATGCCGGCAGCAGCCACCAGCAGTGCCACCAGGAACGACAGCTTGGAGCCCTGGATGCCGTAGTCACTGAACGCCCACACGGTACCCGCGACCACGCCCGCGGCAGCCGGGCTGGCCAGGCCGATGAAGTAGCGCTTGTCGGCGGTGCCGACCTGGGTATTGAAGCGTGCCAGGCGCAGTGCTGCACCGGCCACATAGATGAAGGCGACCATCCAGCCGACCTTGCCCATGTCGCCCAGCGCCCAGCCAAAGGCCAGCAAGGCCGGAGCCACACCAAAGGCGACCATGTCCGACAGCGAGTCGTACTCGGCACCAAAGGCGCTCTGGGTGTTGGTCATGCGCGCGACACGGCCGTCAAGGCCGTCGAGCACCATGGCCACGAAGATGGCGATGGCAGCAAAGGCAAAGTACTTGCTCGCCTCGCGCGGGTCACCGGCGCTCAGGGCGCTCTGCGCGCTCATCGAGCTGATGATGGAATAGAAACCGGCAAACAGGTTGGCGGTGGTAAAGAGGTTGGGCAGCAGATAGATGCCGCGATGGCGCACCTTGCGCCCTTCGGCGTCATGCCCTTCTTCAACGTGCTCATCGACAGGTAGCAGGCTTTCGGCGTCGGAGGGCTTGTTCGGCTCTTCGGGACGTTCGCTCATGGAGGGTACCTTGCAACAGGATGGAAAATGTTCGACACGGGCCTGCAAAACAGGTTCTGACGGCAAGCCACTGGTCTGCTTTATACCAGAAGCTGACTGCCAGAACGAAAAAACGCGGCCGAAGCCGCGTTTTTCATCTTTCGACAAGACTTAGTTCTTGGTCTTGTCGACGATTTTGTTAGCCGAGATCCACGGCATCATCGAACGCAGTTGCTCGCCGATGATTTCGATGCCGTGAGCGGCGTTGTTACGGCGCTTGGCGGTCATCGATGGGTAGTTGGTAGCACCTTCGGAGATGAACATCTTCGCGTACTCGCCGTCCTGGATGCGCTTCAGGGCGTTGCGCATGGCCTTGCGGGATTCTTCGTTGATGACTTCCGGACCGGTTACGTACTCACCGTACTCGGCGTTGTTGGAGATCGAGTAGTTCATGTTGGCGATGCCGCCTTCGTACATGAGGTCAACGATCAGCTTCAGCTCGTGCAGGCACTCGAAGTAGGCCATTTCCGGCGCGTAGCCAGCTTCGACCAGGGTCTCGAAACCGGCCTTGACCAGCTCGACGGTACCGCCGCACAGAACGGCCTGCTCACCGAACAGGTCGGTCTCGGTCTCGTCCTTGAAGGTGGTTTCGATGATGCCGGTACGGCCGCCACCTACGCCCGAAGCGTAGGACAGGGCGACGTTCTTGGCGTTGCCCGAAGCGTCCTGGTAGATAGCGATCAGGTCAGGGATGCCGCCGCCTTTCACGAACTCGGAACGCACGGTGTGGCCAGGGGCTTTCGGCGCGATCATGATCACGTCGAGGTCGGCACGCGGAACGACCTGGTTGTAGTGGATCGAGAAGCCGTGGGAGAAGGCCAGGGTAGCGCCCTTCTTGATGTTCGGCTCGATTTCCTGCTTGTACAGCTGGCCCTGGAATTCGTCCGGGGTCAGGATCATGACCAGGTCGGCAGCAGCGACGGCAGAGGCAACGTCGGTCACTTTCAGGCCGTGGGCTTCTGCCTTGGCAACGGTGGCCGAACCTTTACGCAGACCGATGGTGACATCCACACCGGAGTCCTTCAGGTTGCACGCCTGAGCGTGGCCCTGGGAACCGTAACCGATGATGGCGACTTTCTTACCCTGGATGATGGAAAGGTCGCAGTCTTTATCGTAGAAAACTTTCATGAAAATACCCCTGGTTATATCTCGGCCCCTGCGGAGCCATCGCTAATTTTTGAATTTAGATGCTGAGCACTTTGTCGCCACGGGCAATGCCGGTAACGCCGCTGCGCACGGTTTCGAGAATCGATGCAGTGCCGATCGCCTGGATGAAGCTGTCCAGTTTGTCGCTGGTGCCGCTCAGCTGTACGGTGTACACGCTGGCGGTCACATCGACGATCTGGCCACGGAAGATATCCGTGGTGCGCTTGATCTCGGCGCGCTGGGCACCGGTGGCCTTGACCTTGACCAACATCAGTTCACGCTCGATGTGAGCGCTTTCCGACAGGTCGACGAGCTTGACCACTTCGACCAGCTTGTTCAGGTTCTTGGTGATCTGTTCGATCACTTCGTCATGGCCAACGGTGGTCAGCGTCAGACGCGACAGGGTCGGGTCTTCGGTCGGCGCCACGGTCAGGCTTTCAATGTTGTAGTTACGCTGGGAGAACAGGCCGACCACACGGGACAACGCACCTGGTTCGTTTTCCAGCAGCAGGGAAATGATGTGCCGCATATCAGGTACGCTCCGTCTTGCTCAGCCACATGTCACGCATCGAGCCATCCTTGATCTGCATCGGATAGACGTGCTCACTGCGGTCAACCGCGATGTCGATGAACACCAGGCGGTCCTTCATCGCAAACGCTTCTTCCAGCTTCGGCTTGAGGTCCTTCAGGCTGGTGATGCGGATACCCACATGGCCATAGGCCTCGGCCAGCTTGATGAAGTCAGGCAGCGACTCGACGTACGAGTGCGAGTGACGACCGTTGTAGGCCATGTCCTGCCACTGGCGGACCATGCCCAACACACCGTTGTTCAGGTTGACGATCTTCACCGGCAGGCCGTACTGCATGCAGGTGGACAGCTCCTGGATGTTCATCTGGATGCTGCCTTCGCCGGTCACGCAAGCAACGTCCTGGTCCGGGAAGTTGAGCTTGACGCCCATCGCCGCCGGGAAGCCGAAGCCCATGGTGCCCAGGCCACCGGAGTTGATCCAGCGGTTCGGCTTGTTGAAGCGGTAGTACTGCGCCGCGAACATCTGGTGCTGGCCCACGTCGGAGGTGACGAAGGCATCGCCATTGGTCACTTCGCACAGGGTCTCGATGACTTTCTGCGGCTTGATGACATTACCGTCGCCCTTGTCGTAGGGGAACAGCTCGCCATTGCCACGCCATTCGTCGATCTGCTTCCACCAGGCATCCAGCGCCGCCTTGTCAGGCTGCTCGCCGATTTCCTTGAGGATGCCGAGCATTTCGCTGAGCACGCTGTCGACCGGGCCGACGATTGGCACATCGGCCTTGATCATCTTGGAGATCGACGCCGGGTCGATGTCGATGTGGATGATCTTGGCGTTCGGGCAGAACTTGGCCGGGCCGTTGACCACGCGGTCGTCAAAGCGGGCACCGACGGCGAAGATGACGTCGGCATGGTGCATGGCCATGTTGGCAGTGAAGCTGCCGTGCATGCCGAGCATGCCGAGGAACTGGCGGTCGGTACCCGGGAAGCCACCCAGACCCATCAGGGTATTGGTGACCGGCAGGTTCAGCGACTTGGCGATATCGGTCAGGGCTTCGGAGCCACCACCGAGAATCACGCCGCCACCGGAGTAGACGATCGGGCGCTTGGCCGCCAGCAGCATCTCGGCCGCCTTGCGGATCTGGCCGGAGTGGCCGCGTACCGCCGGGCTGTAGGAGCGCAGCTTGACCTTTTTCGGGTAGACGTATTCGAACTTCTCGGCCGGGTTGGTCATATCTTTTGGAATGTCGACCACGACCGGACCTGGGCGACCGGATTGCGCCAGGTAGAATGCTTTTTTCAGAACTTCGGGGATTTCGCTGGCATGTTTGATCATGAAGCTGTGCTTCACGATCGGCCGCGAAATACCGATCATGTCGGTTTCCTGGAAGGCATCGGTCCCCACCATGGTGCTAGGCACCTGGCCGGACAGGATGACCATCGGAATCGAATCCATGTAGGCGGTGGCAATACCGGTAATGGCATTGGTCGCGCCCGGGCCGGAGGTTACCAGCACCACGCCGGCCTTGCCGGTGGCGCGGGCGTAGCCGTCCGCCATATGGGTAGCTGCCTGCTCATGACGAACCAGGATGTGCTCGACTTCCGGTTCCTTGAACAGCGCGTCGTAAACATGCAGGAGAGCACCACCAGGGTACCCGTAGATGTGCTTAACGCCTTCGTCACGCAAGAAGCGGACGACCATCTCAGCGCCAGATAAAAGCTCCACGTTGTTCACCTCTAAAACGCCAGAATACCGCCCTCACTGGACGGGTCTTAATAGGTTTACTGCCAAGCAGAGCATGAGCGAACGTCAGCACTGACTGAGCAAGTATTGGGAGCGCCCCAGAGTGTTGCGGGGTTTTCCCACCCAGCGCGAGGTAACGCGTTGCGGGGTGTAACAGGTCGGCGCGGGTGTGCGCCTCATGATCTGCTTAGCGGGTCTGCTTCTGGCAGTCCCTCTACAGCGGAGATTGGATTCTTCTGATTCGGCGCCAACAAGTCAAGAAAAATTATTGCCAATTTTTCCCCAAGATGAATTCCTGCCACCACTAAAAATCGCTTCAGCAGCAGAATTAATAAGATTTCCATAAAAAAGGGCCACAATCTGCGGCCCTTGAAGGAAAAACTGAAGAAATCAGGCGGAAGGAGCAATCAATTGGTCAAATGCTGCCAACAGGCGGCGCAGCTCACGACTTTGCTCTGGCCGGTCGGTAAACACGGTTTCGGCCATGACCAGGATGCCGGAGGCGTTGGGCAGCGGCTGACCCAGCTCGATGATGATCTTCATGCGCGGCAGGAAGATCCATTGCAGCCACTGCTCGAAACTGAGGGTATCGACAGCGAAAGGCACCGTACTGGCCAGTGCCTCATCGCTGGGTGGCTCGTCACCCCACCAGCCTTGCACCTGCAGTTCACGCTCGATCAGCATCAGGTGGTCGGCAATATCCAGAATACGCTGCTCGATCATCACGAATTGACCCGGGCCTTTTGCCGGGCCAGGGCGGCGCCAGCGCTGTCACCCTGCTTTTCGCGGGCCTGGGCGATGGTGTTCCACAGCTCGGCCTGCAGGCTCGGGCGGCCGTTGGCGTAAGTCAGGGCGCGACGCGCCAGCTGCTCGGCCTGCGGCGCATCACCTTGCGACAGGCGCACCTGGGCCAGGCGGTACAGCACCTGTGGCTCGCGCGGGGCAATGCGCTGGGCGCGCTCCAGGCTCGAGGCGGCACCGTTGAAGTCACCACTGCCCTGCTGCGTCTTCGCGGTAGTCAGCAGCGCCAGCACCGGGCCGTCCAGTTGCTCATCGGCCGACAGGCCACCCGCAGCAGCGCTGCTACGTGGGATACCGGTTGGCGCACTGGTGCTTTGCGAAGCGCTGTTCATCGCCGCGATGTCGAAGGGTTCGTCGGCGATCGGGTTGGGGTTGGTGGTCATCGGTGCCGAACCGACCGGCGCTGTAGTGATCGGTCCGGAGGTGATCGGCCCCGGGGTAATCGGCGAGGTGCTGATCGGCGCCGCGCCATTGGCCGCCGGGAACGTCTGGATGCCCGAAGCGCCAGCGCCCTGGGGGATCATCACGGTGACGCCGGAATCCTCAGGCAGCGTTTGCGCCTGCGCGGTGCCCGCGTTATAGCCACCCGCAGAGCGGTTGGCCGTCACGCGTTCACTGTTGGACACGCGGGTGCTCGAGTCGACCACCGGAATATTGCCGCGCGGGACGCTGGCGCACCCCTGGAGCACCGCCAGCGCCGTCACGGCAGGAAACAGCCACTTGTTCACGTCACACCTCATCAATGCAGCCTGTGCTTAATTCATCCAGCCCTTGACCCAGTCCATGACCGATTCAACTGGATCCTGCTCGCCGCCACAGGTCGCGCCGGCGGGCGGTTCACTGCCGCGAATATACGGCATCTGCACCGCTCCCGGACAGCTGCCATCAGACCCATGGCCACTGTATGGGTCGATCCAGGCCTGCACCACGTTATCCGGTTGCGGCATGTCCAGCGGCAGCGGGTCGGCCTTTTTCATGAAGCTGGTCCACACTTGCAGGGCACCGGTGGCGCCGGTAAATGGCGTTTTGCCGTTATCGTCACGGCCCATCCACACCACCGCCAGCAGGTCCTGGCTGAAGCCGGAGAACCAGCTGTCGCGCGAATCGTTACTGGTACCGGTCTTGCCCGCCAGGGTGAGGTTGCGCGGCAACGTGTTGTATACCGAGCGGCCGGTGCCCTCGCGCATCACCCGCTGCATGGCGTTCTGCACCAGGTAGATGGCCCCCGGGTCGAAGGTTTGCTGGATCTGGAACGGGTAGCGCTTGAGCGGCTCACCTTCGGCGGTGAGCACGCTGCGGATACCGCGCATCGGGGTGTTGAAGCCGCCGTTGGCGATGGTCTGGTACATGGTCGCGACCTGCATCGGCGACATGCCGCCGGCACCCAGCAGCATGGCCGGGAACGCCGGCCAGTCGACATTCACGCCCAGCCGGCCAATGGTCTTGATCACGTTGGGCACGCCCACTTCCAGGCCGATCTTGGCAGTCGACAGGTTGTAGGAGTTGGCCAGACCCTGATACAGATAGATGGTGCCATGCGGGCGGCGGTCATAGTTTTGCGGGCGCCAGACCTGGCCATCGGCACCTTTGACCGAGAACGGTTCGTCCTGCACCCAGCTGGTCAGGGTGTACTTGGTCGGTTGCTCCAGCGCGGTCAGGTACACCGCCGGCTTGACCAGCGAGCCGATCGGCCGCACGGCATCGATGGCGCGGTTGAAGCCGGCGAAGCCGGCCTGGCGGCTGCCGATCAGCGCCTGCACTTCACCGGTTTCCGGGTTGGTCACGACCATCGCCGACTCCACCTCGTCAGCGCCCTTGCGGCCCGCCAGGCGCTTGAAGGTCTCGCTCATCGAGGTTTCGGCCTTCATCTGCAGGATCGGGTCGAAGCTGGTGAAGATGCGCAGGCCTTCTTCGGTCAGGTCTTCATCGCGGTAGTCCTGGCGCAGCTGACGCTTGACCAGGTCGAGGAAGGCCGGGAACGAGCTGTCGGCCAGGCTGCCACGCTTGGTCACGCCCAGCGGCATCTTCTTCGCGGCATCGACTTCTGCCTGGCTGGCCACGCCCTGCTCGGCCACCAGATCGAGCACCAGGTTGCGGCGGGCCAGGGCGCGGTCAGGGTAGCGACGCGGGTTGTAGTAGGACGGCCCCTTGACCATGCCCACCAACAAGGCGATCTGGTGCAGTTTCAGCTCCGACAGCGGTTGGCTGAAGAAGAACTGGCTGGCAAGGCCGAAGCCGTGCACCGCACGCTGGCCATCCTGGCCGACGAACACCTCGTTGAGGTAGGCCTCGAGGATCTCGCGTTTGTCGTAGTGCAGTTCCAGCAGCACAGCCATCATCGCTTCGGTCAGCTTGCGGCTGAGGCTACGCTCGCTGGTGAGGTAGAAGTTCTTCACCAACTGCTGGGTCAGGGTACTGCCCCCCTGGCGCATGGAACCTGCCGAGGTGTTGACCCACATGGCGCGGGCGATGGACTTGGGCGACACCCCGAAGTGGCTGTAGAAGTCGCGGTCTTCCGTCGCCACCAGGGTTTCGAGCAGGTACGGCGGCACCTGGTCGATCTTGATCAGGATGCGGTCTTCGAGGTTTTTCGGGTAGATGCCGCCGATCATCAGCGGCTCCAGGCGCACTACGTCGAGCGTCTTGCCGTTGGCGCCGGAAAGGCCCGCCACGTAATCGCCGGAGAAGCGCACACGCACGAACTGCGCCGGCTCCAGGCCCTCGTAGAACTGGAAGCCACGGGTATTGAGCTCGACGGTATTGCCGTTGACTGCCGCCGCCCCCGGGCCGTTGGCCGCGCTTTCACGCCGGTAACCGAGCGCGTCCAGCTCGGTGAGGAAGTCGTTCTTGCTCAGTTTCTGGCCGGTGAACAGTTCCAGCGGCCGGGCATACACCTTGGCCGGGATGGTCCAGCGCTTGCCGGAAAACTTCTCCTGGACGATGGCATCGAGGTAAACCGCGAAGCCGGCGACGATCACCAGGCCGACCAGGCTGAGCTTCAAAGCCCAGCCCAGCCAGGCGCGGGAGCGGCCGGTCGGGCGTTTCTGAGGGGTACGGGGATTTCGGGTTCGGGTCATGACGGCGGATTATACGCACTTTATAAAGGCTGGGCAGACGCCCCCGGCGGTAGGCAGGGACGGCACCATTGACCATAATGGCGCATTCGAATTCCCTGCCCCCGGAAGGATTTCCCGTGAGCCAAGCCCTTATCACTGCGTTGCAGAACCCAGCCCTGTACCCTCACCCCGTGGATGGGTTCCAGCTCATCGAGACGCATATCTCCTGGGTATTGCTCACCGGCGAGTATGCCTACAAGGTCAAGAAACCGATGAACTTCGGCTTCCTCGACTTCACCAGCCTGGACCAGCGCCAGCATTTCTGTAACGAGGAATTGCGCCTGAACCAGCGCCTGACCGACGGCCTGTACCTGGAAGTGTTGCCGATCACCGGCAGCGTTGACGCACCACAGATCGGTGGTGAAGGCGAAGCCATCGAATACGTGCTGAAGATGCGCCAGTTCCCCCAGGGGCAGATGCTCAACACCCTGCAGGCCAATGGCGAGCTGAATGCTGCGCACATCGACCAGATGGCCCGGCAGATCGCCGAATTCCATCTGCAGGCCCCGCGTGTGCCGGTGGAGCACCCACTGGGCACACCAGACAGCGTGATGGCGCCGGTGGAGCAGAACTTCGAGCAGATTCGCCCGTTCCTCAGCGACAAGGCCGACCTGCAACAGCTCGACGCCCTGCAGGCCTGGGCACGCAGCAGTTTCGAGCGCCTGCATGGCCTGCTGGAAAAGCGCAAGGCCAATGGTTTCATCCGTGAATGCCACGGTGACATCCACTTGGGCAACGCCACCCTGATCGATGGCAAGGTGGTGATCTTCGACTGCATCGAGTTCAACGAACCGTTCCGCCTGACCGACGTGTATGCCGACACCAGCTTCCTGGCCATGGACCTGGAAGACCGTGGCCTGAAATGCCTGGCCCGGCGCTTCATCAGCCAGTACCTGGAACTGACCGGCGACTACGAAGGCCTGGAACTGCTCAACTTCTACAAAGCCTACCGCGCGCTGGTGCGGGCCAAGGTGGCGCTGTTCAGCATGCCGGCCGATGCCGATGGCGTGCAGCGCGCCACCACCCTGCGCACCTACCGCAACTATGCCAACCTGGCAGAAAGCTACAGCGCCATCCCGTCGCGCCTGCTGGCCATTACCCACGGCGTTTCGGCAGTGGGCAAAAGCCACGTGGCCATGCGCATGGTCGAGGCCCTGGGTGCCGTCCGCGTGCGTTCGGACGTGGAGCGCAAGCGCCTGTTCGGCGAACAGCAGCAGGCTGACGCTGGTCAGCTGAGTACCGGCATCTATGACCAGGACGCCAGTGTCGCAACTTACCAGCGCCTGCACGAGGTGGCGGCGACCGTGCTGCGTGCCGGCTTCCCGGTGGTGCTGGATGCCACCTACCTCAAGCGTGAACAGCGCCAGGCCGCAGCGGACATCGCCAGCCAGACCGGGGTGCCGTTCCTGATCCTCGACTGCCATGCGCCGGATGCGGTCATCGCCAGCTGGCTGGAGCAGCGCCAGGCAGAAAACACCGACCCGTCGGATGCCACCCTGGAAGTGGTCAAGGCCCAGCAGGCCAGCCGTGAGCCGCTGGATGCACAGGAACTGGTGCAGAGCACCCGCGTCAATACCCAGAATGCCGGTAGCATGGACCAGGTGATCGAGCAGATTCGCCAGCGCCTGCCTGGCCTGTAAGCTCAGCGTTTTCCTGGGCCGACCTCTTCGCGAGTGAACCCGCTCCCACAAGGTTATCTGCAAGCCTCACGACTGACGCAGTACCTGTGGGAGCGGGCAAGCCCGCGAAGAGGCCGGCACAGGACATCTCGTCGCCCCCGATGGCAAAAGGCCGCGCATTTCCTAACCCCCGCTACACTCCTCTCTGACCTGCTCGCGATTTATCCCCCAATCCCCGTTCAGCCATCGCAAGGAGGCTCGATGAACGATGAATTGCAGCATCTGAAGAACCTTGGCAAGACCTCTGCGCAGTGGCTGCATGCAGCCGGCATCCACAGCGCATCGGATCTGCGCCGCCTGGGCGCGGTGGGTGCGTACCAGGCCGTGAAGACACGAGGGTTCCGCGCATCGAAGGTGCTGTTGTATGCCATTGAAGGCGCCCTGCTGGACATGCACTGGAACGATTTGCCACTCGAACGCAAAGAAGCGCTCAACCAACAACTGGATGCGAAAAGCCCTGCGCAAAAAAATAAAAAATAATCACAGGAAAGGGATTGACGCCGAAATGAGAATCGTTATGATTATCACAACTGGTCGCGAGACTGGTTGGATAAGCTAAGAGCCCCTGGTTCGGACTCTCAGATTATCTCCTCATCAGGCTAATCACGGTTATTGACCCGGCAATTTGCCGGGTCTTTTTTTGCCCTTTGCAGCCCTGTCACCGCAGTTGCGCGCAATAGTCCTGCTCCGGCATCGCTGCTGTGTACCACACATAATCAGCCTCGCCCGTGTCGACCTGCTCACCCACCTCGGCCAGCAGCAGTACCTTGCTCTCCCCTTGTGCTTGCAGGTCAGCCAGGTGCAACGGCACCCCCAGGTCCTTGCGCACGTGATAAGCCCCGGCCAACAGCAGTGCCGGCTGCGGCGCCGCCAGCAAGCGCTCGGCCATGCGCCGGTCGCGCTGCTGCTGCACGGCCAGCATTGCCGGCAACTGGCTTTCTGGCAGCATCCCGCAATGCCCGACGCGCACTTGCTCCAGCAGGGCGGCCTTGACCGTCGGCGCATTGGACCGTTCGCCCGGTAACGAAGGCGGCTGTCGATAGGCCTGGCGCATCTCGCCGGGTGAGAGGTTGGCGGCCAGCAAAGGCACCCGCTGCTGCAAGGCTTCAGTCACGATTGGCCCGTACAGCTGCCAATCCCAGCCATCCTGCCAGGCCAGGGCCTTGGGCAGGTCTGCCGGCAAAGGTTGCCCCGCGAGCTTGTCCAGCAGCGGTTGCTGCTCGGGCTGCAGCATTTCCAGCAGCAGGCTGCCCTGCGCGCGCTGGCCTTGCAAGACGCGCAGCAGCCACAGCTGCAGCGCGTGATGGTCGGGGTTGTCGTGTTTCTCGCCGACCAGCACCCGGGGGGCGGCAGACAGGTGCTGCACCAGCTGCTCAGGGCTGATCAGCTGGCCACTGGCAAGATCAACGATATGTCCCAGCTCGGCATGGCTGCGCCCTTCACTACTCTGCCAAGCGGGCAGCGGTGGCAGGCTGGCCTGGCAGCCACCCAGTACCAGTACCAGGCCCAGCGAGAAAGCGGACAGCAGCGGATGTCGCATTGGGCAGTACCTCCATGTCATTCAACAATGTATAGGCCTGCACCAGCTCTTGTGGGAGCGCACGCCTCGGCGTCTTGAATACCCACATCAACGGGTGATGATCAGCGGATGGCCACGCTCCGGGTGCGCCTGAACCAGTACATCGATCCCGTATACCGCCTTCAACGCCGCCGGCGTCAGCACGGCTTCGGGCGCTGCAAAGGCATGGCAGCGCCCCTGCTCCAGCAGCAGGATACGGTCACAGTAGCGCGCCGCCAGGTTCAGGTCATGCAGGATCACCAGCACCGCGGCGCCACGGTCGGCAAAGCGGCGCACGGCTTCCAGGGTGGTGTGCTGGTGCAGCGGGTCGAGCATCGAGGTCGGCTCGTCGAGCAGCAGCGTAGTGCCTGCTTCGCCCGGCCACAGCTGCGCCAGCACCCTGGCCAGGTGCACCCTTTGCCGCTCGCCGCCAGACAATGCCAGGTAACTGCGCTCTACCAGGTGCCAGGCATCCGCCGCCCGCAAGGCCGCCTCGACGATTTCCGCGTCGCGCCGCTGCCCGGTGCCATGGGGCATGCGCCCCATGCCCACCACTTCCTCGACCCGGAACGAGAACCCCAGGCTGGACACCTGCGGCAACACCGCCAGGCGCCTGGCCCGTTCCGGCCCGGCCCAGTCGGCCAGTGGCCTGCCCTGTAGCGTCACCCGCCCGCGATCGGGCGCCAGCTCACCACACAGCACACCCAGCAGGCTGCTCTTGCCGGCACCGTTGGGGCCGAGCACGCCTACCACCTGCCCCGGGCTCAGCTGCAGATGAATGTCATGCAGCACTTCGTTGCTGCCCCGCCGCAAGTGCAGGCCCTCGGCTTGCAACATCAGCTGCGTCCTCGTATCAGCAAGAAAAGGAAGAACGGCGCACCGATAAAGGCCGTGACGATGCCAATCGGCAGCTCGGCAGGCGCCAGCAGCAGCCGCGCCGCCAAATCGGCGAACAGCATCAGCACGCCGCCGGCCAACAAGGAAGCTGGCAGCACCACACGATGATCAGGCCCGGCCAGCAGGCGTACCAGGTGCGGCACCACCAGGCCGATGAAGCCGATCAGCCCGGCAGCGGCCACCGCCGCACCCACACCCAGCGCCGTGCAGAACACCAGCTCGCGCTTGAGTCGCTCCACATCGATGCCCAGGTGGCGCGCCTCCGACTCACCCAGCAGCATGGCATTCAGCGCCTTGGCCCGGCGTGGCAGCCATACCGCCACACCCGCTGCCACCAGCAGCAACGGCCATAGCCGCTGGTAACTGGCACCGTTGAGGCTGCCCAGGTTCCAGAAGGTCAGCGTACGCAGGGTGGCATCGTCGGCCAGGTAGGAAAACAACCCCACGGCAGCACCGCCCAGCGCGGTCATGGCCACACCGGCCAGCAGCATCGTGGCAACGTTGGTCTGACCGTCGCGCCGCCCCAGGCGATAGACCAGCGCAGTCACACCCAGCCCGCCGATGAAAGCGCACAGCGACAACAGGTAAGGGGCAAGCATATCCGGCATGCCGCCCAGCCAGCTGCCGCCAACGATGGCCACCGCCGCGCCCACCGCCGCACCGGCGGCAACCCCTACCAGCCCGGGGTCGGCCAACGGGTTACGGAATAGCCCCTGCATGGCCACCCCGGACAACGCCAGCACCGCGCCCACCGCCAACCCCAGCAAGGTGCGCGGCAGGCGGATCTGGCCGAGGATCATCTCGGCCTGCTGCAGGCCATCAGCGGCGATGGGCAGCCCGAGCAGGCGCAGGCCGGCACGCAGGGTATCGAACAGCGGCAGGCTGACCGGCCCCAGGGCCAATGACAACCAGACCGCCAACAGGCACAACAGGCTCAGGCAGATTAACAGCGTGCGTGGCTGGACCCGCTGCTTCATTGAGCGAGGCTGGCCTTGGCAGCCGGGTAGAAGGTGGCCGCCAGCGACTGCAGGGTTGCCGGCAGGCGCGGCCCGAGCCCGCCGACCAGCAGCGTCGGGTCAAGCGACACCAGGCGCTTTTCGCGCACGGCGCGCGAGGCCGCCAGTGCGGGGTTCTCTTTCAGCAACGCCTGCAAGGCCTGCTCATCGGCCAGCGCCCGGTCGGAAAACACGATCACATCCGGGTCCAGCGCCGCCAGTGCTTCGCTGGAGAAATTCCTGTAGCCCTGATGTTCTGCCAGGTTGCGCCCGCCTGCCTGGCTCAGTAGCCAGTCACCGGCGGTGCCCTGCCCGGCGATCAGCGGCCTGGCCCCGGCATGCCCGACCAGTAGCAACACCCCTGGCGCCTTCTGTCCGGCCTGGGCCTGCCTGACCTTGGCCTGCAAGGCATCGAGCTTCTGGTGGTAGCCCGACGCCAACACCGCGGCTTGCTGTTCGGCGCCCAGCAACTGCCCCAGGTGCTTGAGGTTTTCATCCACCGCCGCCAGTTCGGCCTTGCTGGAGAACAGTTCGACCCGCACGCCAGCCTTGCGGATTTGCGCCAATACTGGTGGCGGGCCCATTTCCTCGGTGCCTACCAGCACATCCGGGCGCAGGCTGAGAATGCCTTCCGCCGACAGCTGCCGCTGGTAGCCAACGCTGGGCAGTGACTTGAGCGATGACGGGTGCTGGCTGGTGGTGTCCACCCCCACCAACCGCGCCTCACCGCCCAACGCGCTGATCCATTCGCTCAGTGCGCCACCAGCGCTGACCCAACGCTGCGGCGTCTCGGCCGCCAAGGCCTGGTTGGAGAGCACAAGGCTTGCGCACAGGACGAGCAAGGCGACAGGATGGCGCATCATCGGGTTCCTTCTGCAGGCGGGCCGCACGCCTTGTGGCGGGCGACGGAACTGCGCACCATAGGCAGCCGGGCGCAGCGAATGCGGGCAATTTGATAATTATTCGCATTGATGCGTCAAGCCACCCCTTGTTTCACGAGTCGTCGTTGCCATGCACTTCCTTTGTACCTCCCACGGCCTGGCCGAAGGCCAAGGCCGCGCCTTCAGCGTAGACGGCATCGAACTGTTCGGTGTGCGCCGCCAGGGCCAGGTGTACCTCTACCGCAACCGTTGCCCGCACCGTGGCATCCCGCTGAACTGGGCAGAGGATGCGTTTCTCGATGACAGCGCCAGCCTGATCCATTGCGCCCATCATGGCGCGCTGTTCCTGATCGAAAGCGGCGAATGCGTGGCCGGGCCGTGCGAGGGCGAGCAACTGCAGGCCCTGGGCTGCCACGAGGACAGCCAGGGCATCTGGTTCAAGGGGTCAGCAGCACCGGCAGGCGGCGGTCGATGACGATGCCTTCGGCGTCCAGGCGCGTACCGTAGGCCAGCACCTCCACCCCTTCCGCCACCGCCGCGCGCAGGGCCTGGGCATAGGCCGCATCGATTTCCTCGGCCGGGCGCACGGCGTCGACAGCGGTCAGGTTCACGCAATACAGCTGCACCGCCCGTACGCCCTGCCTGGCCAGCTTCGCCAGCTCGCGCAGGTGCTTGGCACCGCGCTGGGTCACCGCATCAGGGAAGGCCGCGACCGTGCTGTCGGGGTAACCCAGGGTCACGCTCTTGACCTCGACATAGGCCGGGGCACCGTCGAACTCCAGACGAAAGTCGATGCGGCTGCCCTCCTCACCGTAAGCCACCTCACGCCTGAGCGCGCTGAAACCGGCCAGTTCGGCGATGATGCCGGCACGCAGGGCCTCTTCGACCAGCGGATTGGCCCGCCCGGTATTCACACAGGCCAGCCGCCCCTGCGGGGTTTCGCTGATTTCCCAGGTGCCCGGCAATTTGCGCCTGGGGTCGTTGGAGCGGCTGAACCACACCTGCCCGCCTTCACGCATGCAGTTGAGCATGGAGCCGGTGTTCGGGCAGTGAATGGTTAGCTGCTCGCCGCCGGGCAGTTCGATATCCGCCAGAAAGCGCTTGTAGCGGCGCAGCAGGCGGCCCTGTTCGAGTGGGGGATGGAATTGCATCAGCCTTGCCAGCTCCGCAGGCCGCGGGCAATCCGCTGCACCGCCTCTTCCAGGCGCGGCAGGCTCTGGGTGTAGGCAAAACGCACATGGTGCCCGGCCAGGTGGCGGCCGAAGTCCAGGCCCGGGGTGAAGGCCAGGTGCTCGGTCTCCAGGAAGTGCCGGCAGAAGGCGAACGCGTCACCGCCAAAGGCACTGATGTCGGCATACAGGTAGAACGCCCCCTGCGGCTCGACGGCAATGCGGAAGCCCAGTTCGCGCAGGGCGGGCAACAGGTAGTCGCGACGGCGGGCGAACTCGGCGCGGCGCTCCTCGAAAATGGCCAGGGTTTCGGGCTGGAAACACGCCAGCGCGGCATGCTGGGCCATGCTTGGCGCACTGATGTACAGGTTTTGTGCCAGCTTCTCCAGGTCGGCCACCGCGCCAGGGGGCGCTACCAGCCAGCCGAGGCGCCAACCGGTCATGCCGAAATACTTGGAAAAACTATTCAGGACGAATGCCGAGTCGTCCACTTCCAGCACGCTGGGTGCGTCCATGCCATAGGTCAGCCCGTGGTAGATCTCGTCCACTACCAGGTGGCCATGCCGTTCGCGGGTAGCGTGGGACAGGCTGGCAAGCTCGTCACGCCCCAGCACGGTGCCGGTCGGGTTGGCCGGCGAGGCGACCAGGGCACCGACCGTGTCCTTGTCCCAGTAGCGGTCGACAAGGTCGGCGGTCAGCTGGTAGTTCACATCCGGGCCCACCGGCACCAACTGCGCCCCGCCCTCGACCAGGCGCAGGAAGTGGCGGTTGCACGGGTAGCCCGGGTCGGCCAGCAGCCAGTGCTTGCCCGGGTCGACCAGCAGGCTGCTGGCCAGCAATAGCGCACCAGAGCCACCCGGGGTGATGAGGATGCGTTCAGGGTCGATACTCAGGCCATAACGCTGACCATAGAAGCCGGCAATGGCTTCGCGCAGCGCCGGCAGGCCGCGTGCGGCGGTGTAGCGGGTGTGCCCGGCGGCCAGTGCCGCCTGGCCCGCGGCAACGATGGGCGCGGCCGTGGTGAAGTCCGGTTCGCCGATTTCCAGGTGAATCACGTCGTGTCCGGCCGCCTGCAGCTCGTTGGCCCGGGCCAGCAACGCCATGACGTGGAAGGGTTCGATGGCGCGGCTGCGCGCACTGTAGGGGTGGGCCATGACCTTCTCTCAAATGGGTCTAAACTGGAGATTCTACCTCTGCACGCTACCGAACGTGCGGCTCACGCCGCTGTCAATTACCAGGATAGGGCGGGGTAGCGCACCCCTGATCTATCTGGTAAGTTCGGCGGCTCGCAGTCGCAGGGCCGGCGGGTGCCGGAGATGGAGCAGCCTGCGCATTGGATCAGATGAGTGAGAGGCGGTCTATTCATGTCCACCGTAGAAAAGCAAAAAGCCCAGACCATGTACGGTGTCGAGCCCTACGTAGAAACCAAGGGTGAAGAGTACATGGGCGAGCCCATGAAAAAGCACTTCACCAAGCTTCTCGGCGCCTGGAAGCAAGAGCTGATGAACAGTGTCGACCGCACTGTGGACCACATGAAGGACGAGGCAGCCAACTTCCCCGACCCGGCCGACCGCGCCAGCCAGGAAGAAGAATTCGCCCTGGAGCTGCGCAACCGCGATCGCGAGCGCAAGCTGATCAAGAAAATCGACAAGACCCTCGACAAGATCAAGGCCGACGAGTACGGCTGGTGCGAATCGTGCGGCATCGAGATCGGCCTGCGTCGCCTGGAGGCACGCCCTACCGCCGACCTGTGCTTCGACTGCAAGGAAATCGCCGAGAAAAAGGAAAAAACGGTCGGCAAAGGCTGATCTTCCTTTCCACCTGAACGGGGCGCATCATGCGCCCCGTTTCATTTATATGCCCAGCCTGACCATGACCGACTCCAGCTACATCGGGCGTTTTGCCCCCACCCCCAGCGGCTTCCTGCACTTTGGCTCGCTGGTCGCCGCCCTCGCCTCCTGGCTCGATGCCCGCGCCGTCAACGGCCGCTGGCTGCTGCGCATGGAAGACACCGACCCACCCCGGGAAATGCCCGGTGCCCGTGATGCGATCCTGCAGACCCTGGAGCGCTACGGCCTGGAGTGGGATGGCGAAGTGGTGTTCCAGAGCCAGCGGCACGATGCCTATGCCGCGGTGGTCGACCGCCTGTTCAACATGGGCCTGGCCTACGCCTGCACCTGCTCGCGCAAGCAGCTGGAGGGTTACAACGGTATCTACCCAGGCCTGTGCCGCAACGCCGGGCATGCCCGTGAAGGTGCGGCAATCCGCTTGCGCGTGCCGGAGCTGATCTACCGCTTTACCGACCGGGTGCAGGGCGAGTACCAGCAACACCTGGGGCGTGAGGTGGGCGACTTCGTCATCCAGCGCCGCGACGGGCTGTATGCCTACCAGCTGGCGGTGGTGCTGGACGATGCCTGGCAAGGTGTTACCGACATCGTGCGTGGCGCCGACCTGCTCGACAACACCCCGCGCCAGCTGTACCTGCAAGAGTTGCTGGGCTTCTCGCAGCCGCGTTACCTGCATATTCCGCTGATCGTGCAGCCGGACGGGCACAAGCTGGGCAAGTCGTACCGCTCGCCGCCGCTGCAGGCAGACCAGGCGACACCGCTGTTGCTGCGGGCGTTGCGGGCGCTGGGGCAGGAAACAGACCCCGAGTTGTTGCTGGCAACGCCGGCTGAGGTATTGGCGGTAGCCCGCAAGCAGTGGCGGCCCGAGGCGATTGCGCAGCGGACCACGGTGCCAGAGGCTGATTTGCGCTGAGGCAGGCCCGGCCCTTTCGCGGGTGAACCCGCTCCCACAGGGTCCTCACCAAACCTGAGGAAAGCGCATTACCTGTGGGAGCGGGTTCACCCGCGAAGAGGCCGGCACAGGTAGCCCACCCCTCAAAAACAAAAGCCCAATAAATTCAACCTCTTGGCGAACCCCATGGATTCCCGCTAGCATCCCCCCAGCCATTTGCGCCAATAATAAGTCCAAGCCCGCAGCGCCCAACCATCGAGGCCAGCATGTACATCTATCGTTTGGTCCTGCTTCTGGTCGTGGGGATCTACCTGTTCTCCCCGGCCATCATGGACTGGTGGATCGAACCGACCGGAGCCTGGTATCGCCCTTACCTGCTCTGGCTGATCCTGATCGTCGTCACCTTCATCCTGCAGAGCCAACGAGATGCCGATGAGCTTTAGCCTGACCCAGATGATCCTGATCAGCGCCGCGTACCTCATGGTGCTGTTCGGCGTGGCCTGGATCAGCGAGCGGGGGCTGATCCCGCGTTCTATCATTCGCCACCCGCTGACCTACACCCTGTCGTTGGGCGTGTACGCCAGCGCCTGGGCCTTCTATGGTTCGGTGGGCCTGGCCTACCAGTACGGCTACGGCTTCCTTGCCTGTTACCTGGGGGTGTCCGGCGCGTTCCTGCTGGCGCCAGTGCTGCTCTACCCGATCCTCAAGATCACCCGTACCTACCAGCTCTCCTCGCTGGCCGACCTGCTGGCGTTCCGCTTCCGCAGCACCTGGGCCGGGGCGCTGACCACCATCATCATGCTGATCGGCGTGCTGCCCTTGCTGGCCCTGCAGATCCAGGCGGTGGCCGATTCGATCAGCATCCTCACCGGCGAGCCGGTCAAGGCCCGGGTGGCCTTCGCCTTCTGTACGCTGATCATCCTGTTCACCATCTTCTTCGGCTCGCGGCACATCGCCACACGCGAAAAGCACGAAGGGCTGGTGTTCGCCATTGCCTTCGAGTCGGTGATCAAGCTGCTGGCCCTGGGCGGTATCGGCCTGTACGCCTTGTATGGCGTGTTTGGCGGCCCGCACGAACTGGAAGTGTGGCTGTTGCAGAACCAGACCGCCCTGGCTGCCCTGCATACCCCACTGCAGGAAGGCCCATGGCGCACCCTGCTGCTGGTGTTCTTCGCCTCGGCCATCGTCATGCCGCACATGTACCACATGGCCTTCACCGAAAACCTCAACCCGCGCTCGCTGGTCAGCGCCAGCTGGGGCCTGCCGCTGTTCCTGCTGCTGATGAGCCTGGCCGTGCCGCTGGTGCTGTGGGCCGGCCTGCGCCTGGGCGCCAGCACCAACCCCGAGTACTTCACCCTGGGCCTGGGCATTGCCGCCAACAACCAGGCACTGGCGCTGCTGGCCTACATCGGCGGCTTGTCGGCCGCCAGCGGGTTGATCATCGTCACCACCCTGGCGCTGTCAGGCATGGCCCTCAACCACCTGGTGCTGCCGCTGTACCAGCCGCCGGCCGAAGGCAACATCTACCGCTGGCTGAAGTGGACCCGCCGTGCGCTGATCGTCGCCATCATCACCGCCGGGTTCATGTTCTACCTGACCCAGAACAACCACCAGAGCCTGGCCAACCTGGGCATCGTCGCCTTCGTCGCCACGTTGCAGTTCCTGCCGGGCGTGCTGTCGGTGCTGTACTGGCCGACTGCCAATCGCCGCGGCTTCATCGCCGGCCTGCTGGCCGGCACCCTGGTGTGGATGGTGACCATGCTGCTGCCGCTGCTGGGCAACCTGCAGGGCTTCTACATCCCGCTGCTGGACATGATCTACGTGCTGGACGACACCAGCTGGCACATGGCGGCCATCGCCTCGCTGGCGGCCAACGTGCTGTTGTTCACCCTGATTTCGCTGTTCACCAACGCCAGCAACGAAGAGGTCAGCGCCGCCGAAGCCTGCGCGGTGGACAACGTGCGCCGCCCGCAACGCCGCGAGCTGCATGCCGCCTCGCCACAGGAGTTCGCCACCCAGCTGGCCAAGCCGCTGGGCGCCAAGGCCGCGCAGAAGGAAGTGGAGCAGGCCCTGCGCGACCTCTACCTGCCGTTCGACGAGCGCCGCCCCTACGCCTTGCGCCGCCTGCGCGACCGCATCGAAGCCAACCTGTCCGGCCTGATGGGGCCAAGCGTGGCCCAGGACATGGTCGAGACCTTCCTGCCGTACAAGTCCGGTAACGAAAACTACGTGACCGAGGACATCCACTTCATCGAAAGCCGCCTGGAAGACTACCACTCGCGCCTGACCGGCCTGGCCGCCGAGCTCGACGCCCTGCGTCGCTACCACCGCCAGACCCTGCAGGAACTGCCCATGGGCGTCTGCTCGCTGGCCAAGGACCAGGAAATCCTGATGTGGAACAAGGCCATGGAAGAGCTCACCGGCATCGCCGCCAAGCACGTGGTCGGCTCGCGCCTGGTCACCATCGACGAACCTTGGCGCGGCCTGCTGCAAGGCTTCATCAACGTGCCCGACGAGCACCTGCACAAGCAGCGCCTGGCGCTGGACGGCCAGCCGCGTTGGCTGAACCTGCACAAGGCCGCTATCGACGAGCCGCTGGCCCCGGGTAACAGCGGCCTGGTGCTGCTGGTGGAGGACCTTACCGAAACCCAGGCGCTGGAGGACAAGCTGGTGCACTCCGAGCGCCTGGCCAGCATCGGCCGCCTGGCCGCCGGCGTGGCCCACGAGATCGGCAACCCGATCACCGGCATCGCCTGCCTGGCGCAGAACCTGCGCGAGGAGCGTGAGGGCGATGGCGAAATCATCGAGCTATCCAGCCAGATTCTCGAACAGACCAAGCGGGTATCGCGCATCGTCCAGTCGCTGATGAGCTTCGCCCATGCCGGCGGCAGCCACCAGAACAGCGAAGAGCCGGTATGCCTGGCCGAAGTGGCGCAGGACGCCATCGGTCTGCTGGCGTTGAACCGGCGCAATTTCGAAGTACAGTTCTTCAACCTCTGCGACCCGGAGCACTGGGCCGAAGGGGACCCGCAGCGCCTGGCCCAGGTGCTGATCAATCTGCTCTCCAACGCCCGCGATGCCTCGCCGCCCGGCAGCGCCGTGCGCGTGCGCAGCGAAGTCAGCGAACACACCGTCGACCTGATCGTCGAGGATGAGGGCAGCGGGATACCGAAGAACATCATGGACCGCCTGTTCGAACCCTTCTTCACCACCAAGGACCCGGGCGAAGGAACCGGACTGGGGCTCGCTCTGGTCTATTCCATCGTGGAAGAGCATTATGGGCAAATCACCATCGACAGCCCGGCCGATATCGAACGGCAACGTGGCACCCGGATCCGCGTGACCCTGCCCCGGCATGTCGTAGCGACGTCCCCTGAAATTCGAGACCGTCGAGAGAATTGAATCAATGCCGCACATTCTGATCGTCGAAGACGAAACCATCATCCGCTCGGCCTTGCGTCGTCTGCTCGAGCGGAACCAGTACCAGGTCAGCGAAGCCGGCTCGGTGCAGGAAGCCCAGGAACGCTTCAGCATTGCCACCTTCGACCTGATCGTCAGCGACCTGCGCCTGCCAGGCGCGCCCGGCACCGAACTGATCAAGCTCGGCCAAGGCACCCCGGTGCTGATCATGACCAGCTACGCCAGCCTGCGCTCGGCGGTAGACTCGATGAAAATGGGCGCGGTGGACTACATTGCCAAGCCCTTCGACCACGACGAGATGTTGCAAGCCGTGGCGCGCATCCTGCGCGATCGGCAGAATGCCCCGGCCACCGCACCGGCGGCCGAGCCACGCGCCACCAATGGCAAGGCCGCCCCGGCCGACAAAGGCAGCGCGGCAGCCGCCAATGGCGAAATCGGCATCATCGGCTCGTGCCCGCCGATGCAGGACATGTACAGCAAGATCCGCAAAGTCGCGCCCACCGACTCCAACGTGCTGATCCAGGGCGAGTCGGGCACCGGTAAAGAGCTGGTCGCACGCGCCCTGCACAACCTGTCGCGCCGGGCCAAGGCACCGATGATTTCGGTGAACTGCGCGGCTATCCCCGAGACACTCATCGAGTCCGAACTGTTCGGCCACGAAAAAGGCGCGTTCACCGGCGCCAGCGCCGGGCGTGCCGGCCTGGTGGAGGCCGCCGATGGCGGTACGCTGTTCCTCGACGAAATCGGCGAACTGCCGCTGGAAGCCCAGGCCCGCCTGCTGCGCGTGCTGCAGGAAGGCGAGATTCGCCGGGTAGGTTCGGTACAGTCGCAAAAGGTCGATGTGCGCCTGATCGCCGCGACCCACCGTGACCTGAAGAACCTGGCCAAGGCCGGCCAGTTCCGTGAAGACCTGTATTACCGCCTGCACGTGATCGCCCTGAAACTGCCTGCACTGCGCGAGCGCGGCAGCGACGTAAACGAGATCGCCAGCGCCTTCCTCGCACGCCAGAGTGCGCGCATCGGCCGCGACGACCTGCACTTCTCGGCCGAAGCCGAGCAGGCCATTCGTCACTACAGCTGGCCGGGTAACGTGCGAGAGCTGGAAAACGCCGTTGAGCGTGCGGTGATCCTCAGCGAGAGCGCAGAAATTTCCGCCGACCTGCTGGGCATCGACATCGAACTGGGCGACCTGGAGGACGACGAAATCCTCGACAACGCCCTGGCCGTGGCCAGTGCGGCCAATGCCAGCCATGAGCCGACCGAGGACTTGTCGCTGGAGGACTACTTCCAGCACTTCGTGCTCGAGCACCAGGACCACATGACCGAGACCGAGCTGGCCCGCAAGCTCGGGGTCAGCCGCAAGTGCCTGTGGGAACGTCGCCAGCGCCTGGGCATCCCGCGGCGCAAGAGCAACGCTACCAGCGAGTAACTCAACCTGCCCGCCACCGTACGCCGCAGCCTATGTGGCGCCTGTGAGATCGAGCGCCACCCGCGCGGCGCTTCGCGGGGCAAGCCCGCTCCCACATCTGTTTCGGGCCAATCATTCGCCAGATGGGTTGCAGCCTTGGTGCATGGCTGAAGATTGATGAAGAGCTGTCGCGCCCCCCCTTGATATCGAATGGAACAGACAAGGCGGGCAGAGGAGACCTCACAGGAGTGACTGGCCCGAAACAGATGTGGGAGCGGCCTTGTGCCGCGAAGCGCCGCGCGGGCGGCGCTCGATCTCACAGGCGCTGAACGTGTCACGGCGAACACCCAGGTAACACCTCAGTCCCCGCAAAAATCTGTTACCCACCCTTTCCGCCGTAACAGTTCCCGAGGCGTACGGTAACGAAATTTCGACATTTTCGACCCCTGAAAAACTGCTCACCACCTCCAACCCATTGATTTTACTGGGTTTCAAAAAGTTGGCACGGCACCTGCTATATGTCTGGTACAAGAACAATAACAAGCACTGCAACTCAGAATAAGAACAAGACGAAACGGCTCACGCACAATAAAAACAAGACGGCGGAGGCGCAGCTAACTGATTCTTTTGGAGAGGATGCGTGTTTGGGGCTTGCCCCACAACCAGGCAGAGAACAACAAAAACTGCACTAAAAAGCAGCGCCTGAACTGGTTGGATCGACAGATCAACGTGACATCAGCGACCAAAGCAATCCGTTTGCTCTTAACCCCTGGATTGGGGGTCGTCCACAAGCTTCGAGATTTGTGGACAGGGCACTCAACAAAAACAAGAAGCCCAGCAAAAAAACAATAAGAGCACGCAACGACTTCTTGGGGAGCTTAGGCTCCCCTTGTCGTTTCTACCCTTCCGGCAGGCATCCCGCTACCCGCCTACACCATTCCTTGAGTAAATGCTAGAATCCCCGCCCATCATGCGGCCATTCTCCTATTCTTGGCCGAACATTCCTTCAAACAGTGCATCCCATGCTGAAGAAGCTGTTCCAGTCGTTTCGCCCGCCCGTACCGGGCCCGCACCACAGGCGCACCACGCCTGAGGTGATCAACAAGAGCCAGCACTCGCTGCAGCGCCACCAGTTCAGCCGCCACGCGGTGAACATCGTGGAGCGCCTGCAGAGCGCCGGCTACCAGGCTTACCTGGTCGGTGGCTGTGTCCGCGACCTGATGCTGGGCATCACGCCGAAAGACTTCGACGTCGCCACCAGTGCCACCCCCGAACAGGTCCGTGCCGAGTTCCGCAACGCGCGCATCATTGGTCGCCGCTTCAAGCTGGTCCACGTGCATTTCGGCCGTGAGATCATCGAAGTCGCCACCTTCCGCGCCCACCATTCGGAAGACGACCAGGGCGACAGCCACCGTTCGTCGCACAATGCCAGTGGCCGCATCCTGCGTGACAACGTATACGGCACCCTGGAAGAAGACGCGCAACGTCGCGACTTCACCATCAATGCCCTGTACTACGACCCGGTCAGCGAGCGCATCCTCGACTACGCCAATGGCGTGCACGATATCCGCAACCGTCTGCTGCGCCTGATCGGTGACCCTACCCACCGCTACCAGGAAGACCCGGTGCGCATGCTGCGCGCGGTGCGTTTCGCCGCCAAGCTCGACTTCGGCATCGAAAAGCACACGGTCCAGCCGATTCGCGAACTGGCCCCGCTGTTGCGCGAGATTCCGCCAGCGCGCCTGTTCGAAGAGAGCCTCAAGCTGTTCCTTTCCGGCCAGGGCGCCATCGTCTTCGAAATGCTGGTCGACCTGCAGTTGTTCGAGCCGCTGTTCCCGGCCAGTTCGCATGCCCTGGACGAGCGCCCGACCTACACCCACACGCTGATCAGCCAGGCGCTGAACAACACCGACCTGCGCGTGAAGCAAGGCAAACCGGTAACCCCAGCGTTCCTCTTCGCCGCGCTGCTGTGGCCAGCCCTGCCGGCCCGCGTGCTGCACCTGCAGAACCAGGGCGTGCCGCCGATCCCGGCCATGAACGGTGCGGCCCACGACCTGATCGCCGAGCAATGCGCGCGCATCGCCATCCCCAAGCGCTTCACCCTGCCGATCCGCGAGATCTGGGACATGCAGGAGCGCCTGCCACGCCGCAGCGGCAAGCGCGCCGACGTGCTGCTGGACAACCCGCGCTTCCGTGCCGGTTACGACTTCCTGCTGCTGCGGGAAAGCGCCGGGGAAGAAACCGACGACCTCGGCCAGTGGTGGACCGACTACCAGGATGCCAACGACAGCGAGCGCCGCGAGATGATCCGCGAGCTGGGCAGCCGCGACGAAGGCACCGGCGCCGGCCCGCGCAAACGCAAGCGTAGCGGTGGCAAACGCAAGCGCAGTGGCGACGAGGCGTTCGAGTGAGTACCCGCGCCTATATCGGCCTGGGCAGCAACCTGGACGCACCTGCCGAGCAGCTGCGCAGCGCCTTGCAGGCCCTCGACCAGGTCGAAGCCACGCGGCTGGTGGCTGCCTCGGCCCTGTACACCAGCGATTCGCTGCTGCCCGGCCAGCCGCGCTATACCAACGCCGTCGCTGCGCTGGACACTGCCCTGCCGCCGCTGGCCCTGCTCGATGCACTGCAGGCCATCGAGAACGGTCAGGGCCGCGTGCGCAAGGAGCGCTGGGGCCCGCGCACACTGGACCTGGACATCCTGCTGTTCGGCGACCAGGTGCTCGACGAGCCGCGCCTGAAAGTGCCGCATTACCACATGCATGCCCGGCCTTTCGTGCTGTACCCACTGGCCGAACTGGTACCGGGCGATTTCCGTCTGGCCGATGGCCGCGCCCTCGCGCAACTGCTCGACAACTGCCCGTTCGTCGGCCTGGAACGCCTGTAAACCGGGCGTTCCAGCCTTGCACACTGGCGCGGTAACGCCAGTAACACCCTGATCGTAACAATGCGGTAACAGGGTGATTGACTTCCCCCACCTCGCTCACGACTATAGGCGTCCCGTGTGGCACCAAAGTGCCGCATACCCGTATTTAGGCCCGGACGGACCTGTGCCCGAACATCACGCGCGATGATGTGCCGCTCCGGAAGATGACTACACGCGTTGAATGCAGTCGTTTTTTACAGCGCCTGAACGAGGAATTTCCTACATGCCTGAAGTAACCCTGACCACCCTCAATGGCCTCAAGGCCAAGGGTGAAAAAATCACCATGCTGACCTGCTACGACGCGACCTTCGCCAGGGCCGCCAGCCAGGCCGGTGTCGAAGTGTTGCTGGTGGGCGACTCGCTGGGAATGGTCCTGCAAGGCCACGACAGCACACTGCCGGTGACCACCGCGGACATGGCCTACCACACCGCCAGCGTCAAACGTGGCAACGACGGCGCACTGATCCTCGCCGACCTGCCGTTCATGGCGCATGCCACCCCGGAGCAAGCCTTTGCCAACAGCGCCACGCTGATGCAGGCTGGCGCCCACATGATCAAGATCGAAGGCGCTGCCTGGCTGGCCGAGACCATCCGCCTGCTGGCCGAGCGTGGCGTGCCGGTGTGCGCACACATGGGCCTGACCCCGCAAACTGTCAACGTGCTGGGCGGCTACAAGGTCCAGGGTCGCCAGGAAGCCCAGGCCCGGCAGATGCGCGCCGACGCCATCGCCCTGGAACAAGCCGGAGCGGCCATGCTGCTGCTCGAATGCGTACCCAGCGAACTGGCGGCGGAAATCACCAATGCCGTGGGCATCCCGGTGATCGGCATTGGCGCCGGCAGCGGCACCGATGGCCAGGTACTGGTCCTGCACGACATGCTCGGCCTGTCGCTGAGCGGCCGGGTACCGAAGTTCGTGAAGAACTTCATGCAAGGCCAGCCGGATATCCACAGCGCCCTCGTCGCTTACGTCGAGGCAGTCAAGCAGGTCAGCTTCCCAGGCAGCGAACACGGGTTCAGTGCATGAATACAGTCAAGACCGTCCGCGAACTGCGCGCCGCAGTCGCCCGCGCCCGCGGTGAAGGCAAGCGCATCGGCTTCGTACCGACCATGGGCAACCTGCACAGCGGCCATGCCGCCCTGGTGACCAAGGCCGCGCAGCGCGCCGATTTCGTGGTCGCCAGCATCTTCGTCAACCCGCTGCAGTTCGGCCCCAACGAAGACCTCGACAAGTACCCGCGCACCCTGGCCGCCGACCAGGAGCGCCTGCTTCAGGCCGGCTGCAATTTGCTGTTCGCGCCTACCGTCGAAGAGATGTACCCCGACGGCATGAGCGTGCAAACCCGCGTCAGCGTGCCCCACCTTTCCGAAGGCCTGTGCGGCGCCAGCCGGCCCGGGCATTTCGAGGGCGTGGCCACCGTGGTCAGCAAGCTGTTCAACATGGTCCAGCCCGACCTTGCCGTGTTCGGCGAAAAGGACTTCCAGCAGCTGGCGGTGATTCGTGCCATGGTGCGCGACCTGAACATGCCGATCCAGATCATCGGCGAGCCCACCGTGCGGGCCGAGGACGGCCTCGCGCTGTCGTCGCGCAATGGTTACCTCACGCCTGAACAGCGTGCTACGGCGCCAGTGGTGTACCGCACCTTGCAGCAGATCGGCGAGGCTATCGGCCATGGCCAGGTTGATTTCCCGGCGCTGACCGAGCAAGGCAAGGCGCAGCTGACCGCTGCCGGCCTACGCCCGGACTACCTGGAAATTCGCCATGCGTTGACCCTGCGCCCGGCAAGCTTTGGCGACCGCGACCTGGTGATCCTGGTGGCGGCCTACCTGGGTAACACACGGTTGATCGACAACCTGTACCTGCATCTGGAAGAGAAGACCGCGTAACGGCCTGGGGCTGCCTTGCAGCCCATTCGCCGGCAAGCCAGCGCCCACCTCGAGCGCATCGGCCTCGAACCATGCGCTATCCCTGTGGGAGCTGGCTTGCCAGCGATGAGGCCAGTACCGGTAACACAAAGACCACTGCGCCCCCCAAATTCCCCCGCCTACCCATTCCCTGCAAGTGGCCTTTGCCTATAATGGTGCCAGCCTGAACCCGGCAATGGCTGCCGTGTCCAAGGCCTCATCACGCACCAAGGGAACCCCGCGCAATGGCGTATTACCGTACACCCCACGATGTGACGGCCCTGCCCGCCTGGCAGGCGCTCCAGCAACACCGCGACGCCATGCAAGGTTTCAGCATGCGCGAAGCCTTCGCCGCCGATGCCAAGCGCTTCGACCAGTTCTCCCTGAGCTGCTGCGGCCTGTTCCTCGACTATTCGAAAAACCTGATCACCGAACAAAGCCGCGACCTGCTGGTCAACCTGGCCAACGAAGTGGGCCTGCAGGACGCCATCAAGTCGATGTTCAGCGGCGAAATCATCAACGCCTCCGAAGGTCGCCCGGTACTGCACACCGCCCTGCGCCGGCCGGTAGGCGACAAGCTCAGCGTCAACGGCGTGAACGTCATGCCGGAAGTGCACAAGGTGCTCAACCAGATCACTGAACTGGTCGGCCGCATCCACGACGGCCTGTGGCGCGGCTACAGCGAAAAACCGATCACCGACGTGGTCAACATCGGCATCGGTGGCTCGTTCCTCGGCCCCGAGCTGGTCTCCGAGGCGCTGCTGCCCTACGCCCAGCGTGGCGTGCGCTGCCACTACCTGGCGAACATCGACGGCAGTGAGTTCCACGAGCTGTCGGCCAACCTGCGCGCCGAAACCACCCTGTTCATCGTCTCGTCGAAGTCGTTCAACACCCTCGAGACCCTGAAGAACGCCATGGCCGCGCGTACCTGGTACCTGGCCCAGGGCGGCTCGGAAGCCGAGCTGTACCGCCACTTCATCGCCGTCTCCAGCAACAAGGCCGCCGCCGTGGCCTTCGGCATCCGCGAAGAAAACATCTTCCCGATGTGGGACTGGGTGGGCGGGCGCTACTCGCTGTGGTCGGCGATCGGCCTGCCGATCGCCCTGGCCATCGGTACCGCCAACTTCAAGGAACTGCTGTCCGGTGCCTACACCATGGACCAGCACTTCCAGACTGCGCCGTTCGACAAGAACATGCCGGTGCTGCTGGCCCTGCTGGGCGTGTGGTACGGCAACTTCTGGGGCGCCCAGAGCCACGCGATCCTGCCGTACGACCACTACCTGCGCAACATCACCAAGCACCTGCAACAGCTGGACATGGAGTCCAACGGCAAGAGCGTGCTGCAGGACGGCACCCCGGTGAAGACCGATACCGGCCCGGTGATCTGGGGCGGCGTCGGCTGCAACGGCCAGCACGCCTACCACCAGTTGCTGCACCAGGGCACCCAACTGATTCCGGCCGATTTCATCGTGCCGGTGGTGAGCTTCAACCCGGTGGCCGACCATCATCAGTGGCTGTACGCCAACTGCCTGTCGCAGAGCCAGGCGCTGATGCTGGGCAAAACCCGCGAGGAAGCCGAAGCCGAGCTGCGTGGCAAAGGCCTGAACGAAGCGGACATCGAAAAGCTCGCCCCGCACAAGGTGATCCCGGGCAACCGCCCGAGCAACACCCTGGTGGTGGAACGCATCAGCCCGCGCCGCCTGGGCGCGCTGGTGGCGATGTACGAGCACAAGGTCTTCGTACAGAGCGTGATCTGGGGCATCAACGCCTTCGACCAGTGGGGCGTGGAACTGGGCAAGGAACTGGGCAAGGGCGTTTACCAGCGTCTTGTAGGAAGCCTGGAAGACAGCGCCGAAGACGGTTCCACCCAAGGCCTGATCAACTACTTCCGCGGCCGTCACCGCGGTTGATCTGAAACCTTCGACAGCTTCTTCGCGGGCTTGCCCGCTCCCACAGATACTGCACAGGCCTCAAGAACTGTTCAGTACCTGTGGGAGCGGGCAGGCCCGCGAAGAGGCCGGCACAGGTTGAACACCTCTCCCAGCTACACTGTCCTATCGAATAGCCGTTGCAGTCCATCGCCCCTTACAAGAGCAGGACCACCCGCCATGTTCGATATCCGCAACTACCCCCAGGCCCTGGCCGTCAGCCAGTCCGCCGCCCTCACTCCCGACGAGTACCGCCGCCTCTACCGCCAGTCGGTGGACGACCCCGATACCTTCTGGGCCGAACAAGCCAAACGCCTGGACTGGATCAAGCCCTGGTCGAGCGTGCAGCAATGCGACCTGAAGACCGGCAACGCCCGCTGGTTCGATGGCGGCCAGCTCAACGTCAGCTACAACTGCATCGACCGCCACCTGGCCCGACGCAGCGAACAGACCGCCCTGCTGTGGGAAGGCGACGACCCCAAGGATTCCAAGGCCATCACCTACCGCGAACTGCATCGCCAGGTCTGCCGCCTGGCCAATGCGCTGAAAGCACGCGGGGTGAAGAAAGGCGACCGGGTGTGCATCTACATGCCGATGATCCCCGAGGCTGCCTTCGCCATGCTTGCCTGCACCCGTATCGGTGCCATCCACTCGGTGGTGTTCGGCGGCTTCTCGCCCGACGCCCTGCGCGACCGCATCCTGGATGCCGACTGCCGCACGGTAATCACCGCCGATGAAGGCGTGCGCGGCGGCAAGCGCATCCCGCTGAAACAGAACGTCGACAAGGCCCTGGCCAGTTGCCCTGCGGTCAGCAGCGTATTCGTGGTGCGCCGCACCGGCGGCGATGTTGCCTGGGCCGAGGGCCGTGACCTCTGGTACCACGAGGCAACGGAAAAGGCCGGCGACGATTGCGCTGCCGAGCCAATGGGCGCCGAAGACCCGCTGTTCATCCTCTACACCTCCGGCAGCACCGGCAAACCCAAGGGCGTGCTGCACACCACCGGCGGCTACCTGCTGCAGGCAACCCTCACCTTCAAGGTGGTGTTCGACTACCGTGAAGGCGAGGTGTTCTGGTGCACTGCCGATGTCGGCTGGGTCACCGGCCACAGCTACATCGTCTATGGCCCGCTGGCCAATGGTGCGATCTCGCTGATGTTCGAAGGCGTGCCCAACTACCCGGATACCTCGCGCTTCTGGCAGGTGGTGGACAAGCATCAGGTGAACATCTTCTACACCGCCCCGACCGCCCTGCGTGCCTTGATGCGCGAAGGCGACGGGCCACTGCAAGGCACCTCACGGCAGAGCCTGCGCCTGCTGGGCAGCGTCGGCGAGCCGATCAACCCCGAAGCCTGGGAGTGGTACTTCGAGGCTGTCGGGCAGCAGCGCTGCCCCATCGTCGATACCTGGTGGCAGACCGAAACCGGCGGCATCATGATCACCCCGCTGCCCGGCGCGCAGGTGCTCAAGCCCGGCTGTGCCACCCAACCCATGTTCGGCGTGCAACCGGTGCTGCTGGACGAAAAGGGCAAACTCATCGAAGGCCCCGGTGCCGGCCTGCTGGTCATCAAGGCCAGCTGGCCCGGGCAGATCCGTAGCGTCTATGGCGACCATCAGCGCATGGTCGACACCTACTTCAAGCCGATGCCCGGCTATTACTTCACCGGCGACGGTGCCCGCCGCGATGCCGATGGCGACTACTGGATCACCGGGCGTATCGATGACGTGATCAACGTTTCCGGCCACCGCATCGGTACCGCCGAAGTGGAAAGCGCGCTGGTGCTGCATGACAGCGTCGCCGAAGCGGCCGTGGTCGGTTACCCCCACGACCTCAAGGGCCAGGGCGTGTATGCCTTCGTCACGCCCATGAATGGCGTAACACCGGACGACGCGCTCAAGGCCGAGCTGCTGGCGCTGGTCAGCAAGGAAATCGGCAGTTTTGCCAAGCCCGAGCTGATCCAGTGGGCCCCGGCGCTGCCCAAGACACGCTCTGGCAAGATCATGCGGCGTATACTGCGCAAAATCGCCTGCAACGAGCTGGAAAACCTGGGCGATACCTCGACCCTGGCCGACCCCAGCGTGGTGCAGGGCCTGATCGACAAACGCCTCAACCAGTAACCGGCGGCCGCTGTTCATGGCCGCCCTGAACCACAGGTCGCCATGGAAGCCCTTCGCCGTCGCATCGAAACCCAGGTCATGAGCCTCACCGGGCTGGCCCTCGGCCAGCTCGACCTGGAATCGCCCAAGGGCGACCCCGGCCTGTTCGGCCCGCACAGCATCAGCTGGCAGGTACATGGCGACTTCCCGAGCATGCTGGTCGGTGGCATCAGTGCCCTCATGCTGCAGTTGCTGCACCCGCTGGCACTGGCCGGGGTGTGGGACCATTCCAACTTCCGTGAAGACCTGCTCGGCCGCCTGCGCCGCACCAGCCAGTTCATCTCCGGCACCACCTTCGGCGCCACCCGCGATGCCGAGTGGCTGATCGACAAGGTGCGCACCATCCACCTGCAGGTGACCGGCACCGCGCCGGACGGCCGCCCGTATGCGGCCAGCGACCCGGACCTGCTGACCTGGGTGCATGTGGCGGAAGTCAGCAGCTTCCTCGCCGCCCACCTGCGTTACCGCAACCCGCACCTTGCGCGCGCCGAGCAGGATGCCTACTACGCCGAGATCGCGCTGATCGCCGAGCGCCTTGGTGCCCGCGACGTGCCGCGCTCGTGCCAGCAGGTCGAGGACTACCTGCAGCGCATGCGCCCGCAGTTGCAATGCGATGCCCGTAGTCACCAAGTGGTCGACATCCTGCTCGACGCCCCGGCTCCCAGCCGCCTGGCACAGCCAGTGGGCAAGCTGATGCTGCACGCCGGCATCGACCTGCTGCCGGCCTGGGCCCAGGCCATGCTCGGCCTGCAGCACGGCCCTTTGCAGCGGCGCATGATCCGCCTGGGCCTGCAACGCACCGCACCGATACTGCGCTGGGCGATGCGCGACGGCTCGGCACACCGGGCCAAACGGCGCATGGGTATCGAATGAGATCAAATGGTCGCCTCAGCGGAACTGATTTAACGTGCCATACTCCAAGCTCTCCTGCTTAGACAGACGAAGCGACACATGTACAAAGGATTGACTCGCGCCGCTGGCGCACTTCTGGCCCTCGTAGCCCTCTACAGCCTTCTTGGCTTTCTCATACTCCCCGGTGTCGCGCTGCGCATCGCCAACCAGCAGTTGGCCCAGTACGCAACCGTGCCTGCCCACCTCGAACGGATCGAGCTCAACCCCTTCAGCCTCGAGCTGACGCTGTGGGGCCTGCAGATCGGCGAGCCGGGCAAGGAGCAGGTCGGCTTCGACCGGCTGTACGCCAACCTCTCGCTCGACAGCCTGTGGAGCGGTGCCCTGCACCTGGACGCAGTGGAACTGGTCAAACCACGCAACGAAGTGCTGTTCGCCAAGGACGGTACCCTCAACCTGACCCGCCTGTTCAAGTTGCCCCCAAGCGAAGCCAAGCCCGACGAGCCGCCCAGCGACCCGTTCCCGCTGCGCATCGGCAGCATCAAGCTCAGCGACGGTTACCTGCACTTCGAGGACCTGCGCCCGAGCGAGCCGATCGAGTTCCTCTACGACAACATGAACCTGGAGCTGAATAACCTCAGTACCTTGCCCAACGACAATGCCGACATGAACCTGGTGGCCATCGGCCCCAACGGCGGGCGCATCGACTGGAAAGGCACCCTGAGCCTGGCGCCGATCGCCTCTGAAGGCACACTGAAGGTCACCGACGGCAACATGAAGGCGTTCTGGCCCTATGTACGCGATGCCGTACCACTGGTGCTGGAAAACGGCGTGGTCAGCCTCGACACCCACTACAAGCTCAACCTCGCCAAGCAGACCGAACTGTTGCTGGACAACGCGTCGGTGCGCATTGCCCCGTTCGCCATCAAGGCTCCGGATGGTCGCCCGCTGGCGCGCCTGGCCAGCCTGGAAGTGAGCGAGACCTCCGTCGACCTGGTCAAGCAACTGGTCACCGTGGGCAAGATCCGCAGCGAAAAACTGGAAACCTGGGCCGCACTGGAAAAGGACGGCCAGCTCGACTGGCAGAAGCTGTTCGCCAGCCAGCCGGCCAAGGCCACACCGAAGGAAAAGGCCGAGCCGGCCGCCGCCGAGCCCACACCGGAACAGCAAGCCGCCAAGGAGCCGGGCAAGCCCTGGCAGGTGCTGCTCAAGGACGTGCAACTGCGTAACTATCTGGTGCACCTGGCAGACCGCACCCAGAAAGAGCCGGTGGCCCTCGACGTCGGCCCGCTCAACGCCGACCTGCAAGGTTTCGACAGCCTCAACCAGTCGCCCTTCACCCTCAAGCTCGATACCGGCGTGGGCAAGCAGGGCAAACTGCAGGCGACCGGCCAGGTCAACCTGGCACCCATATGGGCCAAGCTGGACGTGAGCAGCCGCGACATCGACCTGCGGGTGGCCCAGGCCTATATCAGCCCGTTCATCCTGCTGGAGCTGCGCAGCGGCATGCTCGCCAGCGACCTCAAGGTCGACCTGAAGAACACCGCACCGCTGGCCTTCAGCATCACCGGCAAGGCGCAGGTCAGCCAGTTGCACACCCTCGACACCATCAAGAGCCGCGACTTCGTCAAATGGCAGCAGGTGAACGTCGATGGCCTGTCCTACGTGCACGGCGATGCGCTGTCGATCGACAAGGTAACCCTGCTGCAGCCCTATGCGCGCTTCATCATCAATGAAGACCGCACCACCAACATCAATGACCTGCTGATCCCGCAGCCGGCCGGCGCCCCGGCGACCAGCCAGGCCAGGCCGACCGCAGCCAGCAACGACAAGCCGCTGGGTATCCACATCGGCCAGATCGACATCAACGACGGCTCGGCCAACTTCGCCGACCTGTCCCTTACCCCCAACTTCGCCACGGCCATCCAGCAGCTCAACGGCCAGATCGGCACCATCGACAACCGCAAGCCGGTGCCGGCCAAGGTCAACGTCAAGGGCAAGGTCGACCGCTATGCGCCGGTCACCATCAAAGGCGCCCTCAACCCGTTCAACCCGCTGGCCAGCCTGGACATCGCCACCAGCTTCAAGCGGGTCGAGCTGACCACACTGACACCCTACTCCGGCAAGTTCGCCGGCTTCCGTATCCGCAAGGGCCGGCTCAACCTCGACCTGCACTACCTGATCACCAACGGCCAGCTGAAGGCCGAGAACAAGGTGGTGGTGGAGCAGTTGCAGTTGGGCGAGAAGGTCGACAGCCCGGACGCTGTGGACTTGCCGATCCGCCTGGCGGTGGCGCTGCTGAAGGATACCGAAGGCAAGATCTCGATCGAGCTGCCGGTGTCCGGCGACCTCAACAACCCGCAGTTCAGCGTGATGCCGATCGTCTGGCAAACCCTGCGCAACCTGGTGTTGCGCGCGGCACAGGCGCCGTTCAAGTTCATTGGCGGGCTGGTTGCCGGCAGTGGCTCGGAAGACCTGGGCAACGTGGCCTTCGCCCCAGGCTCCAGCGAGCTCAGTGGCGACGCCCAGGCATCGCTGGACAAACTGGCATCGGCCCTGAAGGAGCGCCCGGAACTGCGCCTGGAAATCGAAGGCACCAGCGCCCAGGCCAGCGATGGCCCGCTGATCGCCCAGCAGCGCCTGGAGCGTGAGTACCAGGCCACCTGGTACAAGATCCTGCAACGTCGCGGTGACAAAGTGCCGGCCAATGCCTCGATGCTGGTGGTCGACGACAGCGACAAACCGGCGATGCTCGAAGGCATCTACCGTAACCGCCTGAAGCAGCAGCCGCCTGCCGAATGGGAGCAACTGGGCCGCGACGAGCGCACCGCCAAGCTGCGCGAGGCGGTGATCAAGTCCTGGGCCGAGAGTACCGCGCTGCTGCGCACACTGGGCCAGGAGCGGGCCAGCAGCATCAAGGATTACCTGGTGGACAAGGGCCAGCTGGAAGATGACCGGGTGTACTTCATCGATACCAACCTGGGCCAGGCCGAGAGCGATGGGCGGGTGGTGACGCCGATGCATCTGGATGCCGAATAATCTCTACCAGCAGGTCTGGCCTCTTCGCGGGTAAACCCGCTCCCACAGGGAATGCGCCGGCCTTGAGCTGTGCGCTATCCCTGTGGGAGCGGGTTCATCGGGGCGCCGAACCGCCGCGAATAGGCCGGTACAGGCTTCACACCAACCGCTGCCCCGACACCGCCGGGTGATACAACGGCTGCACCTTGTTCCCCGCCGGGTCCAGCAGGTGGAAGCTGCGCGCCCCATCACCATGGTTGAACGGCCGGTCCAGCAAGGTCACGCCGTGCGCCTTGAAGTACTGGTACCAGGCCTCCAGCTCCTCCACGCTATCGACGATGAACCCATAGTGGTCCAGGGTCTGCAAACCATTGGCCGCCCCTGCCCCGCGCCCCAGCGACAGGTTGTCGTTACCACAAGTGAGATACACCAGGTCTTCGTTGGCGCGGTTCAGCACCTCCATGCCCAGCACATCGACATAGAAGCGTTCGCACTCCTCGAGGTTGGGCACCAACAAGGCAATATGACGCAGGCCATTCAGGCGACCTGGGCGTGCAGGCAATTCGGACATTGGCGAGGCTCCATTTTTGTATACAATTCACAATAGAATTTAAAACAAAAGGAGAGCCTTGTGTATAGCCTGTTCATCAAGACCCGTGTGAAGCCCGGTTGCGCCGAGGGTTTTCTGACCGCGATCAAGGTCAATGCCGCTGCATCCGTCGCCACCGAACCTGGCTGCCTGGTGTTCGATGTGTCGCAGGACCGGGTCGACCCGGAGGTGATTTACCTGTACGAGATCTACCGTGATGATGCGGCGTACGAAGCGCATACCCAGACCGCGCATTTCCGCGACAGTCGGCCGTTGGTTGAGCCCTTGATCCTTGAGCAGGAATGCTTCGAGAGTGATGTGATTGCGCGGAATCCGGTGTTTTAAGTGAAGAGGGGCTGCTGTGCAGCCCCTTCTTGAATGGGTGGCCAAATCCGTTTGGCCGACGGGACATTCCTTATTCGGACTTCAGGCCATCAGCCGACACGGCCTGCACGCCCTTGATCTTCTTGGCGATGGCAATGGCCGCCTCTTTCTGTGCTGCGGTCACCGCCGTGTCAGAAGACAGCGACACGACACCCTTGTTGGTTTCGACCTTGATATCGCCACCAGGCACACCTTTCTCGGTCATCAGGTCAGCCTTTACCTTGGTAGTGATCCAGGTATCGGAGGCTGCTTCCTTGGTCTTGGTCACCTCACCGGCCGCCAGCGTCATCGGGGCCTGGGTGGACTGCTGGGCGAATGCCGCGTTAGCCATGGTCAGGGTCAGAGCGGTAGCAGTAGCGGCAGCAATGGCGAACTTCTTCATAGGGATCACTCCTGTTTTTCGAAAGGTCTGCGCCGTACATCCTGGCGACAGGTATGAGGATAGCTGCATGCGCTATGCCAGCTATTCACTTTAGTCTTTTTCCTTTCAAATCAATTACTTATCAAACAGCCAGCATTCCCGGAGTCGTGCATTTTGCAATCCGCACGATAATCCTGCATGCAAGATGCAAGTCCGCAAAAGGTTCCCTTTCACCCATGAAAAAAGGGCCCCGAAGGGCCCTTTTCCTGTTGCGTGGCAGTCGCTTAGACGCCCGAGGCCTTGGCCGCGGCAACGTCCTTGATCGACAGCTTGATACGGCCGCGGTTGTCCACGTCCAGTACCAGTACTTCGACTTCCTGGCCTTCCTTGAGGATGTCGGTGACTTTCTCGACGCGAGCATCGCTCAGCATGGAGATGTGCACCAGGCCGTCCTTGCCAGGCAGGATGTTGACGAAGGCACCGAAGTCGACGATGCGCTCGACCTTGCCGACGTAGATCTTGCCGATCTCGGCCTCGGCGGTGATGCCCAGGATGCGCTGCTTGGCAGCATCTGCCGCTTCCTTGGTTTCGCCGAAGATCTTGATCGAACCGTCGTCTTCGATGTCGATCGAAGCCTTGGTCTCTTCGCAGATGGCGCGAATGGTGGCGCCGCCTTTACCGATGACGTCACGGATCTTGTCGGTGTCGATCTTCATCGCGATCATGGTCGGCGCGTTGGCCGACAGCTCGCTACGCGACTGGGCGATGATCTGGTTCATCTGGCCGAGGATGTTCAGGCGCGCTTCCAGGGCCTGGCCCAGGGCGATTTCCATGATCTCTTCGGTGATGCCGTTGATCTTGATGTCCATCTGCAGCGCGGTAACACCCTTGGCGGTACCGGCTACCTTGAAGTCCATGTCGCCCAGGTGGTCTTCGTCACCCAGGATGTCGGTCAGGACGGCGAACTTGTCACCTTCCTTGACCAGGCCCATGGCGATACCGGCAACCGGTGCCTTCATCGGTACACCGGCGTCCATCAGGGCCAGGGAAGCACCGCAGACCGAAGCCATGGAGCTGGAACCGTTGGACTCGGTGATTTCCGAGACCACGCGGATGGTGTACGGGAAGTCGCTGTCGCTCGGCAGCATGGCCTGCACGCCACGACGGGCCAGGCGGCCGTGGCCGATTTCACGACGGCCGGCGCCGCCCATGCGGCCGCACTCACCCACCGAGAACGGCGGGAAGTTGTAGTGCAGCATGAACGGGTCTTTCTTCTCGCCTTCCAGGGTGTCCAGCAGCTGGGCGTCACGGGCAGTACCCAGGGTCGCGACGACCAGGGCCTGGGTTTCGCCACGGGTGAACAGCGCCGAGCCGTGGGTCTTCGGCAATACGCCAACTTCGATGTTCAGCGGGCGCACGGTGCGGGTGTCACGGCCGTCGATACGCGGTTTGCCGTTGACGATGTTCTCGCGGACGGTGCGGTATTCCAGCTCGCCGAAGATCTCTTTGATGGCACCGGCGGACGGGCCGGTCTCTTCGTTGCTCAGACGGGCAACAGCCTCGTCACGCAGCTGGCCCAGGCGGTTGTAGCGGTCAGCCTTCTGGGTGATGGTGTAGGCCTGCGAAACGGCTTCGCCGAACTCGGCGCGCACCAGGTTCATCAGCTCGACGTTGGCCGGGGCTGGCTGCCAGTCCCAGGTCGGCTTGCCGGCTTCGGCGGCCAGTTCCTTGACCGCCTGGATCACGGCCTGGAATTCGTCGTGGGCGAACAATACGGCGCCCAGCATCTGGTCTTCGGTCAGCTCTTTGGCTTCCGATTCAACCATCAGTACAGCCGATTCGGTACCGGCAACGACCATGTCCAGGCTCGAGGCAGCCAGTTGCTCGTAGGTCGGGTTCAGCAGGTAGCCGGTGCTTTCGTGGAAGGCAACGCGAGCGGCGCCGATCGGGCCTTCGAACGGAATGCCGGAGATGGCCAGGGCAGCCGAGGTACCGATCATCGCAGCGATGTCCGGGTCGGTCTTCTTGCTGGTGGAAACCACGGTGCAGACGACCTGCACTTCGTTCATGAAGCCTTCCGGGAACAGCGGACGGATCGGACGGTCGATCAGGCGCGAGGTCAGCGTCTCTTTCTCGGAAGGACGGCCTTCACGCTTGAAGAAGCCACCCGGGATCTTGCCGGCGGCGTAGGTCTTTTCCTGGTAGTGAACCGACAGCGGGAAGAAACCCTTGCCTGGATCAGCCTGTTTGGCGCCTACCACAGTCACCAGCACGGTGACGTCGTTGTCGACGGTAACCAGCACGGCGCCGGTTGCCTGACGGGCAATGCGGCCCGTTTCGAGAGTAACGGTCGATTGACCGAACTGGAAAGTCTTGATTACCGGGTTCACGGTTTCCTACCTTTTTCAGTGGCTCTTGGGGGAACTGGTTTCTTGCGAATTCTTGGGCAGAACGGGGAATCGGCCCCATTGACCGTCCAGATACAACACGAGGCTGGGAGCCTGGCACCAAGCGGAAAAACCGCTCAGCATTGCCAGGCTGCCAACCTCGAAGATACGCGTGGCGTGTCCAACGGCAGCACTGCAAAACAGCCCTGTCGAAGCCTGCGACACGCCATGCACACCACTGACCAGGCCGCTATTAGCGACGCAGGCCCAGGCGACCGATCAGGGCGCTGTAACGAGTGGTGTCTTTGCCCTTCAGGTAGTCCAGCAGCTTACGACGCTGGTTGACCATACGGATCAGACCACGACGGGAGTGGTGGTCTTTGTCGTTGGCCTTGAAGTGGCCTTGCAGCTTGTTGATGTTGGCGGTCAGCAGAGCAACCTGCACTTCCGGGCTACCGGTATCGCCGGCGGCTTGCTGGTATTCGGCAACGATCTGAGCTTTTTCTTCAACGCTGAGGGCCATGTGGCTTCTCCTGATAACGGATCCCGCATGCGGGGTCCAATAGGCCAGGGACTGATCCCTGTATTAATAAAAAAGGTGTGACCGTGCCTACTGACAGCCACCCTTGGTGCCGTGGGGTTCGGCAACTGCCTGGCCCCCCGGTTTCGGTCATTCCGACCGAATCAGCCGACGCGGCGCAATGCGCCCGTCTTCGCTCACTTCACCGATACCGATGAAGCGTGCATTGTGATCCTGTACCCGGACCATGCCAAATTGTGGCGCGTCCGGTGCGCGTACCGCCTGCCCATGCAGCCAGTAGAACGCGCTGTGCTCGGACAGGCACACCAGCGGCCAGTCCTGCAGGCCGCTGTCCGAGGGCATCAGGAAGCGGTCGAGCGCTTCATTGCCGCCTTCGGCGTGGGCCTGTTCAAGTTCCTCGAGGGTGACCGTCTGTGCCAGCGCGAAAGGCCCGGCCTGGGTCCTGCGCAGCTCGGCAACATAGGCGCCGCAGCCAAGGGCCTCGCCAATATCCTCCACCAGGGTACGGATATAGGTGCCTTTGCTGCATCCTACGCTCAACCGTGCACGGGTGCCTTCGCACTCGAGCAACTCCAAGCGGCCAATAGTAACAGAACGCGCCTCGCGCTCCACTACCTCTCCTGCACGTGCCAGCTTGTACAGCGGCTGGCCGTCACGCTTGAGCGCCGAGTACATCGGCGGTATCTGGCTGATCTGGCCACGAAAACGTGGCAGCAGGGCCTCGATGTCGGCGCGACCAACGGTCACCTCGCGGGTCTGCAGCACCTCACCTTCGGCATCGCCGGTGTTGGTCGTCTGCCCCATCTGCATGACCGTTTCGTAGCCCTTGTCGGAATCGAGCAGGTACTGCGAAAACTTGGTCGCTTCGCCAAAGCACAGCGGCAGCACGCCGGTTGCCAACGGGTCGAGGCTGCCGGTGTGACCAGCTTTTTCCGCATTGAGCAGCCAGCGCACCTTTTGCAGGGCGGCGTTGGAGGTGAAGCCCAGCGGCTTGTCGAGCAGGATGATGCCGCTGACGTTGCGGCGGATACGTTTGACCTGGGCCACCGCTTACTCCTCGGCGTCCGGCTGGTCGGCATCCTTGTGCTGACGGTCTTCAGCGACCGCGCGCTCGATCAGTGCCGACAGGTGGGCACCACGGCTGACGCTCTCGTCGAAGTGGAAATGCAGTTGCGGCACGCTGCGCAGTTGCATCACACGGCCCAGGTGCAGGCGCAGGAAGCTCGCGGCGCTGGTCAGGGCCTTGAGGGTCTGCGGTACGGCGTCGGCGCCGTCCTGGCCCATCACGGTGATGAATACCTTGGCGTGGCCAAGGTCGCGGCTGACGTCGACGGCAGTGATGGTCACCAGGCCGACGCGCGGGTCTTTGACTTCACGGCGGATCAGCTCCGACAGCTCGCGCTGCATCTGGTCGCCGATGCGTTGGGTACGGCTATATTCTTTTGCCATTCTTGCTACCTGTAACTTAAAGCGGCAAACGCCCGGTCAAGCTGAAGCCTGACCGGGCGCTACCTTCAGAGGCGCTGCCAGCCGCCCTGGGGCGGGGCCTGCACCACGCTCGCCCCTTACAGGGTACGAGCCACCTGGACTTTCTCGAAGACTTCGATCTTGTCGCCGACCTTGACGTCGTTGTAGCTCTTCACGCCAATACCGCACTCCATGCCGTTCCGCACTTCGGAGGCGTCGTCCTTGAAGCGACGCAGCGACTCCAGCTCGCCTTCGAAGATCACAACGTCTTCGCGCAGTACGCGGATCGGACGGTTGCGGTACACGGTACCCTCGATGACCATACAGCCAGCGATGGCGCCGAACTTCGGCGAACGGAACACGTCACGCACTTCGGCGACACCCAGGATGTTCTCGCGAACATCGCTGCCGAGCATGCCGGTCAGGGCCTTCTTGACGTCTTCGATGATGTCGTAGATCACGTTGTAGTAACGCATATCCAGACCTTCCTGCTCGACGATCTTGCGCGCGCCGGCATCGGCACGCACGTTGAAGCCGAACAGTACTGCATTCGAAGCCAGCGCCAGGTTGGCGTCGCTTTCGGTGATACCACCGACGCCACCACCGATCACGCGCACCTGAACTTCGTCGTTGCCAAGACCCGACAGCGAACCCTGCAGTGCTTCCAGGGAACCACGCACGTCGGTCTTGAGGACGATGTTGAGGGTCTTCTTCTCTTCCTGACCCATGGTCTCGAAGATGTTTTCCAGCTTGCCGGCGTGAGCACGGGCCAGCTTGACCTCGCGGTACTTGCCTTGACGGAACAGGGCAACTTCACGGGCCTTCTTCTCGTCAGCAACCACGGACAGCTCGTCACCGGCTTCCGGGGTACCGTCCAGGCCGAGGATTTCGACCGGGATCGACGGGCCGGCTTCCTTCACAGGCTTGCCGTTCTCGTCGAGCATGGCACGCACGCGGCCATAGTTGGAACCGCACAGGACCATGTCGCCCTGACGCAGGGTACCGTCCTGAACCAGGATGGTCGCCACCGGGCCACGGCCCTTGTCCAGGCGCGATTCGACAACCACACCACGACCTGGGGCGGTCGGGGTAGCGGTCAGCTCGAGGATCTCGGCCTGCAGCAGGACCGCTTCGAGCAGTTCGTCGACGCCGGTACCCATCTTCGCCGAAACCTTGACGAACGGAGTGTCACCACCCCAATCCTCGGAGGTGACGCCTTCGACGGCCAGCTCGTTGCGGATGCGGTCGATGTCGGCACCCGGCTTGTCGATCTTGTTCACCGCGACCACCAGCGGAACGCCAGCTGCCTTGGCATGCTGAACGGCTTCGCGGGTTTGCGGCATCACGCCGTCGTCCGCCGCCACCACCAGGATGACGATGTCGGTAGCCTTGGCACCACGGGCACGCATTGCGGTGAACGCAGCGTGGCCTGGGGTATCGAGGAAGGTGACCATGCCGCGGTCGGTTTCCACGTGGTAGGCACCGATGTGCTGGGTAATACCACCGGCTTCGCCAGCGGCAACCTTGGCACGACGGATGTAGTCGAGCAGCGAGGTCTTACCATGGTCAACGTGACCCATGACGGTAACGACCGGCGCACGCGATTCCACTTCACCTTCGAACTTCAGCGATTCGGCCAGGGAGTCTTCCAGGGCGGTATCGCTGACCAGGGTCACCTTGTGGCCCAGTTCTTCGGCGACCAGCTGAGCGGTTTCCTGGTCGAGCACCTGGTTGATGGTGACCGGGGTACCCAGCTTGAACATGAACTTGACCACTTCAGCGGCCTTGACCGACATCTGCTGGGCCAGTTCCGAGACGGTAATGGTCTCGCCGATGGTCACGTCACGGATGACTGGACCGGTCGGGTTCTGGAAGCCGTGCTGGTTGCGCTTCTTCAGCTTGCTCTTGCCACCGCGGCCACGGCGTACGCCATCGCTCTCTTCATCGGTGGTGCGCGGCGCGGCACGTGGAGTCGGGGCCTTTTCCTTCTCCTTGACCTTGACCTTGATCGACACGCGCGGGGCCTCGCCACGACG
This sequence comes from Pseudomonas sp. SF2, assembly GCF_036858055.1. Classification (NCBI taxonomy): domain Bacteria; kingdom Pseudomonadati; phylum Pseudomonadota; class Gammaproteobacteria; order Pseudomonadales; family Pseudomonadaceae; genus Pseudomonas; species Pseudomonas sp. SF2. Next base: position 240,039 of record NZ_JAMBDI010000009.1, on the reverse strand, counting down.
CTCGCCACCACGACGGTCTTCGTCACGGGTGCGGCCTTCGTTGCGACGGGCTTCGTCCTTCTTGCGCTCGGCAGCGCGGGCTGCGGCATCTTCGGAGGCCGGGGCGTCGGCAACTACCGGAGCCGGGGCAGCGGCAGGCGCCGCCGCTGGCTTGGCGGCAGGCGCAGGGGCTACAGCAGCGGTTTCGGCAGCCTGACGGCGAGCCTGCTCTTCGTTACGCTGGCGAACTTCGGCCTCGACCTTCTCGCGAGCGGCATTTTCAGCCGCGCGGCGCTCTTCCAGCTCACGCTTCTGCTCAGCCTGGATTTCTTCCGGGCTGCGCTGCACGAATACTTTCTTCTTGCGTACTTCTACGCTGATGCTCTTGCTACCGGCGACACGCAGGGTGCTGGTGGTTTTGCGCTGCAAGGTAATCTTGCGCGGCTCTTCCGCCTTGCTCTTGTGGCTGCTCTTCAAATGAGTCAGCAGGGTCTGCTTCTCATTGTCGGTCACTACCTGACCGGCGTCGGTGTGCGGCAGACCTGCCTCACGCATCTGCTGCAGCAGGCGCTCTACCGGTGCCTCGACCTCTTGGGCCAGTTCTTTCACCGTGACTTGCGTCATGCACTTCTCTCCTCAGGCCGCGCCTAATTACTCGAACCAGTGGGCTCGGGCGGCCATGATCAACTTGCCGGCACGCTCTTCGTCGATGCCGTCGATGTCGAGCAGATCGTCTATCGACTGCTCGGCCAGGTCTTCGCGGTTAACCACGCCGCGCACCGCCAGTTCCGCCGCCAAGTCCTTGTCCATGCCCTCAAGGGAGAGCAGGTCTTCAGCCGGATGGGCGTCTGCCAGTTTTTCTTCGGTAGCGATGGCCTTGGTCAACAAACGGTCCTTGGCTCGAGCGCGGAGCTCGTTGACGATATCTTCGTCAAAGCCATCGATGTTGAGCATTTCTTCCAACGGTACGTAGGCAATTTCTTCGAGGCTGGTGAAGCCTTCGTCGACCAGCACTTGGGCCAGCTCCTCGTCGACTTCCAGTTCATCGATGAAATTGCGCAGGATGTCACCGGTTTCGGCCTGCTGCTTGGCCTGGATGTCCTTCTCGGTCATCACGTTCAGGGTCCAGCCGGTCAGCTGACTGGCCAGGCGAACGTTCTGACCGCCACGACCAATGGCCTGGGCCAGGTTGTCCTCGGCAACGGCGATGTCCATGGCATGGGCATCTTCATCAACGATGATCGCCGCGACTTCAGCCGGCGACATGGCGTTGATGACAAACTGCGCCGGGTTATCGTCCCACAGGACAATATCCACACGCTCACCACCCAACTCCCCGGATACAGCCTGGACGCGCGAACCACGCATGCCGATACAGGCGCCTTGCGGGTCGATGCGCTTGTCCTTGGAGCGGACGGCGATCTTGGCTCGCGAACCCGGATCACGGGAGGCAGCCATGACTTCGATGAGGCCCTCGGCAATTTCCGGCACTTCGATGCGGAAAAGCTCGATCAGCATCTGTGGCGCGGTGCGCGACAGGATCAGCTGAGGACCACGGTTTTCGGTGCGAATTTCCTTGAGCAGCGCACGCAGGCGCACGCCAACACGGAAGGTCTCGCGCGGAATGATGTCTTCGCGGGCCAGCAGGGCCTCGGCGTTGTTGCCCAGGTCAACGATGACGTTGTCGCGGGTAACCTTCTTGACGGTACCGGAGATGATCTCGCCAACGCGCTCGCGGTAGGCATCGACCACCTGGGCACGCTCGGCCTCTCGGACCTTCTGCACGATGACCTGCTTGGCGGTCTGGGCGGCGATACGACCGAACTCGATGGACTCGATCTTCTCTTCGATCACGTCACCAACCTTGGCATCAGGGTGGGTTTCGTGAATCTTGCTCAACCAGGTCTCGATCGCCGGATCATCAAGATCGGCTTCGTCGACCACGGTCCAGCGACGGAAGGTCTCGTAGCTACCGGTGTGGCGGTTGATTTCCACACGCAGGTCGACTTCGTCTTCAAAACGTTTTTTGGTTGCAGTGGCCAGTGCCACTTCCAGCGCTTCGAAAATGACGCCGGGTGGTACACCTTTTTCGTTGGATACCGATTCAACAACCAGCAGTACTTCTTTGCTCATCGTACGCCTCGCCTTGCGCAAGCCATTGGGCCCGGATCGTCCGCCGGGCCCGGCACGTCTCAGTCAAAACTGGGAATAATATTGGCCTTGTCGATCGAGTCGATCGGCAACAGGAACTCTTGATTGTCCACCTGGACCACCACGTCCTGCTCCTCCACACCGCGGAGAAGGCCCTGGAAGTTACGACGACCCTCAAAGGGTGAGCGCAGCTTGATCTTCACTTGTTCGCCGGCATGCGAGGCAAACTGTTCCAGAGTGAACAGTGGGCGATCCATGCCTGGAGAAGACACCTCGAGGGTGTATTCACTGCTGATCGGATCTTCCACATCGAGAATTGCGCTGGCCTGACGGCTGACCGCTTCGCAGTCGTCCACCAGGATGCCGCCTTCCTTGTCGATGTAGATGCGCAGTACCGAATGCTTACCCTGGGAAACGTATTCGATCCCCCAGCACTGATAGCCCAGACCCTCGACAACCGGGGCCAACAAGGCCTGCAACTGTTCTAGCTTGCTCGACACCTGAACCCCCTCGTGCATGCTGTGCAAATAAAAAATGGGCGAAGCGCCCATCCCTGAAAGCGCCGTTGGACAACGACGCCGAAAACTGTTCGGTTAGCAAAAAGCCCCTGAAAAGGGGCTCCGCTGAAGCTGGTTGCGGGGGCTGGATTTGAACCGACGACCTTCGGGTTATGAGCCCGACGAGCTACCAAGCTGCTCCACCCCGCGACAAAGCTGGGGCAAAAGTATAAGACCGAACCCTGCTGAGGGTCAAATCCGAACCTTCACCTGCAAGAAAGCCCGCTAAAGCGGGCTCTCAAGCTTTAATTGGTACCGAGAAGGGGACTCGAACCCCTACACCCTATGGGCACAACCACCTCAAGGTTGCGTGTCTACCAATTCCACCACCTCGGCAATACTACTACTTGAAACCCGTTACTTCTGCTCTTGTGCCGGAGGAGGTACATCACCCGTGTTAGGAGTGGTTTCGCTCTTCTGCTGCTGGAGCACCGGTACATCATCATTAACTGCCGGTTTCTGCGGCTCTTTCACTTCTAGCACTGCTGGATCCGGAAGACCCGCTTGGCTAAGCTGGTGAGCTTGTTGCTTCGCGAAGTATCCTAACCCAAGTGCTGTCAAAAAGAAAGTGGCAGCGAGTATAGCAGTTAATTTACTCAGGAACGTTGCAGAGCCCTGGCTCCCGAACACGGTATTTGAAGCACCCGCGCCGAAAGATGCACCTGCTTCCGCACCCTTACCCTGTTGCAACAGAACCAGCACTACAAGCGACAGCGCTGCCAACAGATGAAAAACAACGATGACTGTTTCCAGCATTTGTTCAGTTTCCTGCGGCGCGACAAATTGCACCGAATTCGTCTGCGTTCAGGGAAGCCCCACCAATGAGCCCCCCATCGATATCCGGCATGCCGAACAGTTCGGCCGCATTGGCCGCCTTCACGCTGCCGCCGTAGAGCAACTGCACCTTCGCAGCCACTTCAGCATCTTCTGCCGCCAGCTGGCCGCGGATGGCTGCGTGCACATCCTGGGCCTGCTGTGGCGTGGCCGTAAGGCCGGTGCCGATGGCCCATACAGGCTCATAGGCAATTACTGCATTGGCAAAAGCCTTAACACCGAATGCTTCGATGATACTGCTTAGTTGACGCCCGACAACTTCGAGCGTTTTGCCAGCCTCGCGCTCTTCAAGGGTTTCCCCGATGCAAAGCACTGGCTTCAAACCTTTGGCCTGGGCCGCTGCAAACTTGCGATTGAGCACTTCGTCGGTCTCACCAATTATCTGGCGACGCTCCGAATGACCAATCAACACCAACTTGCAACCTGCTTCAACCAGCTGTTCCGGAGCAACTTCTCCGGTCAGCGCACCCTGTTCGGGTTGTACTGCAGAATTCTGTGCGCCGACAGTAATTCCCTTACCTGCCAGACCATCGATCACTTGATTGATGAACAAGGCCGGTGGAAACACTGCGACTTCCACTCCGCTCGGCAAGGCCAGATTTCTCAAGCCTTCGGTCAGCTCAGCGACGCTAGCGCGGGTACCGTGCATCTTCCAGTTACCAGCTACCATAGGGCGACGCATGCTTTACCTCGTCGGTCAAAGTGGGCGCAGATAGTACCCAACCCTATCTGCGCTGGCAAGCGCCTTCAGACACAAACTTCGCCGACCAGTTTGGCCAGCGCTTCTGCATGCGCACGCACCTGGCTTTCGTCCTCGCCCTCGACCATCACCCGCACCAACGGCTCGGTACCGGATTTACGCAGCAGCACGCGGCCGCGGCCGGCCAAGGCCTCGGTCACCTTGGCACTGGCTTCCTTGACCGACGGGTGCTCCAGCGGGTCGACCTTGCTGGCGCCATAGCGCACGTTGATCAGCACCTGCGGGCACTTGCGCAGGGCCTGACGGGCCTGGGCCAGGGTTTCGCCACGGCGCTTGAGCGCCATCAGCACCTGCAGGGCAGCGATGATCGCGTCACCCGTGGTGGTGTGGTTGCAGCACACGACGTGACCGGAGTTTTCACCACCGACCAGCCACTCACGCTCCAGCAGTTCGGCCATGACATAGCGGTCGCCGACCTTGGCCCGCACGAACGGGATATCCAGGTCCTTCAGCGCAAGCTCCAGGCCCAGGTTGCTCATCAGCGTGCCCACTACCCCACCCTGCAGCTTGCCACGGTCCTGCAGGTCGCGAGCGATGATGAACAGCAGCTCGTCACCATCGACGATGGCACCGGTATGGTCGACCATCAACACGCGATCGCCGTCACCGTCGAAAGCGATGCCCAGGTCGGCATGGCCCACCAGCACGGCAGCCTGCAGCGATTCGATGTGGGTCGAGCCGCAGCCTTCGTTGATGTTCAGGCCGTCGGGCTGAGCGTGCAGCACGGTCACCTCGGCACCCAGCTCGCGGAACACGCTTGGCGCAACCTTGTAGGTGGCACCGTGGGCGCAATCGACAACCAGCTTGAGGCCGTCGAAGCTGGTGCTGGTCGGCACGCTGCTCTTGCAGAACTCGATATAGCGGCCGGCGGCATCGTTGATGCGCGAAACCTTGCCCAGCTTGCCCGACTCGACAACGGTCATCGGCTGGTCGAGCAACTCCTCGATCATCAGCTCGACTTCATCCGGCAACTTGGTCCCCTGGCCCGAGAAGAACTTGATGCCGTTGTCATCGTGCGGGTTGTGCGAGGCACTGATGACGATGCCGGCTTCGGCATGGAAGGTACGCGTCAGGTAGGCGATGGCCGGTGTCGGCATCGGCCCGAGCAGCATCACGTCGGCACCCGCCGCGGACAGGCCGGCTTCGAGTGCGGACTCGAACATGTAACCGGAGATACGCGTGTCCTTGCCCACCAGCACCCGGCAGTGGCCTTGCTTGCGGAAGGCCATGCCGGCCGCCCAGCCAAGCTTCAGCATGAAGTCAGGCGTGATCGGGTATTCGCCGACGCGGCCACGAATGCCGTCGGTACCAAAGTATTTTCTGCTCATAGGGGCTCCAATGTTCTTATTCGGCGTTTTGCACCGCAGCGATCATGCGCACTACATCAACGGTTTCGGCCACGTCATGGACACGAAGAATGCTCGCCCCCTTGGTCATGGCCAACGCCGCCAGCGCAAGGCTGCCGTACAAGCGCTCGCCGACCGGACGTTCCAGCGTCAGGCCGATCATGCTCTTTCGTGAAACACCCACCAGCAGCGGGCGCCCAAGGCGATAGAGCGCTTCCATGTGCTTGAACAGGCTCAGGTTGTGCGCCAGTGTCTTGGCGAAACCGAAGCCCGGATCAAGAATGATTCTGTTAGCGTCGATGCCCGCCGCAGCACAGGCGGCCATTCGCTGCTCAAGATAACGCGTAACCTCGACGGTCACATCTTCGTAATGCGGGTCGTCCTGCATGTTACCCGGCTCGCCGCGCATGTGCATGAGGCACACCGGCAGGCCGGTATCCGCGGCCGCGTCCAGGGCGCCATCGCGCTCCAGCGCTCGCACGTCGTTGATCAGCCCGGCACCAAGGCGCGCCGATTCACGCATGACCGCTGGCGTGGAGGTATCGACCGAGATGACCACATCGAGGCGGCTGTTGATCGCCTCGACCATGGGTGCCACCCGCTCCAGCTCCTCGGTCACCGATACCGCGCGCGCGCCCGGCCGCGTGGACTCGCCGCCGATATCGATCAGCGTGGCGCCTGCAGCAACCATCGCTTCGGCATGACGCAACGCCTCGTCGCGCTGGTTGAAGCGCCCACCATCGGAGAAGGAATCAGGGGTGATATTGAGAATACCCATGACATGGGTACGCGACAAATCAAGAACCCGGTTGCCGCAAGGCAACCGGGTCGGGTACTGCACTGAGCTCATAGATGCCCTTAGTGTTGAGCCGCTGGACCGCCGATCGGCGATTCTGGGCGATCACCCTGGGCGGCAGGCTTGCCCGAAGCAGAGTCATCATCCCAGTCGCGCGGTTCGCGCGGGGTACGGCCGGCCATGATATCGTCAATCTGCTCGGCATCGATGGTCTCGTACTTCATCAGCGCTTCGGCCATGGCATCGAGCTTGTCACGGTTGTCGGTGAGCAGCTGCTTGGCCGTGGCGTAGCACTGGTCGATGATGCTGCGCACTTCCGAGTCGATCAGCTTGGCGGTTTCACCGGAAACGCTGGCGTGCTGGCTGGCAGCACTGCGGCCCAGGAACACTTCGCCCTCTTCCTCGGCATACATCAGCGGGCCGAGTTTTTCGGAGAGGCCCCACTTGGTCACCATGTTGCGGGCGATCTGGCTGGCACGCATGATGTCGTTGGACGCACCGGTAGTGACACCGTCGAAGCCCAGGGTCATTTCCTCGGCAATACGGCCACCGTACAGCGAGCAAATCTGGCTGATCAGTGCGCGCTTGGACAGGCTGTAGCGGTCCTCTTCGGGCAGGAACATGGTCACGCCCAGGGCACGACCACGCGGAATGATCGAAACCTTGTAGACCGGATCGTGCTCAGGCACCAGGCGACCAACAATGGCGTGGCCAGCCTCGTGGTAGGCGGTGTTCTGCTTTTCTTTCTCGGACATGACCATGGTCTTGCGCTCGGCGCCCATCATGATCTTGTCCTTGGCCAGCTCGAACTCTTTCATTTCGACCAGGCGCTTGTTGGCGCGCGCGGCAAACAGCGAGGCCTCGTTGACCAGGTTGGCCAGGTCTGCGCCGGAGAAGCCAGGGGTACCGCGGGCGATGACCGCCGGATTGACGTTCTCGCCGACCGGTACCTTGCGCATGTGTACCTTGAGGATCTGTTCGCGACCACGAATGTCCGGCAGGCCAACCACCACCTGGCGGTCGAAGCGGCCGGGGCGCAGCAGCGCCGGGTCGAGCACGTCCGGACGGTTGGTAGCAGCGATGACGATGATGCCATCGTTCATCTCGAAGCCGTCCATCTCCACCAGCAGCTGGTTGAGGGTTTGCTCACGCTCGTCGTGACCGCCACCCATGCCGGCGCCACGGTGGCGACCAACGGCGTCGATCTCGTCGATGAAGATGATGCACGGGGCGTGCTTCTTGGCCTGCTCGAACATGTCGCGCACACGGCTGGCACCGACACCGACGAACATTTCCACGAAGTCCGAACCGGAAATGGTGAAGAACGGCACCTTCGCCTCGCCGGCGATGGCCTTGGCCAGCAGGGTCTTACCGGTCCCGGGCGGGCCGACCATCAGCACGCCACGCGGGATACGGCCACCCAGGCGCTGGAACTTGCCCGGATCGCGCAGGAACTCGACCAGCTCGCCAACCTCTTCCTTGGCTTCGTCGCAGCCTGCAACGTCGGCCAGGGTGGTCTTGACCTGGTCTTCGGACAGCAGACGCGCCTTGCTCTTGCCGAAGCTCATCGGCCCGCCTTTGCCGCCCGCACCGCCCTGCATCTGGCGCATGAAGAACATGAACACGGCAATGATCACCAGGATCGGGAAGCTGGCCACCAGCAGCTGGGTCCAGATGCTCTGCTGCTCAGGCTGCTTGCCTTCGATGATGACGTGGTTGTCGACCAGGTCGCCGATCAGGCCGTTGTCGGTAATGGCCGGGCGCACGGTCTTGAAGTTGTCGCCGTCGGCGCGCTTGCCGGTAATGATGTAGCCGTCGACGGTCACACGCTCGACCTTGCCATCCTTGACCTGCTGGATGAAGTCGGAATAGTTGAGGGTCTGCGGCTCGTTAGGGCTGGAGAAGTTGTTCATCACCGTCACCAGGACAGCTGCGATGATCAACCACAGGATCAGATTCTTTGCCATGTCGTTCAATTCGCTACCCTCTGAGGTCGGCGCACGACGCAGCCGTTCCTCGCATGATATTCATCGCCCTAACTTACTACATTACCTACGCAGCCGCAGGCACCGTCTGTAACCCTTTGTGAAAGCTAGACTACACGAAGTTCGGACGATCCTGACGCAGCGGCCGATTGGAAATAACTATCGGCCACCCCGCTTCACGCCTTTCACGCCCCTTTGAAACCCCTGCCCAGCAGGTACTGCTCGCGGGAACGGTCACGCGACGACGACGGTTTGCGCATCTGTACCTTGTCGAACTTGCTGCGCACGTCCTTGAGGTACACGTCAAAGCCTTCGCCCTGGAAAATCTTGATCAGGAAGTCGCCGCCGGGCTTTAGCACGCGGGTTGCCAGATCGAGGGCCAGCTCGCAGAGGAACATCGCACGCGGCATGTCCACTGCGGGCGTACCACTCATATTGGGGGCCATGTCGGAAATCACAAGGTCTACGTGCGAATCGCCGACCGCCTCGAGAATGCGCTGCAGCACCTCATCATGGGTGAAATCGCCCTGGATGAAGGTCACATCCGGGATCGAATCCATTTCCAGGATGTCGGACGCGATCAGGCGGCCCTGGCCACCAATCAGACGACTGGTCACCTGCGACCAGCCACCAGGAGCCGCACCGAGGTCGATCACGCTCATGCCTGGGCGGATCAGCCGGTCCTTTTCCTGGATCTCCAGCAATTTGTAGCTCGCACGCGAGCGGTAGCCATCCTTTTGTGCCTGTTTCACAAAAGGATCGTTGAAATGCTCTCGCAGCCAGTTTGCGCTGCTTTTGGAACGTTGTACCACGGGGCACCTCGATGATATGCGTCGTGATTGACTGGGCGGAGCCGGTGGCCCTCGGGTAAAATGCCGGTCAATTTTACAGAATCAGACGGAAAGGGTCAGATTATGCCGCTCAATAACGAGCAGAAGAAGCAATACAAGTCCATTGGTCATGACCTGAAGCCGGTCCTGATCGTTGCTGGTAACGGTTTGAATGAAGGCGTCATCGCCGAACTGGAGCGCGCCCTGGTCGACCATGAGCTGATCAAGGTCGAAATTCGCTCGGAAGACCGCGAAGAGCGGGCCGAGACCATTGCCGAACTGTGCAAGGCCGGCCGTGCCGAGCTGGTGCAGACCATCGGCAAGAAAGCGCTGATCTACCGCAAGAACCCACAGCCGAACAAGCAGCTGTCCAACATCCACCGTTACAAGTAACGGCAAAGGGGCTGCTGCGCAGCCCATCGCGACACAAGGCCGCTCCCACAGGGATTGCACCGACCTGCGGCACAACGCAATCCCTGTGGGAGCGGCCTTGTGTCGCGAAAGGGCCGCAAAGCGGCCCCAGCGATCTCGAGCCGTTTAGCGGCGCATCTTGACCGGCACCGGCTGGGCCACCAGCACGATGCCGGAAAAGCCCAGCACCAGGAAACAGAGCAGCTGCCAGCGCTCGCCAACGGATATTCCGTAACGCAAGGTGTAATACCCCACGCAGGCACCGAAGCCGAGCAACAGCATCTGGCCACGGAACTGCCGCCACCAGGCCGCCAGGCCGTCCACCCTCGCCAGCACTGCCAGCTGGGTCAACAAACCAAGCAACGCCACGCCGATCAACCAGCGGTCGATCTGCCCGGCGATGTCCTGCACCAGCAGCGGTGCCAGGCCACTGACCTTGAGCGCGGGCACCAGCCCCACGTGAAACACCCACAGGCCACCGACCCAGAAAACCTGGGCCAGCTGCCAGAGGATCCCCTCGAGGGATGGCGCCCGCAGGCGCCGGTCAGATGTGCTTGACTTCGACAATCTCGTACTCGACCGTGCCGCTAGGCGTCTTGACGACGACAGTATCACCTTCTTCCTTGCCGATGATGGCACGGGCAATCGGTGCTCCGCTCGAGAGCTTGCCCTGTTTCACGTCGGCTTCATCCTCGCCGACGATCTGGTAGCTCACCTCTTCATCGGTTTCGGTGTTGGCCAGTACCACGGTGGTACCGAAAATCACCTTGCCGGTGTGAGGGATAGTGGTCACGTCGATCACCACCGAGTTCTGCAGGCGGCCTTCGATATCACGGATACGCGCCTCGACCATGCCCTGCTCCTCACGGGCAGCATGGTATTCGGCGTTTTCCTTGAGGTCGCCCAGCTCGCGCGCTTCACCGATGGCCTGGCTCAGGCGCGGGCGCTCGGTCTTGCTCAGGAACAGGTGCTCCTCTTCCAGGGCGCGGGCGCCCTGGACGGTCATCGGGTACTTGGTAATGCTCATGCTTTCAGTCCTGCATGCAGATCCTGCAGGCGACGAACGGTCTTTTCCGGACCGAATTTCAACGCCTCGCAGATGGCTTCACCGGCCGCAATGGTGGTAGTGCAGTAAATCTTGTGCTGCAGCGCATTGCGACGAATCGAGTAGGAATCGGCGATCGACTGGCGGCCTTCGGTGGTGTTGATGATCAGCGACACTTCGTCGTTCTTGATCATGTCGACCACGTGCGGGCGACCTTCGGTCACCTTGTTCACACGGCGCACTTTCAGGCCAGCCGCTTCGATAACCTTGGCGGTGCCGGCAGTTGCAACCACTTCGAAGCCCAGGGCGATCAGGTCGCGGGCAACGCCAGCCACTTGCGGCTTGTCGTCGTCACGCACGCTGATGAACGCGGTACCGCCGGTTGGCAGCACTTCGCTGGCACCCATCTGGGCCTTGGCGAAGGCTTCACCGAAGCTATCACCAACACCCATGACTTCACCAGTCGATTTCATCTCAGGGCCGAGGATCGGGTCAACCCCCGGGAACTTGGCGAACGGGAAGACGGCTTCCTTGACGCTGTAGAAGTTCGGGATGATTTCCTGGGTGAAGCCCAGCTCTTTCAGGGTTTTGCCGGCCATGACGCGAGCCGCGATCATCGCCAGGGAGGTGCCGATGCACTTGGACACGAACGGCACGGTACGCGAGGCGCGCGGGTTGACTTCGATCACGTAGATCTTGTCGCCCTGCAGGGCCAGCTGCACGTTCATCAGGCCGACCACGCCCAGTTCCAGGGCCATTTTCTTGACCTGTACGCGGACTTCGTCCTGCACTTCCTTGCTCAGCGAGTAAGGTGGCAGCGAGCACGCCGAGTCACCAGAGTGAACGCCGGCCTGTTCGATGTGCTGCATGATCGCGCCGATCACCACGTCGGTGCCGTCGCACACCGCATCCACGTCCATCTCGATGGCGCAGTTGAGGAAGTGGTCCAGCAGTACCGGGCTGTCGTTGGACACCTGTACGGCTTCACGCAGGTAGCGCTTGAGCTCGTCCAGTTCGTAGACGATTTCCATGGCACGGCCGCCCAGTACGTAGGACGGGCGCACGACCAGCGGGTAGCCGATGCCGCCAGCAGCGCTGATGGCTTCTTCTTCGCTGCGCACGGTAGCGTTTGGCGGCTGCAGCAGGCTCAGGCGCTGAACCATCTGCTGGAAGCGCTCACGGTCTTCGGCGCGGTCGATGGCATCCGGGCTGGTACCGATGATCGGTACGCCGGCTTCTTCCAGGGCGCGGGCCAGTTTCAGCGGGGTCTGGCCGCCGTAGTGGACGATCACGCCTTTCGGCTTCTCGACGCGGCACACTTCCAGCACGTCTTCCAGGGTCAGCGGCTCGAAGTACAGGCGGTCGGAGGTGTCGTAGTCGGTGGAGACGGTTTCCGGGTTGCAGTTGACCATGATGGTCTCGTAACCGTCTTCACGCAGCGCCAGTGCGGCGTGTACGCAGCAGTAGTCGAACTCGATACCCTGGCCGATACGGTTAGGGCCGCCACCCAGGATCATGATCTTGTCGCGGGTCGACGGGTTGGCCTCGCACTCTTCCTCGTAGGTGGAGTACAGGTAGGCGGTATCGGTGGCGAACTCGGCAGCGCAGGTGTCGACGCGCTTGTACACCGGGAACACTTCCAGCTTGTGGCGGTGACGGCGCAGGTTCTTGTCGGTGATACCCAGCAGCTTGGCCAGGCGCTGGTCAGAGAAGCCCTTGCGCTTGAGGCGCAGCATGTAGTCCTTGTCGATCGACGACAGGGCCAGGGTCTTGACCTTCTCTTCTTCCTTGATCAGGTCTTCCATCTGCACCAGGAACCACATGTCGATGCCGGTCAGGTCGAAGATCTGCTCGCAGGTCATGCCGGCGCGCATGGCGTCAGCCACGTACCAGATACGCTCGGCGCCCGGTACGGTCAGCTCGCGCTTGAGGATGCTGTTGGCTTCCGGGCTGGCCAGGTCGACTTTCGGGTCGAGGCCGCAGGCGCCAACTTCCAGGCCGCGCAGGGCTTTCTGCAGGGACTCCTGGAAGGTACGGCCGATGGCCATGACTTCACCCACGGATTTCATCTGGGTGGTCAGGCGGGCGTCGGCTTTCGGGAATTTCTCGAAGGCGAAACGCGGCAGCTTGGTGACGACGTAGTCGATCGACGGCTCGAAGGACGCCGGGGTGCGGCCGCCGGTGATGTCGTTCTGCAGCTCGTCGAGGGTGTAGCCGACAGCCAGCTTGGCAGCGATCTTGGCGATCGGGAAGCCGGTGGCCTTGGAGGCCAGCGCCGAGGAACGCGAAACGCGCGGGTTCATCTCGATCACGACCATGCGGCCAGTGTTCGGGCAGATACCGAACTGCACGTTGGAACCGCCGGTTTCAACACCGATTTCACGCAGCACCGCCAGCGAGGCGTTGCGCATGATCTGGTATTCCTTGTCGGTCAGGGTCTGTGCCGGGGCAACGGTGATCGAGTCACCGGTGTGCACGCCCATCGGGTCGAAGTTCTCGATCGAGCAGACGATGATGCAGTTGTCCTTCTTGTCGCGGACCACCTCCATCTCGTATTCCTTCCAACCGATCAGCGATTCGTCGATCAGCAGTTCCTTGGTCGGCGACAGGTCCAGGCCGCGGGCGCAGATTTCTTCGAATTCTTCACGGTTGTAGGCGATACCACCACCAGTGCCGCCCATGGTGAACGACGGACGGATGATGCACGGGAAGCCCAGGCGCTCGAGGACGGCGTTGGCTTCTTCCATGCTGTGGGCGATACCGGAGCGCGGGCACTCCAGGCCGATGTCCTTCATCGCCTTGTCAAAGCGCGAGCGGTCTTCGGCCTTGTCGATGGTATCGGCGTTGGCGCCGATCATTTCCACGCCGAACTTTTCCAGAACGCCGTGGCGCTCCAGGTCCAGGGCGCAGTTCAGTGCGGTCTGGCCACCCATGGTCGGCAGCAGTGCGTCCGGGCGCTCTTTCTCGATGATCTTGGCCACCGACTGCCACTTGATCGGCTCGATGTAGGTGGCGTCGGCCATGGCCGGGTCGGTCATGATGGTGGCCGGGTTGGAGTTCACCAGGATGACGCGGAAACCTTCCTCGCGCAGGGCTTTACAGGCCTGGGCGCCGGAGTAGTCGAATTCGCAGGCCTGGCCGATCACGATCGGGCCAGCGCCGAGAATCAGGATGCTTTTGATGTCTGTACGTTTTGGCATGGTTGTCACTCAAATCCGGGGTCAGTCGGCAAGCCGCTTTGAACAATCTGGGTCAGGCGCTTCCGGGCGCGGCGCAAGCCGGCCCGGGGCCTTGAAGCAGGATGCTCAGCGGCGCTTGGCCATGGCATCGATGAAACGATCGAACAGTGGCGCGACGTCGGTCGGGCCTGGGCTCGCTTCAGGGTGGCCCTGGAAGCTGAACGCGCTCTTGTCGGTACGCTCGATACCCTGCAGGGTGCCGTCGAACAGCGACTTGTGGATGGCGCGAACGTTGCCCGGCAGGGTGGCCTCGTCAACGGCAAAGCCGTGGTTCTGGCTGGTGATCATGACCACACCGGTGTCCAGGTCCTGGACCGGGTGGTTGGCACCGTGGTGGCCGTGGCCCATTTTCACGGTCTTGGCGCCAGAAGCCAGGGCCAGCAGCTGGTGGCCGAGGCAGATGCCGAATACCGGGATCTCGGTGTCGAGGATTTCCTTGATCGCCTGGATGGCGTAGTCGCACGGCTCGGGGTCACCAGGGCCGTTGGACAGGAACACGCCGTCCGGGTTGAGTGCCAGCACTTCGCTGGCCGGGGTCTGGGCCGGCACCACGGTCACACGGCAGCCACGGGCAACCAGCATGCGCAGGATGTTCAGCTTGACGCCGTAGTCGAAGGCGACCACGTGGTACGGCAGGTCAGCGGCTTCGATGGTCGGGTGGCTGTCGGTCTTCAGCTCCCACACGCTGGAGCGCCACTCGTAGCGTTCCTTGGTGGAAACGACCTTGGCCAGGTCCATGCCCTTCAGGCCCGGGAAGGCGCGGGCAGCGGCAATGGCGGCTTCTTCGCTGATGTTGTCACCGGCGAGGATGCAACCGTTCTGAGCGCCCTTTTCACGCAGGATTCGGGTCAGGCGACGGGTGTCGATGCCGGCGATGGCGACAACGTTGTTGGCCTTGAGGTACTCAGGCAGCGACTGGGTGTTACGCCAGTTGCTGGCCAGCAGCGGCAGGTCACGGATGACCAGGCCAGCGGACCAGACACGGTTCGACTCGGCGTCTTCCGGGGTAGTACCGGTGTTGCCGATGTGCGGATAGGTCAGGGTAACGATTTGCTGCGCGTAGGAAGGGTCTGTAAGGATTTCCTGGTAGCCGGTCATAGCGGTGTTGAATACCACCTCACCAACGGTCTGACCGTCGGCACCGATAGCTTCACCGCGGAAAATACTGCCGTCGGCAAGGGCGAGTATGGCTGGCTTTGTCAAGAAGACCTCCCGTAAATCAAGCATGAAAGGGCGATCGCAGGTTGCAAAAAAGCGGAGTGACGTATGGACACGTCACCCCGCTTTCATGTGCTGAATTCAATTCGCTGCGCGCTTTTAGTGGACACACTAAAGCTGTAGCTTACAGAAAAGTGCGTTTTCGGTCTACCGCAGATGTGTCTCTAAAACATATCAATGCGACAGGCTGACATCCGCGGCGCCTGCTTCGCGGGTAAACCCGCTCCCACAGGGACCGCGCAAAGCCTGAGCCCTGCATAATTCCTGTGGGAGCGGGTTCACCCGCGAAGAAGCCAGCACCGCTCCAACGGCTCAGCGCAGCTCGAGCACATCCTGCATGTCGTAGAGGCCAGGCTCGCGCCCGTCCAGCCACAGCGCCGCTCGCACGGCCCCCTTGGCAAAGGTCATGCGGCTGGAGGCCTTGTGGGTGATCTCCACGCGCTCGCCTTCGGCGGCGAACAGCACGGTATGGTCACCCACCACATCACCGGCACGCACGGTGGCAAAGCCGATGGTCTGACGCTCACGCGCACCGGTCTGCCCTTCACGACCGTACACGGCCACTTCCTGCAGATTACGGCCCAGCGCCTGGGCAACCACTTCACCCATGCGCAGCGCAGTGCCCGACGGCGCATCGACTTTGTGCCGGTGGTGCGCTTCGAGGATCTCGATATCCACATCGTCACCCAGCACGCGCGCCGCGGTATCCAGCAGCTTCAGGCACAGGTTGACGCCGACACTGAAGTTGGCGGCGAAGACGATCGGGATTTCCTTGCCGGCTTCGGCCAGTTGCTGCTTCTCTTCCGGAGTGAAGCCAGTGGTGCCGATGACCATGGCCTTGCCGGCCTTGCGGCAGAACGCCAGGTTCTTCAGGGTCACCGAAGGGTGGGTGAAGTCGATCAGCACGTCGAACTCGTCGACCACCTTGGCCAGGTCGTCGGAAATCGGCACACCGATACGGCCCAGGGCCGCCAGCTCACCGGCATCAGCCCCCACCAGCGAGCTGTCCGGGCGGTCGATCGCCGCCGTCAGGCCCGCCTGAGGTGCCTGTTGCTGCACGGCTTCGACGAGGGTCTTGCCCATCCGCCCTGCCGCACCCATCACTGCAATACGTCGCATAGCCATTTCCTTGTCAGAGATCGCCGAAGAAGCGCTTCACGCCATCGAACCAGCCACTGGCCTTGGGCGAGTGGGAGCTGTCGCCTTCCAGCGAATCACGCAGCTCTTCGAGCAGCTCGCGCTGGCGGCGGCTGAGGTTGACCGGGGTTTCCACCGCCACACGGCACAGCAGGTCACCCGCACCACCACCGCGCACCGGGGCAACACCCTTGCCGCGCAGGCGGAACTGCTTGCCAGTCTGGGTGCCTTCCGGGATCTTCAGCTTCACCCGACCATCGAGGGTCGGCACTTCCAGCTCGCCACCCAGGGCGGCATCGGTGTAGCTGATCGGCACTTCGCAGTACAGGTGTTTGCCATCACGCTGGAAGATCTCGTGCTCACGCACGCTGATCACCACATACAGGTCGCCAGTCGGGCCACCATGGGTACCGGCCTCGCCCTCGCCCGACAAGCGAATGCGGTCGCCAGTATCGACACCCGCCGGCACCTTGACCGACAGCGTCTTGTATTCCTCGACACGGCCTTCGCCGTGGCACGAGGTGCAGGGGTCGGTAATGATCTTGCCCTGGCCGTGGCAGCGCGGGCAGGTTTGCTGCACCGAGAAGAAGCCCTGCTGCATGCGCACCTGGCCAATACCACCGCACGTCGGGCAGGTGGACGGGGTCGAGCCCTTCTTGGCACCGGAGCCGTCGCATGGCTGGCAGTTGACCAGCGTGGGCACACGGATGCTGACCGTGGTGCCACGCACCGCTTCTTCCAGGTTCAGCTCCAGGGTATAGCGCAGGTCGCTGCCACGCTGGGCGCCGCCACGCGAACCACCACGGCCACCACCGAAGAAGTCGCTGAACACATCGCCGAAGATGTCGGAGAAGTTGGCACCGCCGAAACCGGCACCACCGCCACCCATGCTCGGGTCTACACCCGCATGACCGTACTGGTCGAACGCCGCACGCTTGCTGGCGTCAGACAGCACTTCGTAGGCCTCGTTGGCCTCCTTGAACTTGTCTTCCGACTCTTTGTCGCCCGGGTTGCGGTCCGGGTGGTACTTCATCGCCAGGCGACGGTAAGCCTTCTTGAGGTCTGATTCGCTGGCGCCGCGCTCGACACCCAGTACCTCATAATAATCACGCTTGGACATAGGTCATTTGCACCTTGTTGGGCGTCTGGCATCTACGCCGCGCCATCAGCACCCGCCGCTTGCCCACCCGGGCCACTGACAGATGCTGTAAAAATTCTCGAATTCCAGATACGCCAACGCGGGAGCAAGCCCCCGCGCGGCGACATCCTACCAGCTCACCGCCAAACGACGGTGAACCGGCCGACAACATGCAGGGATTACTGCTTGTTGTTGTCTTTTACTTCTTCGAACTCAGCGTCAACCACGTCATCGTGCTTGGCTTCCGGTTCGGCCTGCTGTGCGCCGCCCTGAGGCTGTTCAGCCGACTGCTCGGCGTACATCTTCTGGGCAACCGGCGCCGACACCTTGGACAGCTCTTCGACCTTGGCGTCGATGGCAGCCTTGTCGTCGCCCTTGACAGCGGCCTCCAGGGCAACAACGGCAGCCTCGATGGCGGTTTTCTCTTCAGCGGTAACCTTGTCACCAGCGTCAGCGACCATCTTGCGGGTCGAGTGAACCAGCGCGTCACCCTGGTTACGGGCAGCGGCCAGCTCTTCGAACTTGCGGTCTTCCTCGGCGTTGGCCTCGGCGTCACGCACCATGCGCTCGATTTCTTCGTCCGACAGGCCGGAGTTGGCCTTGATCACGATCGACTGCGACTTGCCGGTGGCCTTGTCTTTGGCGCTGACGTGCAGGATGCCGTTGGCGTCGATGTCGAAGGTTACTTCGATCTGCGGCACACCACGCGGAGCCGGCGGAATGTCAGCCAGGTCGAACTTGCCCAGCGACTTGTTCTGTGCAGCCTGCTTACGCTCACCCTGCAGCACGTGAATGGTCACGGCGCCCTGGTTGTCGTCGGCAGTCGAGAATACCTGCGACTTCTTGGTCGGGATGGTGGTGTTCTTCTCGATCAGCGAAGTCATCACGCCACCCATGGTTTCGATACCCAGGGTCAGCGGGCTGACGTCCAGCAGCAGTACGTCCTTCACGTCACCAGCCAGCACGGCACCCTGGATGGCAGCACCCATGGCCACGGCTTCGTCCGGGTTGACGTCCTTGCGCGCTTCTTTACCGAAGAAGTCGGCAACGGCTTTCTGCACCAGCGGCATACGGGTCTGACCGCCGACCAGGATCACGTCGTCGATCTTGCTGGCATCGATGCCAGCGTCTTTCAGGGCGATGCGGCAAGGCTCGATGGTACGGTTGACCAGGTCTTCGACCAGCGACTCCAGCTTGGCGCGGGAGATCTTCACGTTCAGGTGCTTCGGACCGGTAGCGTCTGCAGTGATGTACGGCAGGTTGACGTCGGTCGACTGGGCAGAGGACAGCTCGATCTTGGCCTTTTCAGCGGCTTCTTTCAGACGCTGCAGTGCCAGCGGATCGTTCTTCAGGTCCATGCCGGACTCTTTCTTGAACTCGTCGACGAGGTAGTCGATCAGGCGCATGTCGAAGTCTTCGCCACCCAGGAAGGTGTCGCCGTTGGTTGCCAGTACTTCGAACTGGTGCTCACCGTCGACTTCGGCGATTTCGATGACCGAAACGTCGAAGGTACCGCCACCCAGGTCATAAACGATGACAGTGTGGTCGCCCTTGGCCTTGTCCATGCCGTAAGCCAGTGCAGCGGCAGTCGGCTCGTTGATGATACGTTTTACGTCCAGGCCAGCGATGCGACCGGCATCTTTGGTGGCCTGACGCTGGCTGTCGTTGAAGTAGGCCGGAACGGTGATGACCGCTTCGGTAACTGGCTCGCCGAGGTAGTCTTCGGCGGTCTTCTTCATTTTCTTCAGGACTTCAGCGCTGATCTGCGGTGGCGCCATGTCCTTGCCGCTGGCCTGCACCCAGGCGTCGCCGTTGCTGGCCTTGACGATCTTGTAAGGCACCAGCTTGATGTCTTTCTGCACCACGTCTTCTTCGAAGCGGCGGCCGATCAGGCGCTTCACTGCGAACAGAGTGTTGTGCGGGTTGGTGACCGCCTGACGCTTGGCCGACTGACCAACCAGGATTTCGCCATCGTTGGCGTAGGCCACGATCGACGGGGTGGTACGCGCACCCTCGGCGTTTTCGATGACTTTGACGTTACCGTTTTCCAGCACAGAGACGCACGAGTTGGTGGTCCCCAGGTCGATACCGATGATTTTACCCATGTTAACTCTCCCGAAACTTGAATTTGGTAGCAGCGACTACTTTGGCCAACTGCGGTAATACTTGAAGGCTTGACACCTAGATGGGGATGCCCCGAAAGATTTCAAGCCTTCTCATTGATCGAGGGTTGTGGCGCGCTCGGCGCCTTGCTGACCACCACCATGGCGGGGCGCAGCAGACGGCCGTTGAGCAGGTAGCCCTTCTGGAACACGTTCAGCACGCTGTTAGGCTCTACTTCGGCGTTTTCCTGCATGGCCATGGCCTGGTGGTGCTCCGGGTTGAACGGCTGGCCGTGCGGGTCGACTGCTTCGAGGTTGTAGCGCTTGAGGGTGTCCTGGAACATCTTCAGGGTCAGCTCGACGCCTTCGCGGATCTGCTTGACGTGTTCATCGTCGGCACTGGAGTGCGCCAGGGCCAGTTCCAGGCTGTCGATCACCGGCAGCAGGTCGCCCGAGAACTTCTCGAGGGCGAACTTGTGGGCTTTCTCGACATCCTGTTCGGCGCGACGGCGCGCGTTCTGCACGTCGGCAACGGCGCGCAGCGCCTGGTCCTTGGCGGCGGCCAGCTGCTCCTCGAGTTCCAGGACACGGGCGTCGGCAGCGTTACCTGCACCGGTCTCTTCGACGTTAAGGTCTTTCTCGTTCAGCTGTTCGTCAGCCATGGGGTCTCTCCTGCGCAATTTTGTGGACTGCGAGCCAGGCTCGCCTTGGATGTCGGCTATATGGGGCCGGAAAAACCAGCTTCAAGGGGCAAGGTGGATTTCCCGGCCGCAACAGAATCTGCCGAGGGGCATTGGCAGGCCTGAAAAAAGTACTGTATAAATAACCAGACCTGACTTTCGGGAGCCGCCCCATGCTGGTGCACCTGTCCATTCACAACTACGCCATCGTCGAGCATCTCGACCTCGAGATCGCCCGCGGCATGTCCGTCATCACCGGCGAGACCGGCGCCGGTAAATCGATCATGCTCGACGCCCTCGGCCTGGCCCTGGGTGACCGGGCCGACAGCGGCGTGGTGCGCCCCGGCACGGACAAGGCAGACATCCTCGCCACCTTCGACCTGGTGGATATCCCCGAGGCGCATGCCTGGCTGGCCGAGCGCGACCTGGACAACGACGGCCTGTGCATCCTGCGCCGGGTGATTACTGCCGAAGGCCGCAGCCGCGGCTACATCAATGGCACGCCCTGCCCGCTCGGCGACCTCAAGGCGCTGGGCGAACTGCTGATCGACATCCACAGCCAGCACGAGCACCAGTCACTGCTCAAGACTGATACTCACCGCCGCCTGCTCGACGAGTACGCCGGTGCCGTCGACCTGGCCCGCCAGGTGCAGCTGGCGGCCAAGCGCTGGAACCAGACCCGCCTGGAGCTGGAGCGCCTGTCCAACTCCGGCGATGAGCAGCGCGCCCGCCATCAGTTGCTGAGCTACCAACTGGAAGAACTGGACAACCTCGGCCTGGGCGAACACGAGCTGGAGCAACTGGAGCAGGAACACAAGAACCTGACCAGCGCCGAAGCCCTGTTCAGCATTTGCCGCCAGGTCATCGACCAGTGCAGCGAAAGCGATTCGGGCAATGTGCTCAGTGCCCTCACTGCCAGCCTCAACCGCCTGGGTGCCGCCACCAACTCACCAAAGGCACTGGGCGAAGCGGCCAACCTGATCGCCAGTGCGCAGATCCAAGTCGAGGAAGCCGTGGGCGAACTCAATCGCTTCCTCGACAACTTCGACGCCGACCCCATGCGCCTGCAGGCACTGGAAGAACGCCTCGACACTATCTACACGCTGGCGCGCAAACACCGCGTGCACCCCACCGAACTGCCCCATCTGCAGCAGCAACTGATGGAAGAGCTGGAAGGCCTGAACGCCAGTGACGAGTCAATCGAGCGCCTGGGTGAAGAACTGTCGGCCTTTGCCCAGCACTATAAAGAGAAGGCTCGCGAGCTGAGCGCACTGCGCCAGCAGGCTGCCCAGCAGTTGGCGGTGGCCGTCGAGCAGGAGATCCAGCGCCTGGGCATGCCCGGCGGGCGCTTCTGTATCGCGCTCACGCCCAACGAGGGTGCCGACCTGTCGCCTCATGGCCTGGAGCAGATCGAGCTACTGGTCAGCGCCAACCCCGGCCAACCACTCAAGGGCCTGGCCAAGGTGGCGTCAGGCGGCGAACTGTCGCGCATCAGCCTGGCGATCCAGGTGATTACCGCTCAGACCTCGCGCATCCCCACCCTGGTGTTCGACGAGGTCGACGTCGGTATCGGCGGGCCTACTGCCGAAATCGTCGGCCAACTGCTGCGCCGCCTGGGCGAACGCGGCCAGGTGCTGACCGTAACTCACCTGCCGCAGGTCGCGGCACAGGGGCATCACCATCTGTTCGTGCACAAGGTGCGCAACAGCGACACCACTCACACCGCCGTGGCCAGTCTGGGCAAACGCGAACGGGTCGAAGAGGTGGCGCGGATGCTGGGTGGCATCGACCTGACCAAGGAATCCCTGGCGCATGCGCGCAAGATGGTTGTAAGCGGCAAGGCCTGAGCCCTCCATTTTCAGGCCTCTTCGCGGGTAAACCCGCTCCCACAGGATATTCACCGGCCCCGAAACCTGTGCAGCACCTGTGGGAGCGGGTTTACCCGCGAAGAGGCCTGCACAAACGACACACCTCTCAGCCCCAGAAAGCACAAAGGCGACCCGAAGGTCGCCTTTGCTATCCATAACGATAAGAATCGTTACTTCTTTTTACGCACGTACAGGACCAGATTGTGGTCCACCAGCTCGTAGCCATGCTCGGCCACGATTTCGCGCTGGCGTTTCTCGATTTCGGCATCCATGAACTCGATGACTTCACTGGTCTCCACGTTGACCATATGGTCGTGGTGACCGCCATCGGCCAGTTCAAACACCGCATGACCGCCGTCGAAGTTGTGGCGAACCACCAGACCCGCTGCTTCGAACTGGGTCAGTACGCGATAGACGGTGGCCAGGCCCACGTCCTCGCCAGCTTCCATCAGCGCCTTGTAGACATCCTCGGCGCTCATGTGACGCTGCTCGGTGGAGTCGAGCATCTGAAGGATCTTGACTCGAGGCAGGGTCACCTTGAGGCCGGCTTTGCGCAATTCGCTATTTTCAACCATGGTCAGCTTTCTCGCCGATGCTGCTTCGCAGCTTCTCTTAATACGGGTATGATCGGGGTTTACGTTGTCCAGCCAAGATAGTGGAAGTCGCCCACCGATGCAAAACACCAAGCTCTTGCTAACCAGCCTCACCCTAGTGGGACTGCTCGCACTCGCCGGTTGCTCGTTTCCCGGGGTTTACAAAATCGACATCCAGCAGGGCAATGTCGTTACGCAAGACATGATAGACCAATTGCGCCCCGGAATGACCCGCCGGCAAGTAAGGTTTATCATGGGCAACCCGCTGATCCAGGACACCTTCAACACCAACCGTTGGGATTACCTGTACAGCCTGCAGCCAGGCGGCGGCAAACGCCAGCAAGAACGCATGAGCGTGTTCTTCAACGAAAGCGACCAACTGGTCAGCCTGTCTGGCGACTTCATGCCAGGCGTCAGCCGCGACCAGGAAATCCTCGGTGGCAGCAGCGACACCACGGTCAGCCCGGCCAACCAGGCAGAGCAGCCAACCGTGCAGCCTGAAGAAAAACCGGCCAAGCCAGGCTCGGTCGAAGAATCCATCCAGCGCGAGATCGACACCATCGAGACCACCCCGGTCCCGACGCCGGCTCCGCTGGAAACCTCGCCTCAGTAAGCGGCGAGCAGATACAAAAAAGCCCGGACCTGGTCCGGGCTTTTTGTTGCCGCTTTTTCAGTCAGGCATTCAGCTGCTTGGCACGCTGGCAGAACGCATCCACCAGCGTATTGGCCGCCTGGTTGAACAGTGGCCCAAGGGTTGCGCGCACCAGCGGACCGGCGTAGTCGAACGACAGGTCCAGGCTGATCTTGCAGGCCTTGTCACCCAGCGGTTTGAACACCCACAGGCCATGCAACTGGGTGAACGGCCCCTCCTCCAGGTTCATCTCAATGGACTGCCCCGGCACCAGTACGTTGCGCGTGACAAAGTGCTGGCTCATGCCGCCCTTGGCCACTTCAAGCTTGGCGCGCATGTGCGTGTCACTGGCTTCGATCACCGTCGAGGCCGAGCACCAAGGCAGGAACTGCGGGTAGCTGGCCACATCGTTGACCAGATCGTAGAGCGCCTGGGCAGGGTATGGCAGCAGGGCGGAGCGTTGAATATGGGTAGTCATCCAGGCGTCACTTCCAAGGCTGGGTGGCGGCGCTTCACAGCGTGCCGAAAACAGGTACTGTCCCCAAGACAGGGGCTGTATTGTCCGGTATTCATTGCAGTGGCTCAAGCACACCGAAATCCCGTAGCCGACA
The DNA here is from genome assembly GCF_036858055.1 of Pseudomonas sp. SF2. Classification (NCBI taxonomy): domain Bacteria; kingdom Pseudomonadati; phylum Pseudomonadota; class Gammaproteobacteria; order Pseudomonadales; family Pseudomonadaceae; genus Pseudomonas; species Pseudomonas sp. SF2. Next base: position 216,128 of record NZ_JAMBDI010000009.1, on the reverse strand, counting down.
ACGCGGCGACTGCCTATAATGCCGCCCCTATGGCTAAGCAAAAGAAACATCCGACCGGGACCATCGCGCAGAACAAGAAGGCGCGACACGATTACTTCATCGAACACAAGTTCGAGGCCGGGCTGGTCCTGTCCGGCTGGGAAGTAAAAAGCCTGCGAGCCGGCAAGGCGCACCTGACTGACAGCTACGTGCTGCTGAAGGACGGTGAAGCCTGGCTGTTCGGCAGCCACATCACCCCGCTGACCACGGCCAGCACCCACGTCATCGCCGACCCCATCCGCACCCGCAAGCTGCTGCTGAACAAGCGCGAGCTCGAGCGCCTGGAAGCGGCCGTGGCGCAAAAGGGCTACACCTGCGTGGCCCTGGCGCTGTACTGGAGCAAGCACCTGATCAAGTGCGAAATCGCACTGGGCAAGGGCAAGAAGGAATTCGACAAGCGCGACACCATGCGCGAGCGCGATTCCAACCGCGAGCTGCAGCGGGCGGTGCGGAACAAGGGCAAGGAAGAGTAATACCTCTTCTTCAGCCTGCTCCGGCCTCTTCGCGGGTAAACCCGCTCCCACAGGGTTAACACTGAATTCAGATTCGGTGCCATCCCTGTGGGAGCGGGTTTACCCGCGAAGAGGCCAGCATTGCCAATACAAATCTCAACGCCCGCTACGCCGCTCCGCCCGCGCCACTCGCTGCGCTTCTTCGTGCGCCTCCTCCAGCACCTCCTGCACATACAGAATGTGCCGGCTGGACACCTCCCGCGCATCCTCCGCCCTGCCCTCGACAATCGCCAGGTACAGTTCCCGGTGCTGACTGATCAGCATGTCCCGGGTCTCGGTCCGTTGCTGGTACATGCCACCAATGTTGGTCACCACGTTGCGCTTGAGCAGGTCGAACAAGCCCCGAATGGTGTGCAGCAGCACGGCGTTATGGCTGGCCTCGGCAATCGCCAGGTGGAAACACGCATCGGCGGCGCCCTCCTCCGCCCGGGTCACTTCGTCAGCCCTGGCATAGCAGTCCTGCAGCGCATCGAAGGCCGCCTTGAGCCGCGCCCGGTCCGGCTCGGTGGCGCGCCGAGCCGCGTAGTAGGCGCAGGACGCCTCAAGGGTATGGCGGAATTCGAGCAGGTCACGCTGCGCCTCGGCACTGTGCTCGAGCAACTGCAACAACGGGTCGCTGAAGGTGGACCCCAGGGACTCGGCGACAAAATTGCCCCCACCCTGGCGGCTGACCAGCAGCCCCTTGGCCACCAGTTTCTGGATCGCCTCACGCAGTGACGGGCGGGACACGCCGAACTGCTCGGCGAGGACGCGCTCGGCCGGCAGCCGCTGCCCCGAGGTCAGCGTGCCTTCCAGAATCATCCCTTCCAACCGATCGACGATGTCGTCGGACAGGCGCCGTTGGCGGACCTGATCAAAAACCATCACATGCTCTCCACAAACCCCCGGCAGATTTCAGGGGGCGTCTATTCTCGCCGATCCAGGCCGCGCAAACACCCATCAGGCAACGATTTTCCCAGCCCATCAGGGGCCCGCTCATCGGCACGCGACCAAAGTTTTGCACAGGACAAATTGACACACCCACGGAGACGCTTTTAACCTAGCGACCAGCCATTGTAAATTGGTCTTACCAATTATCCAATGCCAGTGCCTGACCAACAACAATTAGGGGCCACCCCATATGCAAACCTGGCAACAACTCTATAGCCCGCTTGGTAGTCTTGGCCTGTCCGCACTGGCGGCGGTCATTCCCATCGTCTTCTTCTTCCTTGCCCTCGCCGTGTTCCGCCTCAAAGGCCACGTGGCCGGCAGCATCACCCTCGCGTTGTCGATCCTGGTGGCAATCTTTGCCTTCCAGATGCCTGTCGACATGGCATTCGCCGCCGCGGGTTATGGCTTCCTCTACGGCCTCTGGCCGATTGCCTGGATCATCGTTGCCGCGGTGTTCCTGTACAAACTCACGGTCAAGAGCGGCCAGTTCGAAGTGATCCGCAGCTCGGTGCTGTCGATTACCGACGACCAGCGCCTGCAAGTGCTGCTGATCGGCTTCTGCTTCGGCGCCTTCCTGGAAGGTGCGGCGGGCTTTGGTGCACCGGTGGCAATCACTGCCGCGCTGCTGGTGGGCCTGGGCTTCAACCCGCTGTACGCCGCCGGCCTGTGCCTGATCGCCAATACCGCGCCAGTGGCCTTCGGCGCCCTGGGCATCCCGATCATCGTGGCCGGCCAGGTCACCGGTATCGACGCCTTCCACATTGGCGCCATGACCGGTCGCCAGCTGCCGCTGCTGTCGCTGTTCGTGCCGTTCTGGCTGGTGTTCATGATGGACGGCCTGCGTGGCGTGAAGGAAACCTGGCCTGCCGCCCTGGTCGCCGGCCTGAGCTTCGCCGTCACCCAGTACTTCACCTCGAACTTCATCGGCCCGGAGCTGCCGGACATCACCTCGGCCCTGGCCAGCCTGATCGCCCTGACCCTGTTCCTGAAAGTCTGGCAGCCCAAGCGTTCGTTCGCCGAAGCCAAAGGCAGCGTCGGCGCCGCCGTGGTGCAGCCAAGCGGCAGCCAGCCAAGCCCCTACAGCTTTGGCGAGATCTTCAAGGCCTGGTCGCCGTTCCTGATCCTCACCGTGCTGGTGACCATCTGGACCCTGAAGCCATTCAAGGCGGCCTTCGCCCCGGGCGGCGCGATGTACAACTTCGTGTTCAACTTCGCCATCCCGCACCTCGACCAGCTGGTGATCAAGAGCGCACCGATCGTCGCCGCGCCAACCGCCATGCCAGCGGTGTTCAAGCTCGACCCGATCTCTGCCACCGGCACCGCGATCTTCCTCTCGGCGCTGATCTCCATGGCGGTGCTGAAGATCAACTTCAAAACTGGTCTGACCACTTTCAAGGAAACCTTCTGGGAACTGCGCTGGCCCATCCTGTCGATCGGCATGGTGCTGGCCTTCGCCTTCGTCACCAACTACTCGGGCATGTCCTCGACCATGGCCCTGGTGCTGGCCGGTACCGGTGCCGCGTTCCCGTTCTTCTCGCCGTTCCTCGGCTGGCTTGGCGTGTTCCTGACCGGTTCCGACACCTCGTCCAACGCCCTGTTCAGCTCGCTGCAGGCCACCACCGCACACCAGATCGGGGTCAACGACACCCTGCTGGTAGCGGCCAACACCAGCGGCGGCGTGACCGGCAAGATGATCTCGCCGCAATCGATCGCCGTGGCCTGCGCCGCCACCGGCCTGGTCGGCAAGGAATCCGACCTGTTCCGCTTCACCGTCAAGCACAGCCTGTTCTTCGCCACCATCGTCGGCCTGATCACCCTGATCCAGGCCTACTGGCTGACCGGCATGCTGGTTCATCACTAAAGTGAAAGGGGCCGGGCGCCATCGCGCGCCCGGCAATCCCCACACGCAACGCTGCGAGAATCCATGATCATTTCTGCCTCTACCGACTATCGCGCCGCGGCCCAACGCAAGCTGCCTCCCTTCCTGTTCCACTATGCCGACGGCGGCGCCTACGCCGAGCACACCCTGCGCCACAACGTCTCGGACCTGGCCAGCATTGCCCTGCGTCAGCGCGTGCTGAAGAACATGTCCGAGCTCAGCCTGCAGACCAAGCTGTTCGACGAAACCCTGAGCATGCCGGTGGCCCTGGCCCCGGTCGGCCTCACCGGCATGTACGCCCGCCGTGGCGAAGTGCAGGCGGCGCGCGCAGCGGCGGCCCACGGCATCCCGTTCACCATGTCCACTGTGTCGGTGTGCCCGATCGAAGAAGTGGCCCCGGCCATCGACCGGCCGATGTGGTTCCAGCTGTACGTGCTCAAGGACCGCGGTTTCATGCGCAACGCCCTGGAGCGGGCCAAGGCCGCCGGGGTCAAGACCCTGGTGTTCACCGTCGACATGCCAACCCCAGGCGCCCGCTACCGCGACGCCCACTCTGGCATGAGCGGCAAGAACGGCCCGCTGCGCCGCGTGCTGCAAGCCATGACCCACCCCGAGTGGGCATGGGATGTCGGCGTGATGGGCCGCCCACACGACCTGGGCAACATTTCCACCTACCGTGGCAACCCCACGGGCCTTGCCGACTACATCGGCTGGCTGGCCAACAACTTCGACCCGTCGATCTCCTGGAAAGACCTGGAGTGGATCCGCGAGTTCTGGGATGGCCCGATGATCATCAAGGGCATTCTCGATGCCGATGACGCCCGCGATGCAGTCAGGTTCGGTGCCGACGGCATCGTCGTGTCCAACCACGGCGGCCGCCAGCTCGATGGCGTGCTGTCCAGCGCCCGCGCCCTGCCGGCGATTGCCGATGCGGTCAAAGGTGACCTGAAGATCCTCGCCGACTCCGGCATCCGCAGCGGCCTCGACGTGGTACGCATGATCGCCCTGGGTGCCGATACCGTACTGATCGGCCGCGCCTTCCTCTACGCCCTTGCCGTGCACGGCCAGGCCGGGGTGAAAAACCTGCTGGAGCTGTTCGAGAAGGAAATGCGCGTGGCCATGGTGCTGACCGGCGCCAAGTCGATCAGCGAAATCACCCGCGACTCGCTGGTACGCGAACTGGGCGCCTGACCGCCTGCAAGAACGACCGCCTGATTGACCCGGGGCATGTGGCGCACAGACGCCACGGCCCCGCGAGGAGACTGCATGAGCCTGCCCGCCGCGTTCCTGCGTGATGCCGAGCGCCTGATCCCCGCCGAACGCCGTTTCGACGACCCCACCTCCACCCTGGCCTTCGGCACCGACGCCAGCTTCTACCGGCTGATACCCAAGCTGGTGGTGCGCGTCGAGTCCGAGGACGAAGTGGTCGGCCTGATCAAACTGGCCCAGCGCGAGCGCGTGCCGGTCACCTTCCGCGCCGCCGGCACCAGCCTGTCCGGCCAGGCCATCAGCGACTCGGTGCTGATCGTGCTCGGCGATAACTGGAACGGCCGCGAAATCCGCGGCCAAGGCGAGCAGATCCGCCTGCAACCCGGGGTCATCGGCGCCCAGGCCAACGCCTGGCTGGCGCCTTTCGGGCGCAAGATCGGCCCCGATCCGGCCTCGATCAACGCCTGCAAGATTGGCGGCATCGTCGCCAACAACGCCAGCGGCATGTGCTGCGGCACCGCGCAGAACACCTACCATACCCTGGCCGGCCTGCGCCTGGTGCTGGCCGACGGCACGCGCCTGGACAGCGAAGACCCGGCCAGCGTCGCCGCGTTCGAGGCCAGCCACGCCGACCTGCTGGAAGCACTGGCCCGCCTGGGCCGCGAGACCCGCGCCAACACCGCACTTGCCGAGCGTATCCGGCACAAGTACCGGCTGAAGAACACCACCGGCCTATCGCTGAACGCGCTGGTGGACTACGACCAGCCGCTGGATATCCTGCAGCACCTGCTGGTCGGTTCCGAAGGTACCCTGGGCTTCATCAGTGCCGTCACCTACGACACCGTGCCCGACCACCCGCACAAGGCCAGCGCGCTGTTGGTGTTCCCCAGCGTGGAAAGCTGCTGCCGTGCGGTGACCGTGCTCAAGCGCCAGCCGGTTTCGGCCGTGGAACTGCTCGACCGCCGTAGCCTGCGCTCGGTGCAGGACATGCCTGGCATGCCGCTGTGGGTAAAAGGCCTGTCGGACAACGCCTGCGCCCTGCTGATCGAGTCCCGCGCCGCCAGCCAGAGCCTGCTGCATGAACAACTGCAACAGGTGATGGCCTCGATTGCCGACTTCCCACTGGAACAGCAGGTGGACTTCAGCGAAGACCCGACTGTTTACAACCAGCTGTGGAAAATCCGCAAGGACACCTTCCCCGCCGTCGGCGCCGTGCGCCAGACCGGCACCACCGTCATCATCGAAGACGTGACTTTCCCCATCGAGCAACTGGCCGAAGGCGTCAACCGCCTGATCCAGCTGTTCGACAAGCACCGCTACGACGAAGCGATCATTTTCGGCCATGCCCTGGAAGGCAACCTGCATTTCGTCTTTACCCAGGGTTTCAACAGCGCCGAGGAAGTCGCCCGCTACCAGGCCTTCATGGACGACGTGGCGCAACTGGTGGCGGTGGAGTTTGGCGGCTCGCTCAAGGCCGAGCACGGCACCGGGCGCAACATGGCGCCGTTCGTGGAGCTGGAGTGGGGGCAGGATGCCTACCAGCTGATGTGGAAGCTGAAGCGCCTGCTCGACCCCAACGGCATCCTCAACCCCGACGTGGTGTTGAGCGAAGACCCGGACATCCACCTGAAAAACCTCAAGCCGCTGCCCGCTGCCGACGAGATCGTCGACAAGTGCATCGAGTGCGGCTTCTGCGAACCGGTGTGCCCGTCCAAGGGCCTGACCCTCAGCCCGCGCCAGCGCATCGTCATGTGGCGTGACATTCAGGCCAAACAGCGCGCCGGCATCGACACCCGCGAGCTGATGCAGACCTACCAGTACCAGGGTATCGACACCTGCGCCGCCACCGGCCTGTGCGCCCAGCGCTGCCCGGTCGGCATCAACACCGGCGAACTGGTGAAGAAACTGCGCAGCCAGGCCGCCGCACACGAAAAAGCCGCCGACTGGCTGGCCGAACACTTCCACACCGCCCTGGGCGGCGCGCGCCTGACCCTGACCGCCGCCAACACCGCGCGCAAGCTGCTCGGCGCCCCACGCCTGGGCCGCCTGAGCGCCGCGCTGAACAAAGCCAGCAAAGGCCGCCTGCCGCAGTGGACCCCGGCCATGCCACAACCCCTGCGCCCGCTGGACTTCGGCCCGGCCAGCAACGACGCCCGCCCCCGCGTGGTGTACCTGGCTGCCTGCGTCTCGCGGGTGATGGGCCCGGCCTATGCCGACCGCGAGCAGAGCTCGCTACTGGACAAGACCCGCGCCCTGCTGGAAAAGGCTGGTTACCAGGTAGTGTTCCCCGACAACGCCGACAGCCTGTGCTGCGGCCAGCCGTTCGCCTCCAAGGGCTACCCCGAGCAGGCCGAACACAAACGCCAGGAACTGATCGCCGCCCTGCTGCACGCCAGCCGCGGCGGCCTCGACCCGATCTACTGCGACACCAGCCCCTGCACCCTGCGCCTGGTGCAGGACCTGAGCGATACCCGGCTGGACCTGTACGACCCGGTGCGCTTCATCCGCACCCACCTGCTCGAGCGCCTGGAATTCACCCCCCAGGACGAACCAGTGGCCGTGCACGTGACCTGCAGCACCCAGCACCTGGGCGAAAGCCAGGCACTGATCGACCTGGCGCGGCGTTGCAGCAAGCAGGTGGTAATCCCGGAGGGCATACACTGCTGCGGCTTTGCCGGTGACAAAGGCTTCACCACCCCCGAACTCAACGCCCACTCGCTGCGCAGCCTGAAGGATGCGGTGCAATATTGCAGCGAAGGCATCTCCACCAGCCGCACCTGCGAGATCGGCCTGTCCAGCCACAGCGGCATCGACTACCACGGCCTGGTCTACCTGGTAGACCGCGTCACCCGGCCACGCAGTATCTGACCCTGTGGGAGCGGGCATGCCCGCGAACACCGGCGCAGCCGGTGCCATGCACCGCGCTGCCTGTTTCGCGGGCACGCCCGCTCCCACCGGTACTGCACATGCCCGAGCCAACCCAATTCCATGTGGGAGCGGGTTCACCCGCGAACACCGGCATAGCCGGTGCCATCCCCACCATCATCTCACGCCGCCACCATCTCGATTGAACCCGCGCCAATCCCCCGCAGTCCACCCTTACAGGCCCACCCTCCAGAGGCCCAGAAGGAGACTCCCATGAAAGGTACCGCGCTTTCGGCCCTGTTCGCGGCCGCCACCATGCTGGCTTCACCGGTGTTCGCCGCCGAAGACCTGTGCACGGCCAACCTGCAAAAGATCGACGACAGCATGGCCACCGCCGGCGCCACCTCCGAAGGCCTGGACAAGGCCATTACCGAGCACGTCGACAAAGCCAAGGCTGCCCAGGCCTCGGGCGATACCAAGGAATGCATCGCCATCACCAGCAAAGTCCTCGAACGCCTGGAAAAAACCGAGAAAGGCAGCGGTGGTAGCGGCACGTGAGCCCAGCGGCGGGCGACCGGTCCGGCTGTCGACGTCGCCCGCACAATGGCGTATACTCGGCCTCACGTACCGTAAGGTGCGTTAGCCAAGAGCTAGTGTGGGGCCGATCAGGATTCGACGCCGGTAGCGAAACTCTAGGTGCATGCCGAGTTGGTAACAGAACTCGTAAATCCACTGTTGCAACTTTCTATAGTTGCCAATGACGAAAACTACGAGGGCTACGCTCTCGCTGCGTAAGCAGCTGAGCCCGCTCTCCTGGTAGCTTCGGCTCCAGCAATCATCAGGGGATGCCTGTAAACCCGAAATGATTGTCATACAGAACAGGATCGTCGTGTAGCACGTTGGGGGCAAAGCGACTAAAACTTACCCAACTCGTCCAAAGCACCCTGCCCGTCGGGCGGCTGCGGATTAACTCAGTAGACACGGCTAAGCATGTAGTACCGACAGCGGAGTACTGGCGGACGGGGGTTCAAATCCCCCCGGCTCCACCAAATCCCAAAGAAGAAGACGCCCTCGGGCGTCTTTTTTTTGTGCCTGGGTTTTGGGCTGAACGAGCCCGGAAAATCAGATTTAACCCCTTCCGCGTAGGACGTTTCCCAAAGATACTCCCAACGCCTGTTTTCCGTTGCGGTCGTTTTTTCAGGGTTTTAGTCTCGTCGGGTCGTTGTACATCAACGATCAGCTTTGACAGGCTGATGACGACCAAACAGACAGTTTTTGCCTATGGCGGCTGTGTGTGGGGCACCTCGTGTGCGCCGGTTTGGTCTTCACCGGTCTGTCAACCCATACACAGCTGCCACCACTTGTTTGACAGCAAGCGCTGGTCGCTCCACTGAGGACCAAAAATGCTGAAGATCGTCCCCGACCCACCCCACCATCCCCTTTCCCTGGAAGACACCATCATGCTCGCCTCGGACTACGCGCTCTGTGCCGAAGCCGTAGCCCAGCATGCAATGCTGATGCAGCCACGATCGCTGGCGTCACTGTTGATCATGGCGTCAATACACGAGCTTGAAGCCCTGCGCAAACTTCTCGAGTCAGCGCTGGCACACATACACAAGCCCTCGGCCCCGCAAGCCGTGCACTGATTCGCGACCAGGGAGATCGGCCAATGACCACCGAAGACACCCAATGCACCGTCGGTAAAACCATCTTCTACCAAGGCGAAAACCAGACTCACCCACTGTTCCGCATCGAGCCCGGCATACCCTGCCAGAACGCCCGCGAGCAAGCTTCGGAACTGATGGGCTATGCGCGGGACCTGACCATCGACGGCCTGATGGAAGACAAGCCGAAGCTGATCTGGGCCGCGCATTATCTTTGCGCTTTGGGCAAGGCGCTGCTGGATGATGCCGAGCTAGGAATGATGCGGTAGCCACCGTACTTCGGGCTGCGCTGTCGCGAAGCACCGGGTTCACAGACGGGTTCGCTCATTACCCTGTGGGAGCGGGTTTACTCGCGAAGAATCCAAGGCGCTGCATGGCATCGGCTCCACCGGTGCCCGCGGCGACGGCCGCTCCCACAAGTAGGGTGTGAATTCAATGCCAGCCAGTTGACCTGTGGGAGCGGGCAAGCCCGCGAAGAATCCAGTGCAGTGCATGGTACCGGCTACGCCGGTGTTCGCAATAAGCCCGCCCGACAAAGGCTACGCGCGACAGGAGGAGACAACTGACAGATTACCAGTCGCTGCTTCCTGGATATGCTCACTCCACCAGATCATCATCGGCCGTCTCCGCTCGATGTGCAAAACCGTGAGGTCGACAAGGGACGTCTTTAGTCCAGGCTCAGCCAGAGTTTCAACTCAGCCCGGTTCGCCAACACCAACTGCTGGGCTTCAGGGCGGGCGTCATGCAGGTTCGGATTTACGTGAAATCGTTTCACTACGTACTTCGCCAATGCTTGTGAGCTTTTGACCACAAGCTGCCCATCAGTCATCGCGTAGTCCACTTCAATGATCGACCGTTGCGCTGGAGTCAGGCGCTCGTCCGGCTTGAAGATCACATCGATCTTGGTGTTCCACTCCACGTCGTGCTCGACACCATTTTCCGTCTGATCGTCGAGCAGCTCCGGCTCCCCTCGAAAACGGCTCAACACAAAGTCCCGATACTCCCGGTTCTTCTCGCAGTAAGCCCGCACGTGCCAACGCATCCCGGTGTACACCAACGTGTGCGGCGCAATGGTGCGCCCTTCCACTTCCGGGGTTTTGAACGACACGTACTCGATGTCCAGACGCCGCTTTTCACGACACGCCTTGAGCAGTGGCCGCAGCACCTCGGGCCTCACAGATCGATCGGGTACCTTCAACACTTCAGTGTGCGCGTAAGCCAGGTTCAACCCTTCGATATGCGGCGCACGCTCATCGTTGTGGTTGAGCAGGTCCAGGTAGGCACTGGCGCTGTCGTCGATGAACAACGGTTTGAACTGCCGGGTTGGCACGTAGCCTTTGATCTGCTTGTCGTAGACCAGATTCTTCGAGGCATAGTCGGTGATGTAGGTGTTGATGTCCTTCGATGCCTGCTGCCGGCTGATGCCGAAGCACTGCATCAAGTGGTTGGTGGTCAGGCGCCCCTCCCACCAGACTACCGTTTCGATCAGGCGGTAGCGCAGGGCAAGGTCCCAGCGGATTTGATCCATGCTTTGCTTATGTTTCATCGTGGGCCCTGAATGATTGGCAGCGAGTAGCGACCAGACGAATGATGTGTCGTGAAATCCTACGTGTCTGCTCAATTACGTTCAACATGCGCTAGACATGTAAAGTATTTATACGTATCAAGCAGGCGGTCGAAAATCTCCATTGCGAGAGTGCTTTCCTCTTGAGGCCACGCCATACGCGGCCTGCACGATAGCACATTGCCTTCACCCTCCTATCCACGCGCCAGCCAAGCGCAGGCGGGATCTGCACTAATCCTTTACCTGTACAAGTAGCCAATATAGACGTGTAGCCTTACTAGACATATCGTTTCACTTAACGGCAAACAGCCACTACTCAAGGAAGCGATAAATGGAAACCCTGCAGCTCGCACTGCTGAGCCTAAGCGGCATCACTCTGCTCGTTCTCGTGCTGGTGCACTCTCGGATTGGAGAGGTCTGGGATGTGCTCAGAAACGATCGGGACGTGCAGCGCATCGCTCGGATTCACGAGCACGAGAACAATGAGCTGCGCTCCGAGTTGCGCGCTGAACGTGAGCTGGTGGGGCAGCTCCGGCGTCAGGTTCAGATGCTGCTGGGAGTGGCGCCCGAGAGCTGAAGTATCCCGGGATGTGAACGTGAGCCAGCGCAAGCCTGGCTCACGGGTGGGGTACTGCCTACATGAATCGCTGCGCAAGTGGCGTGTTGCCTAATGCCTGGCTATCACCTGTCTTCGCGGTTTGCAAACGGATCGAAGGCAGGGTCATTCAACTTCAGAATGTGATCCCTGATGGCATTCCCTGTCAGCTCGATGAACTGCATATAAAAATCCTTGCCCAGCTGTAGCAAAGGTGACCCCTCCAAGGAGTCAGCGACGGCATCCAAGGTAATGCTCCCGAACTGTTCAGAGATGATCTCGACGCTGCGCTCACGCATTTCGGGCTTGTCATAAGGCTTCTGGTACCAGGTCGCGATCTGGTACTGGGCATCTTCTCTCTCCAGCGCGTTGTACAGATGGCTGGCCATCGCAATACTGGTTTCGCGAACCAGGCCGGGGTCGATATCACGCTGCTCAAGCAGCACTTCAACGGGCTGCCAGGCAACATTAAGCAAGTCGCCGATGGTAAAGCCGGGCATCGGCGGAAACACGCCTGGCGGCAGTTCGGACTGTGGGATTGAAGTTTCGTTGGAGTAATCGTGCACGAGAAGGTCCTTGTCTCAGCATAATCTGGCGATTGCCAGATCCCTTGGCGCCGTTGTCTACGCGTCCTCAATGAGAGTAATCATTTGAATTGGTTGCGCGCAAGGAGCATGTAATGCAACGCGACCTGCCTCCAAAGCCGAACGTCGTTTCAGGCCACCCGGTTCACGATTGCTGTGCTCCCTGGAGGGTTGGCAGTGGCCGCCTCAGCAACGTGCCAACCGACACGGCAAACAGCAGTGCCGCTACGCCCGCAACTTGCAATACAGCTTCGAAACCACCCATGAACGCCTGCCGGGCCAAGGGAGCTACTGCTTGACGCAGGCTTGGGTCGAGCATGGCCAATGCCGCTTGCAGGTCACCTGCGGCAACCCGGGTAGCCATTGCGGCAACCTGGCCCGATTGAGCGGGCGCCACGGTGGCCATGGCCTCATGCAACAATTGCCCGCTGCGGGCAGCTAGCACACCCCCGAGAACACCGATGGCAAGCACGATCGCGCCGAACCGCGTGGTGGTGCTCAGGCCCGAAGCCATGCCGGTACGTTCACGCGGTACGCAAGCCATGATGTTCTTCTGCGTATCGCCATTGAGCAGCCCGGCGCCAGCGCCCAGCACCACGCTGGCGAGGGCGAATGCGCTATAGCCGCCGTATCCTGCAGCCCAGGCGCACAGCAGGTTGCCCGCCCCTACCAGCACCAGGCCCAGCGCAAACACCTGCGCCGGGCTCAAGCGTGCAGCCAGACGCATGCCCAGGCGTGGGGTCAGCAGCATGGCCACGGCAAACGGCAGCATGCCTGCGCCAGCAGCCAAGGCCGACAATTGCAGGCCGTTCTGCAGGTACAGCGGCAGCAGGGTCATCATCACCTGGGCGCAGGCAGCATAGGCAAACATCCCCAGCAAGGCGCCAACGAAACGCCCGCTGCGCATCAGCCGCAGGTCGATCATCGGCCGTTCCTGGCTGCGCTCGACCATGACGAACAGGCCGAACAGGAAGGCGCTGATCACCAGCCGCCCCAGGGTTTGCGCACTGCCCCAGCCTACCTGGTTGGCATCGATCATCGCCCAGATCAGGTAACCCAGGCTGCCGGCGAAAGTCAGGCTGCCCCATGGGTCGAGCCGTGCCGCAGCGCTGTCACGGGACTCTTCGACACTGCGCAACACCATCACTGCCAGCACTGCCACCAACGGCAAGTTGATGTAGAAGATCCAGCGCCAGCCAAGAGTGCTGGCGATCACCCCGCCCAGTAGCGGCGCAAAAGTGATGGTGGCGCCCATGCAGGCGCCCCAGAAGGCCCAGGCGCGCATGCGTTCCTGGGGTTGATGGAAGCGGTTGCCGATCGCGGCCAGGGCCGAGGTCAGCAAAAGCGCCGCGCCGACGCCCTTGGCTGCCCTGGCCAGGTCGAGGAACAGCAGATTGGGCGCCGCGCCGCAGGCTAGCGAGGCGATGCCGAACAGAGCCAGGCCGAGCAGCAGCATGCGCCGGCGGCCAAAACGGTCGGCAAGGCTGCCAGCGGGCAGCAGGCAGGCGGCGAAGGCCAGCAGGTAGGCGCTGACCACCCATTCAATATCGGCGAACGAGCCGGACAGTTCGCGCGCGATGCTGGGCAGGCTGACCGCGACGATGTTGGTGTCGAGAATGATCAGGGCGCAGACCTGGGAGGCGGTGAGCAAGGTGAAACGCGCAGAGGGCATGGTGAGGCTCCGGATGCATAGCGGGTCGGTTTTGGCGGTGTTATTGGCCTGCAAGATCGCCGGGCAGCCTTTGCCGCCAAGCCACCAGCCTTGTAGTGTTGGCCTCACCATAACGCCGCCAGCCCCCAGGCTTGTTAGCCCCGGCGGCCTGCGTCATTACCCTGTAGGTAACACCCATGGAAATCCGCCATTTCCGCTACTTCCTCTGCGTCGCCCGCCACGGTCACTTCACCCGCGCCGCCGAGCAACTGGGCATCGCTCCGCCCACCCTCAGCCGGCAGATCCAGGACATGGAGCGCGAACTGGGCGTGCGCCTGTTCGAGCGCAACCAGCGCGAGGTCAACCTCACCGCCGCCGGCCAGGCGCTGTTGATCGAGGCCGAACATGCCGTACGCCAGTTCGACGCCGCGCAACTGGGCGCGCAACGGGCCGCCCGAGGCGAAAGCGGGCGCATCGAACTGGGCTATGTGGCCTCGGCCGCTTACTCGGGCATGCTCCAGCAGCAAGTCAGCCGCTACAGCGAAACCTGCCCCGGTGTGCGCCTGAACATTCGCGAACTGCCCATGACCGAACTGCCCGGCATGGTCCGCGATGGCCTGCTCGACCTTGCCTATGTGCGCTCGCCGATGGAGCTGCCCGGAGAGCTCGAAGCCATCGCCTTGCACCAGGAAGGTTTCGTCCTGGCCCTGCCCGCCAGCTCGCGGATCAATGAAGTTCCGCAGATCCCGGCTTCGCGCCTGGCCAATGAAACCTTCATCCTGCCCGAGCAGATCTCCGGGACGCTGGAGGTAGCGGCACAAGGTGGCTTCGTCCCGAGGCTCGGCCCACAGCCGGGTAGCCTGGTGGCGGTGATCACCCTGGTGTCACTCGGCCAAGGCATCGCAGTGGTGCCGGAATCGGTGGTACAGCGCATCAGCCTGCCGCAGGTGAACTACCGGCGTATTGTCGACTGCCAGGCCAGCTCGTGGCTTAGCCTGATTCACCGGCGCTTCGAGAAAGCGCCAGCGACAATCAGCTACATCAAGATGATGAAAGGCTGAAAAAACAAAGGGCACCCATCCACTGGTGCCCTTTGCCCTACCGCCAGGTGAACTCAATCACCCCATCGAACGCACCGCCACGGGTTGCGCATGGCCCCGCGTGGTCACGATCCCCAGGAAGGAAATCACGATCGCCAGGCCCAATGTCGAGCTCACTTCTGCCCGGTGTTCAGGCGTGAACATCATGACCGCCAGTGCCCCGCCAATGAACAGGATCACCGCCCAGGTCAGGTACGGGAACAGCCACATGCGGAACTTCAGCTCGGTGTTCTCCCGCTCCAGGCGGCGGCGCATGCGCAGCTGCGAAATGGCGATGACCATGTACACCAGCAAGGCAATGGCCCCGGAGCTGGCCAGCAGGAACTCGAACACGCCCTTCGGCGCGAAGTAGTTGAGGATGGCAATGGCCGCGCCGATCAGCGTGCTGCCGAATACCGCAGCGCGCGGTACACCGACCTTGGAGGTCTTGTTGAGCATGGCCGGTGCGTCACCGCGCTTGGCCAGCGAGTACATCATCCGCGAGGCAATGTAGATCGACGAGTTCATGCAGCTGGTCACTGCCACCAGCACCACAAGGTCGACCATGAAGGCCGCGTTGGGAATGTTCATGATCTCCAGCGCACGCTGGTAGGAACCCACCACCGCCAGCTGAGGGTCGTTCCACGGCACCACCGAAATGATCACGAAGATCGACAGGATGTAGAAGGTGCTGATGCGCCAGATCACCGAGCGAGTGGCCTTGGCGATGTTGCGCGACGGGTCGCTGGATTCGGACGCGGCGATAGTCACCGCTTCGGTGCCGATGAAGCTGAACATCACGGTGATGAACGCACCGACCACCGCCGACCAGCCCTTCGGCGCGAAGCCGCCGTGCTCGGCCATCAAGCCGCTCAGGCCACTGACCTCACGGTTGGGCAGCCAGCCCATCAGCGCGGCGAAACCCAGGCCAATGAAACCGAGAATGGCCGTGACCTTGAGGATGGCGAACCAGAACTCGAACTCACCGTACTTGGCCACGCTGAACAGGTTGGTACCGGCCAGCAGCAGCACCGAAGCCAGGGCGAATATCCAGCTGTCTACCTGCGGGAACCAGGCGTTCAGCACATGCCCGGCGGCCAACGCCTCGATCGGGATCACCAGTACCCAGAACCACCAGTACAGCCAGCCGATGGTGTAGCCAGCCCAGCGGCCGATGGCCTGCTCGGCGTAGGTGGAAAACGATCCGGTGTCCGGGTGTGCCACGGCCATTTCGCCGAGCATGCGCATGACCAGTACCACCAGGGCACCGGCCACGAAATAGGAAACTATGGTAGCTGGCCCGGCTGCCGCGATGGCATGGCCAGAGCCGACGAAAAGTCCGGCGCCGATGATGCCGGCGATGGACAGCATCGTTACATGACGTGGCTTGAAACCTTGGGCAAGGTTGCCATCAGATCCCACGGTGTTCATTGATGTTGTTCTCTTTTTGCTGACACAAGGATGGGCGGGCAGGCGTAGGCGAAAATATCTCCTTTGAAATCAAAAAGTCGACACGTTACTCGCGCTCTGTTGTTGATATTTGGCACGCGTCACAGAGCAACGTGTCAGTGCAAGTCGGGCTTCATTTAAGCCTTGCAGGGCTGTGGGTAATTACACGAGAACGCCCCGAAACTGTTTGATCACGACAGGGCATTTCCATTGCCGCCAGCTGTCACCGACGGCATGCCCGATCGCGTCACCGGGCCGTCTGGAGCTTTTGTTTTTCATTCGAGAGTATTGTGCCTGGGCCGCAAAGCAGCCCAGGCCGTTACCAGGTCAGGCAGATCTTGCCGAAATGCCGGTTGCTCTCCTGATAACGGAACGCCTCGACGATCTGCTCCAGCTCGAAATGCTTGTCCACCACCGGCCGCAGGCCGTTGGCATCGATCGCCCGCACCATCGCCTGCTGCTGGGCGCGGCTGCCCACCAGCACGCCTTGCAGGCGAATCTGCCGCACCAGCGCCTGCACCAACGGCAACTGCCCGGCCACGCCGGTGAGGATGCCGATCAACGACACATGTCCACCGATGCGCGTGGCAATCATCGATTGCTCCAACGTCGCCGGGCCGCCCACTTCGATCACATGGTCGACGCCGCGGTTGCCGGTCAGCTCGCGCACTTTCTCACCCCAGGCCGGGGTGCTCTTGTAGTTGATCAGATGGTCGGCACCCAGGGCCTTCAGACGCTCCAGCTTGGCGTCGCTGGACGAGGTGGCGATCACCGTCGCACCGGCCAGCTTGGCAAACTGCAGGGCGAAGATCGACACACCGCCGGTGCCCTGCACCAGCACCGTATCGCCGGGCTTGAGGTGGTCGTCGCTCATCAGCGCACGCCAGGCCGTGAGACCGGCCGTGGTCAGCGTGGCAGCTTCAGCGTGGCTGAAGCCCTTGGGCGCCAGGGTGAACGCGGTGGCGCGAGCGGTGACCTGTTCACGGGCGTAACCATCGATACCGTCCCCGGGCACCCTGCCAAAGCCTTCGACATTGGCCTGGCCGTCGAGCCAGTCGGGGAAGAAGGTACTGACCACATTGTCGCCAACCTGGAACTCGGTGACGCCACTCCCCACCGCGACCACTTCGCCAGCGCCATCGGCCATGGGGATGCGCCGCTCGCTCGGGCCCCACATGCCGCTGACCACGGCGAAATCGTGATAATTGAGGGAGCTGGCGTGCAGGCGCACGGTGATCTCGCCGGCCTGGGGTGCAGGAGCCTCGCTGCTACCGACCTCGACCTTGTCGTAGCCGCCGCCGGGTTTTACGTAAATGGCCTTGCTGGTCATGGGTAGGGTCTCCGTTCAGGGAATAGATTGGGGTTCAGCATAGACAGGTCCGGCCTCTTCGCGGGTGAACCCGCTCCCACAGGTTGAGTGCTGGACTTGAGCTCGGCGCGGTCCCTGTAGGAGCGGGTTTACCCGCGAAGAGGCCCGCACAGACGACACAAAAACTCAGCCCAGCATCACCTTCAGTGCCCGGCAATCGGCCGCATGCCAATCCACCAGTTCCGGCCACGGATTGTCCGGCAGGTTCACCAGCACCGTGCGCGCCCCAGCAGCCCGCCCACAGTCCAGGTCAAACCGGTAATCCCCCACCATCACCAGCTCACACGGTGCCACACCCCAGGCATTGGCAATCTTCAGCAGCCCATCCGGGCTAGGCTTGGGCGCCGCTTCGTCACGCCCGAGAATGTGCTCCACCGGGAAACAGTCCGCCAGGCCGATGGCCTCCAGCGTCACATGCGCCAACTCGCGGGCATTACGGGTCAGAATGCCCAGCCGACAACCACGCTCGGCCAGTTCGCGCACCAGTTCCACCGCCCCGGTGGCCGCCGTGGAGGCAATTGCCAGGTCGCGCTCGTGCTCCAGCAGCCAGGCATGCTTGGCTGCCGCTTCGTCCGCCGGCAAGGCCGCCAGGTGGGTGAGGATGTCGTGCTCGGCCGGGATATCCAGCGCCACGCGGATGGCGGCAAAATCGTGCACGGCCACGGTCAGGGTGCCGTCCATGTCGAACACCCAGTTGCGCACCTCGCCCAGGCTCATGCCCAGTCCTTGCGGTGGCGAATCAGGCCTTCCTGGCACGACGACGCCACCAGTTGCCCGGCCTGGTTGAAGATGTTGCCTCGGCAGAAGCCACGGGCATTACCCGCCCAGGGGCTGTCGGTGGCGTACAGCAGCCACTCGTCGGCACGCAGGTTGCCGTGGAACCACAGTGAGTGGTCGAGGCTGGCGATCTGCATGTCGCGCTGCCACACCGATTTGCCATGGGGCAGCAACGAGGTGGTCAGCAGGCCGAAGTCCGAGGCGTAGGCCAGCAGGTATTTGTGCAGGGCGGGGATATCGGGCAGGTTGCCGTCGGCGCGAAACCAGGCGTACTTCACCGGGTCGCCAGGCTTGGGGTTGAAGGGGTCGCGCTCGGTGACCGGGCGGATCTCGATCGGCTTGGCGCACAGCACCTTGTCGCGAATGCGCTCGGGCAGCTGGTCGGCCATGGCCCGGGCCAGCTCGACTTCACTGGGCAGGTTCTCCGGGCCGACCACCTCAGGCATCGGCGCCTGGTGCTGGAAACCTTCCTCGTCGTACTGGAACGAGGCGCTGCAGGTAAAGATCGTCTGGCCTTTCTGAATCGCCGTCACCCGCCGGGTGCTGAAGCTGCCGCCATCGCGCACGCGGTCCACCGAATACACCACCGGCAGGCTGGCATCGCCAGGGCGCAGGAAGTAGCCGTGCAACGAATGCACATGGCGTGCATCCTCGACCGTCTGGCTGGCCGCCGACAATGATTGGCCCAATACCTGCCCGCCGTACAACTGGCGGAAGCCCAGGTCCTGGCTGCGTCCACGGAACAGGTTCTCCTCGATGGACTCGAGGCTCAACAGGTCGACCAGGTCGTCCAACACATGACTCATCGGGGGTTCTCCGTAGGAGCGAGTCTTGCTCGCGATGCGCCGCCCAAGCGGCGCTCGATCTCATAGGCGCTGAACATCTTGCGGCAAGCGCCCTCCATTAGGGAAATGATACAGGGTTTGTCATTCGCGCCGGGCATGGCCATGCATTCAGGCGCGCAGGGTACGCTCCCAGTGTGCGCGGTCGATGCGGTACAGCACATGCGGGCGCAGCGGGTGGCCCACGGGCAGGCGGGGGTGTTCGAAACTACCGTTCAGGTCCTGCTGCATACCGATGGCCTGCATGACCTTCTGCGAGGGCAGGTTGCTCTCGCTAGTGAACGACACCACCTCTTCCAGGCGCAATTGGGCAAAAGCACAACGCAGGCAAGTCCACGCCGCCTCACTGGCAAAACCCAGGCCCCAGTGACGGCGTGCCAGGCGCCAGCCGATCTCCACCGCCGGCGTGAAATCGGCATCGAAGCCCACGTTCAGCAACCCGGTCATGCCGATGAAGGCACCGCTGTCCTTGCGCTCCAGGGCCCACAGGCCAAAGCCGTATTCATTGAAATGCCCGCGCACGCGGCCGATCAGGGCAGCCGCCTCCAGGCGTGTCAGCGGCGCCGGGAAGTAGCGCATCACCTGCGGGTCGGCGCACATCGCAGCAAACTCGCGCAGGTCTTCGTCGTGCCATTGGCGCAACACCAGGCGTGCGCTTTCCAGTTGCAAGATAGGGGTCATGGGACATGCTCCGGTTTTACTGTCTTGCAGTTTACAGCGTAGGCGCGGGCGCTGGTTTCACCCAGCCGGCACGCCCGAATGCAATTTTCACATGTCCTTCACCGCCCCCCGACAGGCCGCTTGGCAGGATGCCTGCCATCCACCGCCGCGCCAGCTGCGGCCACGCCAACGGAGCAACGCATGCAAATCAGCAACACCCAGGGGCACCCTGCCATCCAAGCCCGGCGCAAGCGACGCCTGACCCGCAAAGCCCTCGGTGCCGCCCTTGGCCTGTGCATGGTCGTGGCGGCGTTGAGCACCTGGCTGGCGACGAGGACGCACATCGTGGACCTTGGCAACGAACAGCAATTGAGTGACAGCGGCCTGCTGCAGGACTGGGCCGGCGGTGCAGTGATCGTGATGATCCGCCACGCCGAACGCTGCGACAGCGCCCCCGGCCCGTGCCTGGACGACCCCACCGGCATCACCGTGGCCGGCAGCCAGGCCGCGACCCGCGTTGGCCAAGGGCTGCACGAGTTGGGCCTGAACAACGCCGATATGCTCAGCAGCCCGAAACTGCGCACACGGCAAACCGCGCATTTCATCCTTGGCCAGGCGGTGGCCAGTGAGGAATGGCTGGAAAGCTGTGACGGCCAGTTCGCCAGCGAAGCGCTGGCGCACAAGCGGCCGGGGCATAACCTGGTGCTGGTGACCCACAACGGTTGCATCGATCATTTTGCCCGCCAGCAGAACGTTGCGGGTGGCGAACGTGAGAGTGGCTATGCCAGTGCGCTGTTCGTTTCGGTGGATAGTAATGGCAAGGCGCGCATCCTCGGCCGCCTGAACGAGCCGGACTGGCAACGGGTGCTGGCCAGTACCACGAAACAGCGCTGACCCCGCTCCTGCCTGCCAGGGCAACTGCCTTGCACTACCTGTTCTGGCTTGCCGGTGATTGGGCAGCAAAGCTGCCCCGGCCATGGCAAGATCAGCACTGGCCCTGATTGCGACCCCACCCATGCCGTTGCCGCTGATCTACCACGAAGACTACAGCCCGGAGTTCCCCGCCGAACACCGCTTTCCCATGGACAAGTTCCGCCTGCTGCACGACCACTTGATCGACAGCGGGCTGACCACCGACCAGGCCCTGCTGCGCCCGGACATCTGCCCCAACGACATCCTCGCCCTGGCCCACGACCGCAGCTACATCGAGCGCTACATGAACGGCGACCTGTCGCGCGAGGACCAGCGTCGCCTCGGCCTGCCCTGGAGCGAGGCCCTGGCCCGGCGTACCGTGCGCGCCGTAGGCGGCTCGCTGCTGAGCGCCGAGATGGCGCTGCAGCACGGCATCGCCTGCCACCTTGCCGGTGGCACTCACCACGCCCATTACGATCATCCTGCCGGCTTCTGCATCTTCAACGACCTGGCCGTGATCAGCCGCTACCTGCTGGAGGCTGGCCGGGTCCACCGGGTGCTGATCTTCGACTGCGATGTGCATCAGGGTGACGGCACCGCGCGCATCCTGCACGACACACCAGACGCCATCACTGTGTCGCTGCACTGTGAACAGAACTTCCCGGCGCGCAAGGCGCAAAGCGATTGGGACATCCCCCTGCCCCGCGGCATGGGCGACATGGCCTATCTGAAGGTGGTGGACGACGCCCTTAACTACCTGCTGCCGCTCTATCGACCCGACCTGGTGCTGTATGACGCCGGGGTCGATGTGCACAAGGACGACGCCCTGGGCTATCTGCAATTGACCGATGCAGGCGTTGCCGCCCGTGACGAGGCGGTGCTGCGCCACTGCCTGGGCCGCGACATCCCGGTGGTGGGCGTGATCGGCGGTGGCTACAGCAAGGACCGCGCAGCCCTGGCCAGGCGCCACGGCATCCTTCATCACAGCGCGGCACGCGTCATCGGTTGTTCACAATGACTGTGGAACCGCTTGTGGATAACCTGCGGGAAAGGCGTTGCAGCCCTTTACAGGCAAGGCCTGCAGAACACTGATCATTTTTTGAGCAGTGCTTCCACAGGCCGCGCTGCGCTAGAATGCGCCTCTTTTCCACAGCCTGCTGCCCACCATGTCTGATCTGAGCCCCGCCTCCCCTCCCCTCGCTGTCGTCATCGGCGGCGGCCCAGCCGGCCTGATGGCCGCCGAAGCACTGGCCCAGGCGGGCCTGACGGTCGAGGTGTTCGATGCCATGCCTTCGGTGGGCCGCAAGTTCCTGCTGGCAGGTGTCGGAGGCATGAACATCACCCATTCCGAGCCCTACCCGGCGTTCGTCAGCCGCTATGCCGAGCGCCAGGGCGAAATTGCTGCGCTGCTGCGCGACTTCGATGCCGACGCCTTGCGCCAGTGGATTCACGGCCTGGGCATCGAAACCTTCGTCGGCACTTCGGGCAGGGTGTTCCCCACCGACATGAAAGCCGCGCCACTGCTGCGCGCCTGGCTCAAGCGCCTGCGCGACGGCGGGGTAGTTATCCACACCCGTCACCGCTGGTTGGGCTGGAACAGCGAGGGGGCATTGCGGATTGCTTATCCACAGGGCGAGCGGCTGGTGAAGGCCGCCGTAGTGGTGTTGGCGCTGGGTGGCGGTAGTTGGGCGCGACTGGGTTCGGACGGGAGCTGGCAACCGTTGCTGGCCGCACGGGCTGTGGATATTTCGCCCTTGCAGCCCAGCAACTGCGGTTTTGAAGTGGCAGGCTGGAGCGCACTGCTCAAGGACAAGTTCGCAGGTGCACCGTTGAAGAACATTGCCCTCAGCGTTCCCGGCAGCGCGCCACGCAAGGGCGAGTTCATCCTCACCGCGCAGGGGGTGGAAGGCAGCCTTGTGTATGCCTGGTCAGCACCGGTGCGCGAGGCCATCAACCGTGAGGGCCATGGGGTGTTGCTGCTCGACCTGTTGCCGGACAAGCCTGTGGACAAGATTGCCCAGGCGCTGGCCAAGCCACGGGGTTCGCGCTCCATGGCCAAGCACCTGCACAGCCAGTTGGGTATCGATGGGGTCAAGGCGGCGCTGTTGCGTGAGCTGACCGATCAGGCGACCTTTGCCGCCCCTGATGCCTTGGCGAGGGCGATCAAGGCATTGCCGATCACGCTGGTGCGCACACGGCCGCTGGATGAAGCGATCAGCAGCGCGGGTGGGGTACGTTTCGAGGCGTTGGATGAGGGCTTGATGGTCAAGGGCATGCCGGGGGTGTTCTGTGCCGGCGAGATGCTGGACTGGGAGGCGCCGACCGGGGGGTATCTGCTGACGGCATGCTTTGCCAGCGGCTTGCGGGCCGGGCGGGCGGCGGCGGATTGGCTCAAATCCCAAGGCTGACACCGTCCGCCTGTGGGAGCGGGTTTACCCGCGAACACGGGCGAAGCCCGTGCCAGACACCGCGTCGCATTCTTCGCGGGTAAACCCGCTCCCACAGAGACCGCGTAGACCGCAAATCTACGGCTTACGCTTGCGCGCCCCACCATTGAAACTAGGCACCTTGCGCACTGCCTTCACCGCCGGCTCCGCACTGCCTGATTCAGCACTGTCCATCCAGCGCCCCAACCCGCGCTTGGCGCTGTTTTCTTTCGGCTTCTTGGGCTTCTTCGGTTTCTTGATCACCTGGCCACTGGCGTCGGTCATCGGCACGCGGTGGTCAGGGATGAAATCCGGCTCTTCATGACGCGGCAAGGTTTGCCGGGTAAGCACTTCGATCGCCGCCAGCAACTGCACTTCATCCGCACACACCAGCGAAATGGCCTCGCCCTTGTTGCCCGCCCGCCCGGTACGCCCGATGCGGTGCACGTAATCCTCGGCAACGATCGGCAGGTCAAGGTTGACCACCAGCGGCAAGTCATCGATATCCAGGCCGCGGGCCGCCACATCGGTTGCCACCAGCACCTGGATTTCGCGGGCCTTGAAGCTGTCCAGCGCACGCTGACGGGTGGCTTGCGGGCGGTCACCGTGGATGCCGTCGGCATTCACACCCTCGGCCAGCAAGCGCTCCACCAGTTGGTCCACACCATTGCGAGTCTTGGCGAATACCAGCACCTGCTTCCAGCGTTGCTTGCGCAGCAGGTGGCAGAACAGGTCGACCTTGCGCTTTTTATCCACAGGCACCAGCCACTGTTTGACGCTGGTGGCCGTGGCATTGCGCGGGCTGACTTCGATGCTCAGCGGGTCATTCAGGGCCAGCCCCGCCAGCATGCGGATCTGGTCGGAGAACGTGGCGGAGAACAGCAACGTCTGGCGCTTGCGTGGCAGCGCGGCGTACACCGACTGCAGCTCCTCGGCAAAGCCCAGGTCAAGCATGCGGTCGGCTTCGTCCAGCACCAGGGTCTGTACCTGGTTGAACTTCACGGCGTTCTGCCGGAACAGGTCGAGCAAGCGCCCCGGGGTGGCCACCAGCAGGTCGACACCACGGCGCAGGCGCATCATCTGCGGGTTGATGCTGACCCCGCCATACACCGCGTAGGTGCTCAGCGGCAGGTTCTCGGCATACTCGCGCACGTTGTTGTGCACCTGCTCGGCCAGCTCACGGGTGGGCACCAGCACCAGCGCGCGGATCGAGTTGCTGGCCACCTTCTCGCCTTCCAGCGCCAGGCGCTGCAGCACGGGCAGGGCAAAGCCCGCGGTCTTGCCGGTGCCGGTCTGGGCCGCGGCCATCAGGTCGCGGCCGGCCAGCACGGCGGGGATGGCCTTGGCCTGCACCGGGGTCGGGGTGGTGTAGTCCAGTTGCTGCAGGGTGCGCAGCAGCGGTTCGATCAGGCCGAGTTTGGCGAAATTCATGGCAATACCGTCAGGGGGTTCAGCGAAGGCGGCAAGTTTACCGCATCGCCCCTGCCTACTTGCAGATTTCGCCTTTCAACGGCTGCGCCGGCTCAGGTGCCTTGCGCCACTGCGGCAGGCCGATCAGCACCACCGCGCCGATGATCACCGCCATGGCCACACACTCTTCGGCACCAATCTGCTCACCGGCAAAGACGATGCCCAGCAGCACGGCAACCGCCGGGTTGACGTAGGCATAGCTGGTGGCGGCTGCCGGGCGCACGTGCTTGAGCAAGTACATGTAGGCACTGAACGCCAGGATCGAACCGAACAACACCAGATAGGCCAGCGCGCCCCAGCCGGCAGCGGTCGGCATCTGTGTCATGCGCTCGCCAGACAGCACACTGCCAAGCAACAGCACGGCGCCGCCGACCAGCATTTCCGCGGCGCTGGCCATGGGCCCCTGGGGCAGCGGCAAGGTCTTGCTCCACACCGAGCCGAATGCCCATGACGCCGCCGCAAAAATGATCAGCGCCGCGCCAATCGGGCTTGCCTGCAGGTTGGAGCCGAGGTTCAGCAGGCCGATGCCCACCAGCCCGAGAGCGATCCCCGCCCACTCCAGCTTCGAATTGCGATGCCCGAACAACAGGCCGAACAGCAAGGTGAAGAGCGGCACCGTCGCCACCGCCAGCGCCGCCACGCCCGAAGCTACGCCAGCATGCTCGGCCACGGTCACGCCACCGTTGCCACAGCTGAGCAGCAGAAAACCGATCGCCCCCGCCGCCCGCCACTGCGTCCAGGTCGGCGCCGGCACACCGCGCCAGCGCAAGAAGCCATACAGCAGGCCACCGGCAATCAGGAAGCGCACCCCGGCCATGAGCATCGGTGGCCAGCTCTCGACGCCAATGCGAATGAACAGGTAGGTGGAGCCCCAGACCAGGTACAAGGCCAGGAAAGCGCCAATGAGCAATAACGGGAAGCGACGGGAGGCAGGCATGGGAAACACTCGAAATCCGTTTACGGGTGGCTTAGTTTAGAAAGGCCACCGTTTAAACTTAAGTTACAAAACAGCTTTAAATCACCCCTACACTTTGCATTGCGTGGTTATTCGGGTGTTTTTCAAGCGAATCGAAACCAGGCAGGAATAATCCATGGACAAGTACGACCGCATGCTGCTCGCTGCCCTGCTCGACAATGGCCGCGCCACCTTCGCGC
Organism: Pseudomonas sp. SF2; assembly: GCF_036858055.1. NCBI lineage: Bacteria > Pseudomonadati > Pseudomonadota > Gammaproteobacteria > Pseudomonadales > Pseudomonadaceae > Pseudomonas > Pseudomonas sp. SF2. The sequence goes on along the minus strand of NZ_JAMBDI010000009.1, from coordinate 190,497 downwards.
AACTGGCGCGCCAGGTGAACCTGTCGGCGCCGGCAGTGGCCGAGCGGGTGGCCAAACTCGAGGCCAGCGGGGTCATCACCGGCTACCAGGCCAAAGTCGACATGAGCAAGATCGGCCTGCCGATCCAGTGCGTGATCGAACTGCGCCTGGCCAGTCATGGCAATCAGCAGGCCTACGAAGCGTTGACCCAGATCCCCCAGTTGACCGAATGCCACCGGGTGACCGGTGACCCCTGCGTCATCATGCAGGCAGCGGTGGGTTCGATGCCCGAGCTGGAAGAGCTGATCAACCGGGTAGCGCAGTTCGGCTTCAGCAAGACCTCGATCATTCTCTCCAGCGCCGTGGAGCGGCGGGTGCCGCTCGCGCAGCTGGAGAAGAAGCCCTAACAGTATCTGGCCAGGGTTTCACGAACCTTCGCGGCAGGGGTTTTCTGCAAACGGCAGAGCAGGTCGTGCGAGAGTTGCTGGACTCCGTGGCTCTGGCGCAGCACGCCAGCCAGGTGTTGCAGCAGGTTGGCGGCCATTTCGGCATCGGCCATGGCCCGGTGCGCGGTACCGGTATCCGGCAGCCCGGCCCAGCGGGTCAGGGTGCCCAGCTTGTGGTTCGGTGCCGCCGGCAGCAAGCGTCGTGACAGCAGCAGGGAACAGGCGAAGGCCTGGCTGCGGCTACGGCCGATGCGGCTCAGCTCGTAGTCCCAGAACTTCTGGTCGAAGGCGGCGTTGTGTGCCAGTAGCGGGGTGCCACCGACGAAATCGGCCACTTCGTTCATCACTTTGTCCACCGGCGGCGCACTGCGCAGCATGGCGGTGGTGATGCCAGTCAGCCCGGCGACGAAGGCCGGTACCGGCACCCCGGCGTTCATAAGGCTCTGGTAGCGCTCGACGATGCGCCCGCCCTCCAGCACCACCACCGCCACCTCGGTGGCGCGGCAGCCGGCGCCGGGGCTGATGCCTGTGGTTTCAAAGTCGATGACAGCGATACGTTCCATGAAAAATCTCAGTGTTTGAGCAACAGCGCACCCTCGATGGGCACATAGCGGGTGGCAGCACGGATCAGCGACAGTGCGGTAAGCCCGGGCACACCATATACCACTGCCTCGGTGCCATGGCGCTGGATCACCCGCTCCAGCAGCAGGTCGAAATCACCATCGCCAGAGGCCAGTACCACCTGGTCGACGCGGCTGGCTGCGTCAATCACATCCAGGGTAATGCCCACGTCCCAGTCACCCTTGGCCGAGCCATCGCTGCGCTGGATGAAAGGCTTGAGCCGCACATCGAAACCGAGGTTGCGCAAGATCTGCTGGAACTGTTGCTGCTTGCTGTCGCCACGGTCGATGGCATAGGCCACGGCCTCGACGATCTGGCCTTCGCGGCTGACATCGGCCCACAGGGCGGTGTAGTTGAAATGGCAACCGTGGGCCTGGCGCACGGTGTAGTAGAGGTTCTGCACATCGGCGAACAGCGCGATCTTTTTCACCTGGGAACCCCTTGGTCGGCCTGGAATGCAGGGGTTGCTGCGCAGCCCTTCGCGGGCACGCCCGCTCCCACAGGTTCAGCGTCGCGCGGTACTTGTGGGAGCGGGCGTGCCCGCGAAGGGGCGCAAAGCGCCCCCAAAACTGCCAGCAGTATGCCAGACCTGTCAGACGTACGAATCGTCGTCCGAGAAGAACCCGCCATCATCGCTGCCATAATCGCTGTCAGCATAACCACCCTGGTCACTGCCCCAACCACCATTGTCAGCCACCTGCTGCTGCGCCCCCGAGTCGTTCCAGCCACCGCTGTCACTGGCCGGCGCCGGCTCTTCCTTGATCACCTCGACCACCTCCTCCGGCTGCGAGTTGTGGTTGAACAGGCTGCTGATGCCCTGCGCCAGCAACACGCCACCCGCCACACCGGCCGCAGTCTGCATCGCGCCACCGAGGAAGCTGCTGGCACCACTGCGTGCCGGCGCAGCGCCGAAGCCAGGCTGCTGCGCTTGCGGCTGGGAAAAGCCCGGCGCCGACGGCTCACGCCAGCCACCAGCAGATGCCACGGGGGCTGCAGCGGGACGCTGCGGTTGCACGGCCGGGGCAGCATTGCGCCCAGCCGATCCAAAGATGCTGGACAGGAAACCACCACCGCCATTGCTCGGCGCGCTACCAGCACGGGCGGCCTCGGCCTGGGCACGGGCCTGCTTCAGTTCGGCTTCCAGTTGCTTGTTCTGCTCGTCGAGGCGCTTGATCGCCGCCTCCTGCACCAGGATCGCCTGGGCCATGTAATAAGGCGCCGCCGGCTGCTGACGCACATGTTCCTCGATGCATGCCTGAGCCTGCGCATCACGTGGCTGGCTCGGGTCCTCGGCTTGCTTGAGGCGGCCGAACAGGCCGTCGATCAGGGTTTGTTCTTCAGTATTCATGGGCGACCTCGTGGGGTAGCGGGACAACGGACAGCGTCAAAGATGGGGCGTACAGGCGTGGGATTCAATCACCGGCGGCGTGAAACTTTTTTCAGCAAATGACAGCCCCAAGCCTGCTTTGGGCTAAAGTTAGGCCCCTGTTTTTACTGCCATGCGATGTTGACTGATGAATCCGCTGAGCGTTCTGCGCGACTCCCTGTACTTCTTCCGCCGCCACCTGCCGAACATCCTCCAGCTGTGCCTGCCGCTGGTGGTGCTGGAAGCCCTGGTCACCCAACTGCTGTACCGCCAGCTGGGCGACCAGGCATCGCCAGCCTACGGCATGCTGGTCAGCCTGCTGTTCTACCCGCTGTACAGCGCCGCACTGATCCTGTACCTGGACACCCGCAGCAACGGCCAGGACATCGCCAAGCGCAACCTGTTCGCCCGTGCCGTGCAACTGTGGCCGCAACTGGCCCTGCTGATCCTGATCAGCTCGCTGCTGATCATGGCCGGCCTTGCGCTGTTCATCTTCCCGGGCGTGTGGATCATGATCAACCTGGTGTTCGCCGAGTACCTGCTGGTACTGCGCGGCCGGCCGGTAGTGCAGTCGATGCGCGACAGTGCCAGCATGACCACGGGGCATTTCATGCGCATCATGATTTGCGTGGTCGGCGTACTGGCACCGATCTGGCTGATCGACGGGCTGCTGCTGATGGCCTTCCCCGAACCGTCGCCCGGCATGGAGCTGGCCATGGACAGCCTCAGCGGCTTCCTGCAACTGTTCAGCACCGTGGTGCTGTACCGCCTGTTCATGCTGCTGGAAGGTGAGGCCAGCGCCTGAGGTTACCGGGGAAAGTCTTCGATCTGCCTGGCTGCCGAGCCCTGGCATTAGGGTGCACAACCTTCAATGCCATTCAAGGAGAGCACCATGGACGAAGACATTCAGGCGGTATTCGCCAGGTCTTTTCGCGGCAGGCTGTACATGCGCGCAGTCGACTACGACATTCCCCTGCGTCTGAGCCGCAGCACGGACAAATTCAATTGGGGCTTCACCCCTGAGGATGACTGGTTGCAGGCGGGTGGGCGGCAAGACTCGCCGGTGATGGACTTTCATTACCACTCGCGCACCGACGATCGCCTGCACTACCACATCAGCATTCCCGGGCGCCCTAAGGCCAAGAAACTGGGCGTCAGCCGCAATGGCTACCTCGGTTTCTACTGGCATGCCGAAGTCACCGACTACTGGAAGATCGAACCGCTGCATCTGAGCGATGAAGGGCTGGTCTGCCATCTGCGCGACCACCGCGGTTATCGGGTTGGTGCCATCACGGATACTCCCCACAAGAGCGGCGACTGGGTGGCCTTGCTCAATGTCGAGGAAGGTGACGTGCTGACCTTCCTGCTCAAACCGCTCGGTTGAGCGGGTACTCCGACACGGTCAGGTCCCCCTGGGCTTGGCCCGCGCCGTAGCCTCGGCCACCAACGGGTCATCCGGCCAGTAATGCTTCGGATAGCGCCCTTTCAGGTCCTTCTTCACCTCGGCATAGGTCGTGCGCCAGAAGTTGGCCAGGTCCTGAGTCACCTGCACCGGGCGGCGTGCAGGTGACAGCAGGTGCAGCTTGACCTGCTGGCGGCCATTGGCGATGCGTGGGGTTTCGGCCAGGCCGAACAGCTCTTGCAGGCGCACGGCGAGGATCGGTGGGTTTTCGCTGTAGTCCAGGCGGATGTTCGAGCCGGACGGCACAGTCAGGTGCGCGGGGGCCTGTTCTTCCAGGCGCTGCGGCAGCGGCCAGGGCAACAGGTTGCGCAGCAGCGATGGCAGGTCCAGCGCCGCAAAATGGCTGAGGCGCGACACCTTGCCCAGGTAGGGCTGCAACCAGTCTTCCAGGCTGGCGAGCAAGGCCTCGTCGGCCAGGTCGGGCCATTCACTGTGGCCATCCTTGGCCAGGTCCAGCTGACGCAGCAGGGCCACGCGCGCCTGCCATTGCCGTAGCTCCGGGGTCCAGGCCAGCAGGTTCAGGCCCTTGCGCCGGACAAGGCCAAGCAACGCGCGAGCCCGCGCTTCGTCATCCAGGCCCGGCAGCGGTTCGCGACTGAGCACCAGCTCGCCAACCTTGACCTGGCGTTCGGCGCGCAGCACCTGCTCGCGCTCGTCCCAATCGAGAATATCGACCCGGTCGACCTGCTCGGCCAGCACGCCCTCGAACAGCGCCGAATCGAACTCGGCGGCCAGGTAGATGCGTTCTTCGCGCTGGCCCTGGCGGCTGCCCAGGTCGGCAATCACCAGCCACGGGCACTTCATCAGTGCATCGGCTTCGGCAAACAGCGCCGCACGGCCATTGGCCAGCCGATACTCCGCGCCACCCTCGCGGCGCTGCTGGGCGACGCGGTCGGGGTAGGCCAGCGCCAGCAGTGCGCCCAGCCAGCGCGGGTGATCCGGGTCGGCGACCGGCGCACCGGCCTTGCCACGCAGCAGGCCGCGGTACTGGCGAGACAGTTGCCGGGCACGTTGCACGCCACCCTGGCCGCCTCGCGAAGCCTTGCTCTCGCCGCTGACCAGCGCCAGCCGGCTGTGCAAGTCGGCGCCACCGCCGCGCTGGATATCCCGCTCGCCCAGCAGCGCGGCCACATCACAGGCCATCTGTGCCAGGCCCAGGTCCTGGCCGCGCAACAGCAAATGCGCGATACGGGGATGCGCCGGCAGCTCGGCCATGGCCTGGCCGTGTTCGCTGAGGTGGTCACGGCTGCCGGGCTTGAACGCATTGAGCCGTGCCAGCAGGTCCTGGGCCTGGGCGAAGGCGGCAGTGGGAGGCTGGTCGAGCCAGCGCAACTGCTCGGGCGTAACGCCCCAGCGTGCCAGTTGCAGGGCCAGGCCGGCCAGGTCGGCCTGCAGGATCTCGGCGCTGCCGTGGGCGGCCAGCTGGTCATGCTGGGCTTCGGACCACAGGCGGTAGCACACGCCGGGCTCCAGGCGGCCGGCACGGCCGGCACGCTGGGTAGCACTGGCGCGGGAGATGCGCTGGGTGTCCAGGCGGGTCATGCCGCTGCCGGGGTCGAAGCGCGGTACCCGGGCCAGGCCTGCGTCGATCACCACGCGCACGCCGTCGATGGTCAGGCTGGTCTCGGCAATGTTGGTGGCCAGCACCACCTTGCGCAGGCCCTTGGGCGCCGGGTCGATGGCCGCACGCTGTGCATTGAGGTCGAGCTCGCCATGCAGCGGACACAGCAGGATTTCGGGCCGTTCACCCAACGCTTCCTGCAGGCTCTGATGCACCCGGCGGATCTCGGCCTGGCCCGGCAGGAACACCAGCACACTGCCGGCCTGATCGGCCAGCGCCTGCAGCACGCTATCCACCACCCGTGGCTCGATGAACTCACCCGGCTGGTAAGGCCGCCCCCAACGGATGTCGACGGGGTGCATGCGGCCTTCGCTGCTGACCACAGGAGCATCGTCCAGCAGCCGCGACAGCCGCTCGCCCTCCAGGGTCGCGGACATCAGCAGAACCTTCAGTGGCGGGTCGTCACGCAACAATTCGCGCCCATTCAGGCTCAATGCCAGGGCCAGGTCGGCATCGAGGCTGCGCTCGTGGAATTCGTCGAAGATCACCAGCCCCACCCCCTCCAGCGCCGGGTCGGCCTGCAGGCGGCGGGTGAGGATACCTTCGGTCACCACCTCGATGCGGGTTTTAGGCCCGATCTTGCTGTCCAGGCGAATGCGGTAGCCCACCGTTTCACCAACCTGCTCGCCCAGTTCGCTGGCCAGCCGTTCGGCAGCCGCGCGCGCTGCCAGGCGCCGGGGCTCGAGCATGAGAATGCTCTGCCCTGCCAGCCATGGCTCATTGAGCAGCGCCAGCGGTACGCGGGTGGTCTTGCCGGCGCCGGGTGGCGCCTCGAGCACCGCTTCGTCACGGTTTTCCAGGGCCTGGCGCAGGGCGGGCAAGACAGCATCGATCGGTAATGAAATCATGGTGGTCCTCGAACAGTGCCGCGAGTATAACGGCGAACCCAGCCTGCTCTATCATGGTCTTAGCTTCAGGTGCAGGCGCTTCGCTTGCCCTGCTGAATACCTTCTCGGAGATTTACATGCGCATCCCAACCCGCGTCATCGGTGGCGCCCTCATCGTCACCTTGCTGACCCAACTGACAGCCTGCGGCACCATTCTCTACCCGGAACGTCGTGGCCAGATCGGCGGCAAGATCGACCCTGTGGTTGCCGCAATGGATGCCATCGGCATCCTGTTCTACGTGATCCCGGGGCTGATCGCCTTCGGTATCGACTTCGCCACGGGCGCCATCTATTACTCAGGCGGGCGATCCGCCCAGGTCGACCCGGTCAAACTGCGCGAGGCTGTCAGCCCCGATGGCAAGGTCGACAACCTGAAGTTGCAGGCCATTCTCGAAAGCGAGCTGGGCCAGCGCCTGCCGCTGAACGACCCACGGCTGATCCAGCATCGCGGCAGCATTGAACAACTGGCCAGCCTGGGCCTGGTGCCTGCAGCCTGAACCACAAGGACATTGACCACGGATGATGACCACCCCGGCTGAACACCAGCGCCTGCTGCGCCTGGCCACCCGCGCATCACTGGCGGTGGCCAGCATCCTGGTCCTGAGCAAGGCGCTGGCCTGGTGGCTGAGCGGCTCGATCAGCCTGCTGGCAGGGCTGACCGACTCGGCACTGGATGCCGTTGCCTCGTTCCTCAACCTGCTCGCAGTGCACTACGCCCTGCGCCCGGCCGACGACGACCACCGTTTCGGTCATGGCAAGGCCGAAGCCCTGGCCGGTATGGCGCAGGCGCTGTTCATCGGGGTCAGTGCGGTGCTGATCGGGGTGCAGGCGGTGGAACGCCTGCACACCCCGCAACCCTTGGGCGATACCGCCATAGGTATCGCGGTAATGCTGCTGTCGCTGGTGCTGACCCTTGCCCTGCTGGCACTGCAACACAAGGTCATCCGCCTGACCGGCTCCACGGCGGTGCGGGCCGACTCCCTGCACTACCGCTCGGACCTGCTGCTTAACGGCAGCATCCTGCTGGCCCTGCTGCTGGCACGCTTTGGCTGGCCGCAGCTGGATGCGCTGTTCGGCCTGGGCATTGCCGTCTACATCCTCTGGAGCGCGCTGCAGATCGCCCGGGAGAGTACGGCCATCCTGATGGACCAGGAACTGCCCGGCGATGTTGGCGAGGACATGGCTACGCTGGTGCTGGCCATTCCCGGGGTTGAAGGTGTGCATGACCTGCGTACACGGGTGTCGGGCAACCAGTGGTTCGTGCAGCTGCACCTGGAGATGCCGGGGCAGTTACCGCTGCATGAAGCGCACGCCTTGTGCGTGGAGGCCTCGCGGGTGATCCGCCAGCGTTATCCACAGGCGGATGTGATGGTGCATGCGGATCCGGTGTGAATCAGTGAGCGTAACTGTGGGAGCGGGTTTACCCGCGAACACCGGCACAGCCGGTGCCATGCACCGCGTCGCATTCTTCGCGGGTAAACCCGCTCCCACAGGGCTCTCCGTTGCAGGGACGTGTCCCGCTTCAGTTGATGCTGTAGCCCCGGCCACTGAAGCACGCGCCCAGCGCCCGTCGGTAGTTGTCCGCCACGTTGGCCGGCGGCGCATAAGTCGCCGTTGCCGGGTCGAAGCCTGACTGGTTCACGGCCCAGCGGTGGCACTGGTAACGGTCCTGGTCCTGCTGCTCCTGCCCTTGCCCATACATCGGGTAGGCCACCACGTCATACCCACCGCCTACAGGTGCCGGTGCGGCAACCGGCGGGTTGACCACCACGTACTCGCGGCTGTCGGCCAGGTACTGGTAATAGGTATCGGCCACCAGGAAGAACAACGCCCCACCCAGCCAGACCTCCCGCGCATAGGGCGGCAGGTAATTGACCCGCACGCCGTAGGGCGGGGCCACCACGACATAGCGGCCGCCATGGGGGCGGTACCAGTAACCACCGGAGTAGAAGTAATCATCGCCACGGTAGGGCACTTTCCAGTAGCGGTCCGGGAAATGATCGATGGTGTGCCCCGGGCGATACTGCGGCCCCGGCCCCCAGCCATTGCCATGACCGTCCGGGCGCCCCTGCCAGTCACCGCCAGGCCGTTGCCCCGGGCCACCGGCTTCCCAGTAGCGGCTATCACCATGGCGGCGGGGAATATCCTGATAGTAGCCCTGACGCGGCGGCTGGGTCTGCTGCACTTCGTCACGCGAATTGAGCGAGCGCCCTGGCGCCCCCTCGCCCGGCCCTTCGGCCATGGCCCCGAGGCTGATGCTCAACCCCAACACACCAACACCTGCCAACTGCCAGATGCGTGACTTCATGCTGTTCCTCTCGGTAGAAAATACGGCAACCACAGCCAGTCTACCGCGCCCGTAACGCCGGCCAATTAAATTTCCAGCCATGAAAAAAGGGAGGCCACAGGGCCTCCCTTCAGGAATTGTCGTCCGTGCTCGGCACTTGTGGCGCCGGCTCACCTCACACCGTCTTCTGGAAGGTGTGTAGCCCGGGGGCCTGCAGATCCTGTTGGATGGCTGGCCGCGACCGCCCGCCTAGGGCGCGTCGCCGTGGACTGATGTCCGGGCAGTGATTCTGTGGATAAAGATACCGAAGCAGTTGCGGCAGATGATTGCGAAGATTGCTCAGATAAATAGCACTTGCGCAATTTTTCACCCTGGATTGATAATTCACCGCAATCCGAACAGAAAAGGCATAAACCATGAGCAAACTTGACCGCTACGACCTGAGCATCCTCGCCGAATTGCAGCGCGATGCGCGCATTTCCAACCAGGAACTGGCCGAACGCATCGGCCTGTCGCCTTCGCCATGCTCGCGTCGGGTCAAGCAACTGGAGGACGATGGCTACATCTCGCGCCAGGTGGCCTTGCTCGACCGCAAGAAGCTGGGCCTGAGCCTGACGGCCTACGTGCTGATCGGCATGGACCGCCATACTCCGGAGCGTTTCGAAACCTTCGAGGCGGCCATCCGCAACCTGCCACAGGTGCTCGAATGCAGCCTGGTCACCGGCATGGATGCCGACTACCAGCTGAAAGTGGTGGTGCCCGACATGGACCACTACCAGAAACTGCTGCTAGGCAGCCTGACCCGCATTGAAGGCGTCACCAGCGTGCGTTCGAGCTTCGTGCTGAACCAGGTGCTGGCCAGCACCGAGCTGCCATTGACCCACCTGCGTTAATTGCCTGCGCCAGCAGGCGTATAATCGGCCGCTCAACCCGCCTGGAGAACACCGATGGATCCCGCCGTATTCGAAGAGTGGATGATGATCATCCTGGTCACCGTGTTGATCGGTTTCATGGGCTTCATCGTCTGGGACCTGGCGAAAAAGTCCAAGGCGGGGCGGTTCGGGACGCTGATCCTGTTCTTCGTGCTGGGGCTGGGGGTGCTGGCCTTTATCATCAAGAGCGTGGTGGTGGGGTTTCTCGAAGGGGTGTAGAAAATTCAGGGCCATTCGCGGGCACGCCCGCTCCCACAGGTCTGGCGCTGCACTTGAGGGCTGCACCCTACCTGTGGGAGCGGGCGTGCCCGCGAATAGGCCCTTGAACTGGACTAAAGCTTGGCAGCCACTTCGCGCCAGCAGCCCTGTTCCAACCCGTCCAGCGCCCAGTCGCCAATCCGCACCCGCACCAGGCGCAAGGTCGGCAACCCCACCGCCGCCGTCATCCGCCGCACCTGACGGTTACGCCCTTCGCGAATCACCAGCTCCAGCCAACTGGTCGGCACACTCTTGCGAAAACGCACCGGCGGGTTGCGCGGCCACAGTTCGGGCTCTTCCAGGCGCCGCGCCTCGGCCGGCAAGGTCGGCCCGTCGTTCAGCTCCACGCCATCGCGCAAACGCTGCAACTGCTCCTCGCTCGGCTCCCCCTCCACCTGAACCCAGTAAGTCTTGGCCAGCTTGTGCTTCGGGTCGGCAATGCGTGCCTGCAGGCCGCCATCGTTGGTCAGCAGCAACAGGCCTTCACTGTCGCGGTCCAGCCGCCCGGCCGGGTACACACCCGGGATGTCGATGTAGTCCTTGAGCGTCGCGCGCCCGTCACCGTCGCTGAACTGGGTCAGCACGTCGAACGGCTTGTTGAACAGGATCAGGCGCGGCTCGGCCGGTGGCGCCTTGGGCTGGCGACGCGGGCCGGTGGCAGGCCGCGCCTGGGGACGGCGCGGCTTGTTACGGGGTGGCAGTGACATGGATCCTCAGCGGAACGGCGGCTCATCGAAGCTGCGCAGTTTACGCGAGTGCAGCGAGTTGAGCTCGGTGCGCAGCAGGTCGAGGGCGGCAATACCGATCTTCAAATGCTGGCTGACCGCCCGGTTATAGAAGGCGTTGGCCGAGCCCGGCAGCTTGATCTCGCTGTGCAGCGGCTTGTCGGACACACAAAGCAAGGTGCCGTAAGGCACGCGCAAGCGGTAACCCTGGGCGGCAATGGTGCCGCTTTCCATGTCCACCGCCACGGCACGCGACAGGTTGATCAGCGGCCGTTCCTGGGCCCAGCGCAGCTCCCAGTTGCGGTCGTCGTAGGTCAGCACGGTGCCGGTGCGCAGGCGCTTCTTCAGCTGTTCGCCACGCTCGCCGGTGACCTGCGCGGCGGCTTCCTGCAAGGCCAGCTGCACCTCGGCCAGGGCCGGGATCGGGATGTTCGGCGGCACCACCCGGTCGAGAATGCCGTCACGGCGCATGTAGGCGTGTGCCAGCACATAGTCGCCGATGGTCTGCGACTGCCGCAGGCCGCCGCAGTGGCCGATCATCAGCCAGCAGTGCGGGCGCAGCACGGCCAGGTGGTCGGTGATGTTCTTGGCATTGGACGGGCCGACGCCGATGTTGACCAGCGTGACGCCGTCGCCGTCGGCGGCGATCAGGTGATATGCCGGCATCTGGTAGCGGTGCCAGACCACGCTGGCTACCAGGGCCTGGGTTTCACCGTGGTCCATACCCTTTTCGATCACCACGTTGCCCGGCAGCACCATGCGCACGAAGCGCGGGTCGTCACGCAACTGGTCGAGGCCGTGGCTGATGAACTGGTCGACATAGCGGTGGTAGTTGGTCAGCAGGATCCATGGCTGCACATGGCGCCAGTCGCTGCCGGTGTAGTGCACCAGGCGGCGCAGCGAGAAGTCGACCCGCGCGGCATCGAACAGCGCCAGCGGCAGGGTTTCGGCACTGCCCCAGTCACACAGGCCGTCGGCGATGTTGTCGGTGGCAGCCGACAGATCGGTGCTGGGGAACACCCGCGCCAGTTGCGCGGCGGTGATGCCGCTGCCGGCCAGCTCGTCGCCCTGGTCGACCACGTAGGGGTATGGGATGTTCTGTTCGCTGACGCCAACCTCCACCGTGACGGTGTAGTCATGCATCAGCGGGCGCAGTTGCTCCAGCAGGTAGCCACGGAAAGCAGCCGGCTGGGTGATGGTGACACTGTAGGTACCGGCCACCTGGACCTTGGCGTAGGCCCGCGTGGTGGCGGCGACTTCACCGTGGCTGTAGTAGGTCAGGCGCAGCGCCGGGTAGCGGAACAGGTCACGCTCTTCGGCGTCCGGCTCGGTACGGTCCTTCAGGTAACGCTTGAGGGCCTGGCTAAGGGCCCCGGTGGCCTGTTCATGCAGGGCCGCCAGACGGTCGACGGCCTGTTCGGGGGTATCAACGACTACAAAAGCTTGGCTCACACTGTGCTTCCTGTCTGGACATGCATGTGAACCATCTTGCCTGCCTTCTTGGCTAAATACACCCCCATTGATCGGTGTTGCATCCATTCGCGGGCACGCCCGCTCCCACAGGATCGCCACTGCCATCAAGTACGGCGCAGTACCTGTGGGAGCGGGCGTGCCCGCGAAGAAGCCAGCTCAGTTCGGCCAGGCTGGCGTAGCCCTGGCCACCAATGCCGCCACATCCACACCGCGCGGCAACGCCCCATAAACGCGCCCCCCACCCGCCAAGCGGCTGTCGATAAACGCATCACTGACCACCGTATTGCCCGCCTCCAGCAACAGCTTGGCCTGCAGCGCCAGGGCAATGTCCTCGGTCAGTTGCCGCGCGCGGTACTGCATGTCGCCGGTATCGGCAAACGCACCCTTGAGGTTGCCGATATGCGCCGCCAAACGCGGGTCCCCATGCCCATCACCCAGCTCGGCGAACAACGCATCGAGCACGCCCGGCTCCTTGGACAAGGCCCGCAGCACATCCAGGCACTGCACATTGCCCGAGCCTTCCCAGGTCGAGTTGACCGGCGCTTCGCGGTACAGCCGTGGCAGGATGCTGTCTTCCACATAACCCGCCCCGCCCAGGCACTCGGCGGCCTCGTTGATCATGGCCGGCGCGCGCTTGCAGATCCAGTACTTGCCCACCGCCGTGACCAGCCGGGCGAAATGCGCCTGCTGCGGGTCGTCCAGCTGTTCCAGCGCCTGCCCCATGCGCAGGCTCAGGGCCAGCGCGGCCTCGCTTTCCAGCGCCAGATCGGCCAGCACGTTTTGCATCAACGGCTGCTCGCTCAGCAGCCGCCCGCCGACCTTGCGGTGTGCGCAGTGGTGGGCCGCCTGGGTCAGTGCCTGGCGCATCAGGGCGCTGGAGCCGACCATGCAGTCGAAGCGGGTCATGGCCACCATTTCGATGATGGTCGGCACGCCCCGCCCTTCTTCCCCGACCATCCACGCCAGGGCGCCGCGGAATTCCACCTCGCTGGAGGCGTTGGAACTGTTGCCCAGCTTGTTCTTCAGGCGCTGGATATAGAACTGGTTGCGGCTGTCGTCGGGGCGGTGACGCGGCAGCAGGAAGCAGCTCAGGCCTTTTTCGGTCTGGGCCAGGGTCAGGAAGGCATCGCACATCGGCGCCGAGCAGAACCACTTGTGCCCGACCAGCTCGTAGGCCTGGCCCGGGCCTGCGGCGCCGACCGGATAAGCCCGGGTAGTGTTGGCACGTACATCGGTGCCACCCTGCTTCTCGGTCATGGCCATACCCAGGGTGACCCCGGCCTTGTGCCGGTCGCCGACGTTACGCGGGTCGTATTCGCAGGCGAGGATTTTCGGCAACCAGTATTCGGCCAGTTCGGGTTGCAGCCGCAGCGCAGGTACGGCAGCGAAGGTCATGGTCAGCGGGCAGCCGGTACCGGCCTCGGCCTGGCTGTGCAGGTAGGTCATCGAAGCCCGCGCCACATGGGCGCCGGGGCGGGGTTCGGCCCAAGGTAGCGAAGGCAGGCCATGCTCGACGGCGGTGCGCATCAGTTCGTGGTAGGCCGGGTGGAACTCGACCAGGTCGATGCGATGGCCGTAGCGGTCATGGCTGCTGAACTCCGGCTTGTGCGCATTGGCCAGGAAACCCGCCTGCATCAGCGGGCCACCGGCCAGGGCCCCGTAGGCATCGATCCGCGACTCGGCCCAACCCGCGCCGAAGCGCCGCGACCATTCCTGTAGCGGCAGGTCGAGACGGTACAGGTTGGCACCGTCGAGGGGCGGTGGCTGGTTGGTGACTTCGTGGGTTTCAGCGTACTGGTGCAGGTTCATCGGGGGCTCCTGGATCCGGGTAGGCTTGAGAGACCCAGTGAAGCACTCTGTACGAGTCAGTCAAAGTGACATTAATGACTAAACATGTGGTGGGGGGCGCATGTGTTGGGTGTGTATCAGGGCTGACAGGTGTTCGCCACAACAGGTTCAGCGCCT
>NZ_JAMBDI010000009.1:176281-176432 GCF_036858055.1 Pseudomonas sp. SF2 | reverse complement strand
TTGTTGCAACGTGGCCATGCCTGTAAGGCCATGGTTGGCAGCCTTGTTGGCATGGCTGGATTTCAAGGTGGGCATTGATGCCGCCCCGCCTGCCTCAAGCCATGCACCAAGGCAGGCAACCATGGCCTGGCAGGTTCGGCACGTTGCAACA
>NZ_JAMBDI010000009.1:120422-176213 GCF_036858055.1 Pseudomonas sp. SF2 | reverse complement strand
AGGCGCTGAACCTGTTGTGGCAAACACCTGTCAGCCCCAACCAAATGCCATGCCTTCACAGCGACTGCCGCGCCTGCAGTATGTGCGGGCTCATCTGCACCTGCGCAATAGCCATGTTCAAACTCAACTCGAACCGGCTGCCCAACCCCCGCGTCGACTCATGCGACAACTTCGCCCCCAGCAATTCCCCCATCTGCCGGCAAATCGACAACCCAATCCCCAGCCCGCCATAACGCCGGGTCATCGAGCCATCGACCTGGAAGAAGCGCTGATACAGGGTCGACTGGTCCAGGTCATCGAAGCCAATACCGCTGTCGCTGACAATGAAGGTCAACGCCAGGTCATCCAGCCCCGCCCGGCGGCCGCGCACCTGGATCATTACCCCGCCCTGGTGGGTGAACTTCAGCCCGTTGTCCACCAGGCACCCCAGGCAGCGGGCCAGTTTCTGGCCGTCGCCCAGCAGTTCGTCCGGCAAATCGGCGGGGATGTCCAGGCTCAGGTACAAGCCTTTGCCCAAAGCCTGCCCGGCATAACCGGCGCGCAAGCCCTGCAGCAGGGCACGCAGGCTGAACGGCGCAGGCTGCGCGCGCAGGCGGCCGGCCTGCAGTTCGGACAGGGTAAGAATGGCATCGACCATGTCCATCATGCCCTGGGCCGACCCCACCGCCGTGCGGTGGTACTGGGCCATCTCGGCCTCCATCGGCAGGGTGTGCATCAGCTCCAGCGAGCCGATCACGCCATTCATCGGCGTGCGCAGCTCATGGGTCACGCAGGCCAGGAATTCGTCTTTCAGCCGGTTGCTCCTGGCCAGTTGCAGGTTCAATTGCTCCAGCGTGCGCCCGGTGTCACGCAAGGTCTGCGCCTGCTGCTCGCGCAAGCTGTTGATACGGTCGGCCAGCGCCAGCGACAGCAAGGCCACCTCCAGCGCCGACCCCAACTGGCTGGCATACATGGTGATGAACACGTTTGGCAGGTAGCCCAGCACCATCAGGGTGTTGACCAGGCCACCGAGCAGGAACGCCGTCCAGGCGATGATGAACCAGCGTGCCACGCGCAAGCCACGCCACCAGGCGTACAGCCCGGCAGCGAAGATGCTCACGGTAAACAGCAACGCCAGCACCGTGGCCATGCGCAGGGCGACGCCGTAGGGCATGCTCACCGCCAGCACCATGACCAGCGCGCCACCCAGCATCAGCAGCTGCAGCAGCCGGTCCAAACCACGGCTGATGCTGCCCAGTTGCAGGAAATGCCGGGCGAACTGGCAACCGAACAGGCCCGCGGCACCAATGAACAGCGGCGTCGAGGCATTCGCCCACCAGGGGCTGTCCGGCCAGAAGTAGGCCACACCGGCGCCATTCACCGACACCTGGTAAAAGCCGAACGAAGCGATATAGAGGATGTAGTAGAGGTAGCTGACGTCGCGCACGCTGAGGTAGATGAACAGGTTGTACACCAGCATCACCAGCAGCACGCCGTAGATCATCCCCAGCACATACAGGCGCGTGGGCTGCTGCTCCATGTAGGCCTCGGCGGACCACAGCGCCAGCGGCGCCTGCACCGAGCCCTGGCTGTGCAGGCGCAGGTAGGCGGTGGTTACCTGGCCAGGAGGCAGCTGCAACTCGAACAGGTAGTTGTTCTGCCGGATCTGCCGGCTGTCGTAGGGCAAGGCGTCACCGGTGCGCTGGGCCAGACGGTAACTGCCACTGCGGTCGGGCAGGTACAGCTCCAGGTGGTCCAGCGGTGGATAGGCCAGCTCCAGCAACCATTGCCGTGGGGCAGCGCCGGGCGCGGCGACAGGACGCAGCTCGACCTTGAGCCAGAACACCGAGGTGGAATAACCGGCGTTCAGCACGTCTTCGAGATGGGGGCGAAAGTGCTCGGCGAACCCAGGGGCACTGACCTGGGTGATGCTGGCACTGCCATCGAGGTCTTCATAAACCTGCATGGCCTTGCCAAGCGGAAGATGCCGGGTAGCGTCGTCGAAATCGACGGCTCCGGCCACCATGGGCAGCAAGCCCAGAAGCACAATCAGCAAATAGCGCATACAGCCCCAGCATGGCCTGTCCAGTCGAGTCGCGGTTGCCTCCCATCCGTTTGAGACGACACGATCCGGCAGAACCCGTTAGTAGAGTTATCCGAGCACTCTAGCATAGCTTCGCAACCTGGCAATCGGCCATATCAAAAACCAAAGAAAAGGCTCTAAATCAATACTTTCACGAGCAATAAACAAAAAATTCTGACCGTTCGATCAGTAAAACGCGTTTGTCGGACGATCCGCCCAAACAGGATTGGTGGTAAGCTCGCCGACCATGAATACCTACAGCTCCCGCCCCGTTGTCCTCTGTCTCTCCGGCCACGACCCCAGTGGCGGCGCCGGCCTGCAGGCAGATATCGAAGCCCTGATCGCCCAAGGCTGTCACGCCGCACCCGCAGTGACCGCCCTGACCGTGCAGGATACCGTCAACGTTTCCGACTTCCGCGTGCTTGACCGCGAGTGGGTGCTGGCCCAGGCCAACGCCGTGCTGGCCGACGCCACGGTGGCCGCCGTCAAGCTCGGCATGCTCGGTTCGATCGAGATGGTCGACACCGTCGCCGAACTGCTGGCCGACCACCCGCACCTGCCGCTGGTCTGCGACCCGGTACTGCGTGCAGGTGGTGGTGGCCGCCTGGGCAAGGACGAAGTGGGCTACGCCCTGCGCGAACGCCTGCTGCCGCTGGCGACCATCGCTACGCCGAACCTGCCCGAAGCCCGCATCCTGGCCGAACTGCCCGAAGGCACCGCCGACGAGTGTGCCGAAAAACTGTTGCCGTTCTGTAGACACCTGCTGATTACCGGCGGTCACGGCGACGAAGACGAAATTCACAACCGCCTGTACAGCCGCGATGGCCAGCGCCACACCTGGACCTGCCAGCGCCTGCCGGGCAGCTACCACGGCTCGGGCTGCACCCTGGCCAGTGCCCTGGCCGGCCGCCTGGCCCTCGGCGAGCAGCTGGAGAGCGCCGTGCGCAGCGCTCTGGACTACACCTGGCGCACCCTGCGTGACGCCGAGCAACTGGGCAAGGGCCAGTACGTGCCGCGCCGCCTGCCACTGGATTTCTGCTCCTGACACGAGGCCTCCAATGAAGCTACGCGGTCTGTACGCCATCACCGACAGCCAGCTGCTCGCTGGCCGTTTCCTGTCCCATGTCGAGGCGGCACTGGAAGGCGGCGTGTGCCTGCTGCAGTACCGCGATAAAAGTGACGACGCGGCACGGCGCCTGCGTGAGGCCGAAGGGCTGATGAAGCTCTGCGAGCGCTACGGCACCCAGCTGATCATCAACGACGATGCCGAACTGGCCGCGCGCCTGGGCGTCGGCGTGCACCTGGGCCAGACCGACGGCCCACTGACCCCGGCCCGCGCCCTGCTTGGCCGCCAGGCGATCATCGGCTCCACCTGCCACGCCAGCCTCGAACTGGCTGCCCAGGCTGCCAGCGAAGGTGCCAGCTACGTGGCCTTCGGCCGCTTCTTCAACTCCGTCACCAAGCCCGGCGCCCCCGCTGCCAACATCGAACTGCTGGAGCAGGCTCGCGCCCGGATGAAGCTGCCGATTGCAGTGATCGGCGGCATTACCCTCGACAACGCCGCCCCGCTGGTCGCCCATGGCGCCGACCTGCTGGCGGTGATCCACGGCCTGTTCGGTGCCGACAGCGCGCAGGAAGTCACCCGCCGCGCCCGCGCCTTCAATGCCTTGTTCGCATCCTGATTCGAGAGAACCTTCCATGTCCCGTTCCGAAGCCCTGTTCGCCCAAGCCCAGAAGCACATCCCCGGTGGCGTCAACTCGCCGGTCCGCGCTTTCAAGAGCGTTGGCGGCACGCCGCTGTTCTTCAAGCATGCCGAAGGCGCCTACGTCGTTGACGAGGATGACAAGCGCTACGTCGACTACGTAGGCTCCTGGGGCCCGATGATCCTCGGCCACGGCCACCCGCAGGTACTGGACTCGGTACGCAGGCAGCTGGAGCACGGCCTGTCCTATGGCGCACCGACCGCCATGGAAACCGAAATGGCCGACCTGGTCTGCTCGCTGGTGCCGTCCATGGAGATGGTGCGCATGGTCAGCTCGGGCACCGAGGCCACCATGAGCGCCATCCGCCTGGCCCGTGGCTACACCGGCCGTGACGCCATCATCAAGTTCGAAGGCTGCTACCACGGCCACTCCGACAGCCTGCTGGTAAAAGCCGGCTCCGGCCTGCTGACCCAGGGCGTGCCGAGCTCGGCCGGTGTGCCGGCGGACTTCGCCAAGCACACCCTGACCTTGCCGTTCAACGACATCGCCGCCGTCGAGAAAACCCTCGCCGAAGTCGGCCAGACCGTAGCCTGCATCATCGTCGAGCCGGTGGCCGGCAACATGAACTGCGTACCGCCGGCGCCAGGCTTCCTCGAAGGCCTGCGCGAGCAGTGCGACAAGCACGGCGTGGTGTTGATCTTCGACGAAGTGATGACCGGTTTCCGCGTCTCGCTCGGCGGCGCCCAGGGCCACTATGGCATCAAGCCGGACCTGTCGACCTTCGGCAAGATCGTCGGTGGCGGCATGCCGGTCGGCTGCTTCGGCGGCAAGCGTGAAATCATGGGCTGCATCGCCCCGCTCGGCCCGGTCTACCAGGCTGGCACCCTGTCGGGCAACCCGCTGGCCATGGCCGCCGGCCTGACCACCCTGAAGCTGATCAGCCGCCCGGGCTTCCACGCCGAGCTGACCGACTACACCAGCCGCATGCTCGACGGCCTGCAACAGCGCGCCGATGCCGCTGGCGTGCCGTTCGTCACCACCCAGGCTGGTGCCATGTTCGGCCTGTACTTCAGCGGCGCCGACGACATCGTCACCTTCGACGACGTGATGGCCAGCGATGCCGAGCGCTTCAAGCGCTTCTTCCACCTGATGCTCGACGGTGGCGTGTACCTGGCACCGAGTGCGTTCGAGGCGGGCTTCACCTCCATCGCCCATGGCGACAAGGAGCTGCAGATCACCCTGGATGCGGCTGAAAAGGCTTTTGCAGCCCTGAAGTAATGCTGTGTCTGTACCGGCCCTTTCGCGGGTAAACCCGCTCCCACAGGGACTGCGCAACCCTTGAAAGCGGCGCGGTCCCTGTGGGAGCGGGTTCACCCGCGAAGAGGCCGGCACAGGCAATAAATACCCATGCACAATCAGCTGACTTCCCCAACCAAGCAGAAAATCGAGTAAAACTTTGTAAGGTTGGCGCCGCTTATCCCATAATGTGCCACCAGAGACATTGGCCGCAGCTTTGCAGAGGTAAGTCGATCCCCATGAACCGCACCGGCCGCGCCCTGACCCTGGGCTGCCTGTTGCTTCTTCAGCCCCTGCTGGCCCTGGCGGAGGGCGGTAACTCGTTGCTGATTCCGGCGACGGGCCGCTGCACCTTGAATGTCCAGCCTGAAGACCTGGCAAACGCCCTCAAGGCTTGCGAGCAGACGGCAACGACGGGGGATGCCCAGGCACAATTCGAACTGGGCGAGTACTACTACACGCAAACACCGAAAAACCTGAACAAAGCCCTGAACTGGTTCGAAAAGGCCTCGCTGCAAGGCCATGCCGAGGCGCAGTACCGCCTGGGCGCCATGTTCTTCCGTGGCGAAGGGGTCAAGGCCAACAACGTGCAGGCCTACATCCTGCTGAAGATGGCCGCGGTCAACGGCGCCGAAGATGCGCTGGACATGGCCGACGAAGTGACCGAGCAAATGCCCCGCGACGAGCTGGAGCATGCCACCCAGGTGCTCGGCCAGATCTTCCGCAAGTACCTGCTGGAGCTGCAGAACGCCGAAGGGCGCACGCCGTTCTCGCCACTCCCCTGAGGCTTACTTTTCCGGCATCGGCATGGGGAACGGCATCACGTTGCCGCCGCCCTTGGCTTCGCTGATCTTGGCCGTGCCCAGGCGCTCCACCTCGTCGATGCGTACGATCGAGTGCATCGGCACGAAACTGCGGATCACCCCCTCGAACTGGCTCTTGAGCTTCTCCTCGCTCGGGTCCACCAGCAACTGCGAGCGCTCGCCGAACACGAACTCCTCGATTTCCAGGAAACCCCACAGGTCGCTCTGGTAGATCTGCTTGGCATATATCTCGAAGACCTGCCCCTGGTTGAGGAAGATCACTTTATAGATGGCAGGTTCGCGTTTGCTCATGTTCGGCAGGATAAACACATGCGTAAGAAAAGGCGGGCATCATAGCAGTGCCGGCCCCTTCGCGGGTAAACCCGCTCCCACAGGTTCTGCGCAGCCCTCAGGAACAGTGCAATCCCTGTGGCAGCGGGTTTACCCGCGAAGAGGCCGAAACAGGCAGTACATACCGTTGAACGTTTCAGTGCTTTCGCCACTGCCATTCAAGGGTTATTCTTGAGTTCACATCCATTGCCGTCGAGCGGCTAAAAACGACCTTGAACGCACCCATAGAACCCCATCGTTTCATCCTCGAACCTTTCGAGGCCCACCGTTTCGCCAACTTGTGCGGCCAGTTCGACGAGCACCTGCGCCTGATCGAACAGCGCCTGGCCATCGAGATCCGCAACCGCGGCAATCAGTTCGAGCTGATCGGCGAACCCAAGACCACCTCCGCTGCCGAACAGCTGCTGCGCCGTCTCTACCGCGAGACCAAGGCCAGCGACCTGTCGCCGGAAACCGTGCACCTGTACCTGCAGGAATCGACCGTCGAGAACATCGACAACCCGGCCGTCAACGAGGTCAGCGTGTCGCTGCGCACGCGCAAGGGCAACATCCGCCCGCGCGGGGTCAACCAGCAACGCTACGTCAAGGAAATCCTGGCCAACGACATCAACTTCGGCATCGGCCCGGCCGGTACCGGCAAGACCTACCTGGCCGTGGCCTGCGCCGTGGACGCGCTGGAGCGCGAACAGGTGCGCCGTATCCTGCTGGTGCGCCCGGCGGTCGAGGCGGGCGAAAAGCTCGGCTTCCTGCCCGGCGACCTGGCCCAGAAGATCGACCCGTACCTGCGCCCGCTGTACGACGCCCTGTACGAAATGCTCGGCTTCGAACACGTGGCCAAGCTGATCGAGCGCCAGGTGATCGAGATCGCCCCGCTGGCCTACATGCGTGGCCGCACGCTGAACAACAGCTTCATCATCCTCGACGAAAGCCAGAACACCACGCTGGAACAGATGAAGATGTTCCTCACCCGCATCGGTTTCGGCTCCACCGCAGTCATCACCGGTGACATCACCCAGGTCGACCTGCCCCGTGGCACCAAGTCGGGCCTGGCGCACGTCATCGAGGTGCTGAAGGACGTTCCGGGGATCAGTTTCACCCATTTCCAACCCAAAGATGTGGTTCGTCACCCACTGGTGCAGCGCATTGTCGAGGCCTACGACCGCTTCGATGCTCGCCAGGCCAAGCCCGAGGCGCCCGGCAAAGATGCTTGAACTCGATATTCAACGGGCCACGGATGCTGCCGCCCCGGATGACACCGCCTTCCGCCGCTGGTGCGAACTGGCCCTGCGCCAGCGCAGCGCCGACTCGGAAATGACCATTCGCCTGGTCGACGAAGCCGAAGGCCGCGAGCTGAACCACACCTACCGGCACAAGGACTACGCGACCAATGTGCTGTCGTTCCCGGCCGACGTACCCGATGACCTGCTCGATATCCCGCTGCTGGGCGACCTGGTGATCTGCGTACCGGTGGTCGAGCGCGAAGCCGCCGAACAAGGCAAGTCGCTGGAAGCGCACTGGGCGCACCTGGTCATCCACGGCTGCCTGCACCTGCTCGGCTACGACCACATCGAGGATGAGGAAGCCGAGGAAATGGAAGGCCTGGAACGGGAATTGCTGGCAGAACTGGGTCACCCCGACCCGTACGCCGACGATGAAACCGACACCCTCACACACTGATACACGAAGGATCACGAGAACCGCCATGAGCGAAGATCGATCGAGCAACGGGCAGAAGTCCTGGCTGGGTAAACTGACCCAGGCTTTTGCCCATGAGCCGAAAAACCGCCAGCAACTCCTGGAGCTGCTGCGCGAAGCCCATCAGAACAAACTGCTGGACAGCGAAGCGCTGACCATCGTCGAAGGCGCCATCCAGGTGGCTGACCTGCAGGTTCGCGACATCATGGTGCCGCGTTCGCAGATGATCAGCATCAAGGCCAGCCAGTCGCCGCGCGAGTTCCTGCCGGCGGTGATCGACGCCGCGCACTCGCGCTACCCGGTGATCGGCGAAAGCCACGACGATGTGCTCGGGATCCTGCTCGCCAAAGACCTGCTGCCGCTGATCCTCAAGGAGAACGGCGACAGCTTCAACATCAAGGACCTGCTGCGCCCGGCCACGTTCGTGCCCGAGTCCAAGCGACTGAACGTGCTGCTGCGCGAGTTCCGCGCCAACCATAACCACATGGCCATCGTCATTGACGAGTACGGCGGCGTGGCCGGCCTGGTCACCATCGAAGACGTGCTGGAGCAGATCGTCGGTGACATCGAAGACGAGCACGACGTCGAGGAAGACAGCTACATCAAGCCGCTGCCCAGCGGTGACTTCCTGGTCAAGGCACTTACCCCGATCGAGAACTTCAACGAGTTCTTCGACAGCGAATTCTCCGATGACGAGTTCGATACGGTCGGCGGCCTGGTGATGAGCGCCTTCGGTCACCTGCCCAAGCGCAACGAAACCACCGAGATCGGCCCTTACAAGTTCCGTATTCTCAATGCCGACAGCCGGCGGATACACTTGCTGCGCCTGACACCGATCACCCGTTAAGGACAAACATGCGTTGGATCACCCGCCCCGGCTGGCCCGGTAACCTGCTGGCCCTGGCGGCCGGCGCCTCCACTCTGCTGGCCCTGGCGCCGTTCGACATCTGGCCATTGGCCGTGTTGTCCATCGCCCTGCTCTACCTTGGCCTGCGCGAGCTCAGCCCGCTCCAGGCCATGTGGCGTGGCTGGTGGTTCGGCTTCGGCCTGTACGGCGCCGGCACCTGGTGGATCTACGTCAGCATGAACACCTACGGCGGCGCCTCGCCGCTGCTGGCGATCCTGCTGCTGCTGGCGTTCTTCGCCGCCCTGGCCTGGTTCTTCGCCCTGCCCACCTGGCTGTGGGCCCGCTGGTTGCGGCGCAGCGAAGCACCGCTGGCCGACGCCCTGTGCTTCGCCGCCCTGTGGCTGCTGCAAGAGGCCTTCCGCGGCTGGTTCCTGACCGGTTTCCCCTGGCTCTACGCCGGCTACAGCCAGCTGGACGGCCCGCTGGCCGGCCTGGCGCCGCTGGGCGGCGTGTGGCTGATTTCCTTCGCCCTGGCCCTGACCGCCGCCCTGCTGTGCAACCTGCACCGCCTGCGCGCCCGCCCCTCGTTCCTGGCGGTGGGCTGCCTGCTGTTGCTGGCCCCATGGGTGCTGGGCCTGGTGCTCAAGGGCCATGCTTGGACCAAGCCGGCGGGCGACCCGCTGAAAGTGGCGGCCATCCAGGGCAACGTCGCCCAGGACCTGAAATGGGACCCGGCGCACATCGACGCACAACTGGCGCTGTACCGTGACCTGAGCTTCAGCTCCAGGCCGGTAGACCTGCTGGTGTGGCCGGAAACCGCGGTGCCGGTGCTCAAGGACCAGGCCCAGGGCTATATCGACGTGATGGGCCGGTTCGCCGCCGAACGGCATTCGGCGCTGATCACCGGCGTGCCGGTGCGTGAAGTGGTGCACCACCAGCGCCGCTACTACAACGGTATCACCGTTACCGGTGAAGGCGATGGCACCTACCTCAAGCAGAAGCTGGTGCCGTTTGGCGAGTATGTGCCGCTACAGGACATGCTGCGTGGCGCTATCGAGTTCTTCAACCTGCCCATGTCGGACTTCGCTCGCGGGCCGGAAGATCAGCCGCTGCTGCAGGCCAAGGGCTACCAGATTGCGCCGTACATCTGCTACGAAGTGGTCTACCCCGAGTTCGCCGCTGGCCTGGCGGCCCGCAGCGACCTGCTGCTGACCATCAGCAACGACACCTGGTTCGGCACATCGATCGGCCCGTTGCAGCACCTGCAGATGGCACAGATGCGCGCGCTGGAAGCCGGTCGCTGGATGATCCGCGCCACCAACAATGGCGTGACTGCGCTGATCGACCCGTTTGGCCGCATTACCACGCAGGTACCGCAGTTCCAGCAGGCGGTGTTGTATGGTGAGGTGGTGCCGATGCAGAACCTGACGCCTTACCTGCAATGGCGTTCGTGGCCGCTGGCGATTGTCTGTGCGCTGTTGCTGGGTTGGGCATTGCTGGCCGGACGCATTGCCAAGACCGTCTGATGATGCCGCCTGTACCGGCCTCTTCGCGGGTAAACCCGCTCCCACAGGTCCTCCACCATTCTCGACGCCTGCGGGAATCCTGTGGGAGCGGGTTNNAGGCCGGTACAGGCAACACAAGGCTCAATAAAGCAGCCGATACCCCACCAACCCCGCCACTTCATTGAGCAATTGCCCGCTCTGCCACATCGCCCGGCTCTCCGGCAGCAACCCGCCAAACGGCCGTGCATGATCGCGCCCGAGGAACCCGACCGGCGCCGGCACCACCTCGAACCCCGCCTGCTCGAAGCTCCAGCGTGAGCGCTGCATGTGCCAGGCCTGGGTCACCACGACCACCCGGCGAATCCCCAACGGCTGCAGCACCTTGGCCGTAAGCCGGGCATTCTCCCAGGTCGTGCGGCTGCCCTCTTCCTGCCACTTCACCTCGACGCCGAAATCTTCACGCAGGCGATCGGCCATCAACCGCGCCTCGCTCGGCGGCGTGCCATAGTGCAAGCCGCCGCTGGTCAGCACCGGCAAGCCGGAAGCCTTGGCCAGCCGCGCGGCAAAGCGCATGCGCTCCAGTGCCGTGGCAGTGGGCTGGTCACCGCCACCCCAGGCCGGGTCACCCCGCTCACGCCCGGCGCCCAGTACCACGATGGCATCCGCCCGGCTTGCCAGGCCGGCCCAATCGCTTACCGCCAGCGGCGCTTCCGTCTCCAGCACACGGGCGGTTTCCTGCACCACCAGCGGCAGGCTCATCAACCACAGGCCACCAAGGCCCACGGCAAAGCACAGCGCTGCCAGCCTGGGCCGGCGGCGGCGCAGCCACCACGCCACAAGCAGCAGCAGGAACAGGACACCTGGCGGCATCAACCATTGTTTGACGAAGAATCGGATCGGCATTGGCCACACCTCCTTGGCAGGCGTGCAGCCTAGAAGGATCGACGCCGGTCAACAAGGGTGCGGCCGGCGCCGATCGTGAGCTGTGCAAATTTTGAAGAACCGGCGCGCGATAGCCTGCGCCTGGCGTCCTGAACGGCTAGCGGTGTGGCAGCGTCCTGGATCTCGCCGTGCTGGCGGGGCGTTTCTTGTCCTTGAGCCAGATGATCCTGGCCGATGTCGGCTCCGCTTGTGGGTAACTGCCGACACAGGCATGGTGGCGCTCCGGAAGGGAATCCAGGTAGGCCTTGATCAGTTCGAACTCTGCGTGGCTCAGGCCACGCAACTCCAGCTCGGCTGGCATTTCGTCGCGCAATCGCACCGAGGTCCTGGCCACTTCCAGCGCCAGGCCAAGCCGGTCGATCAGGCGTTCGTATAGCTCCGGTTTGATTACGGGTAGCTGCGTCTCTCCCATCCGTTCACCTCATTGAAGATAAGAACATCTCCCCCCACACCTGAGCTTAGCGTCGTTGCAAAAAGCAGCCGTGTGCCGCGACCAGCGGGCATTCGCAACGAAGGTTTCCCACGATGCGCAGCGCTGCTGTATGCTACGGCGTTCACTCTAAACGACACCGGAGTGCCGGTCGCAGCGAGGTTCCGCTGCCTGGAACAAGGTCTCTTCTCTCTCAGCAAAAAGTAGCCATGCACGAACAATACACGCCCCGTGATATCGAAGCCGCCGCCCAGAACTTCTGGGACGAGCAACAATCGTTCGCTGTTACCGAGCAGCCAGGCAAGGACACCTACTACTGCCTGTCGATGTTCCCGTACCCGAGCGGCAAGCTACACATGGGCCACGTGCGCAACTACACCATCGGTGACGTGATTGCCCGCTACCAGCGCATGCTGGGCAAGAACGTCCTGCAGCCGATGGGCTGGGACGCTTTCGGCATGCCCGCGGAAAACGCGGCGATGAAGAACAACGTCGCCCCGGCCAAGTGGACGTACGAAAACATCGACTACATGAAGACCCAGCTCAAGAGCCTGGGCCTGGCCATCGACTGGGCACGTGAAGTCACCACCTGCAAGCCCGACTACTACCGTTGGGAGCAGTGGCTGTTCACCCGCCTGTTCGAGAAAGGCATCATCTACCGCAAGAACGGTACCGTGAACTGGGACCCGGCGGACCAGACCGTACTGGCCAACGAGCAGGTCATCGACGGCCGTGGCTGGCGTTCGGGCGCGCTGATCGAGAAGCGCGAAATCCCGATGTACTACTTCCGCATTACCGACTACGCCGACGAGCTGCTGGAAAGCCTCGACGAGCTGCCGGGCTGGCCTGAGCAGGTCAAGACCATGCAGCGCAACTGGATCGGCAAGTCGCGCGGCATGGAAGTGCAGTTCCCGTACGACCTGGCCAGCATCGGCCACGAAGGCACCCTCAAGGTCTTCACCACCCGTCCCGACACGCTGATGGGCGCCACCTACGTCGCCGTCGCCGCCGAGCACCCGCTGGCCACTCAGGCCGCCCAGGGCAACCCGGCGCTGCAGGCGTTCATCGACGAGTGCAAGAGCGGCAGCGTTGCCGAAGCCGACATGGCCACCCAGGAGAAGAAGGGCATGGCCACTTCCCTGCTGGTCGAGCACCCGCTGACCGGCGAGAAGCTGCCGGTGTGGGTCGCCAACTACGTGCTGATGCACTACGGCGATGGCGCCGTAATGGCCGTGCCCGCCCACGACGAGCGCGACTTCGAGTTCGCCCACAAGTACAACCTGCCGGTCAAGGCCGTGGTGCGCACCAGCGCTGGCGATGAAGTCGGCAGCGAGTGGCTGGCCGCCTATGGCGAGCACGGCCAACTGATCAACTCCGGCGAGTTCGACGGCCTGGACTTCGCCGGTGCCTTCGACGCCATCGAAGCCGCCCTGATCCGCAAGGAGCTGGGCAATTCGCGTACCCAGTTCCGCCTGCGCGACTGGGGTATCAGCCGCCAGCGCTACTGGGGCTGCCCGATCCCGATCATCCACTGCCCGTCCTGCGGCGACGTACCGGTGCCGGAAGACCAGTTGCCGGTCACCCTGCCTGAGAACGTGGTGCCGGACGGTGCCGGTTCGCCGCTGGCGCGCATGCCTGAATTCTACGAGTGCAGCTGCCCGAAATGCGGCACCGCGGCCAAGCGCGAAACCGACACCATGGACACTTTCGTCGAGTCGTCCTGGTACTTCGCCCGCTACGCCTCGCCGAACTACGAAGGTGGCATGGTCGACCCGAAAGCGGCCAACCACTGGCTGCCGGTCGACCAGTACATCGGCGGTATCGAACACGCCATCCTGCACCTGTTGTACGCGCGCTTCTTCCACAAGCTGATGCGTGACGAAGGCCTGGTTACCTCGAACGAACCGTTCAAGAACCTGCTGACCCAGGGCATGGTGGTCGCCGAGACCTACTACCGTGTGGCCAGCAACGGCGGCAAGGACTGGTTCAACCCGGCCGATGTCGAGGTCGAGCGCGATGCCAAGGCCAAGATCATTGGCGCCCGCCTGAAGACCGACGGCCTGCCGGTGGAAATCGGTGGCACCGAAAAGATGTCGAAGTCGAAGAACAACGGCGTCGACCCGCAATCGATGATCGACCAGTACGGCGCCGACACCTGCCGCCTGTTCATGATGTTCGCCTCGCCGCCCGACATGAGCCTGGAATGGTCCGACTCCGGCGTCGAAGGTGCCAGCCGCTTCCTGCGCCGCGTCTGGCGCCTGGCCCAGGCCCATGTGGCCCAGGGCCTGCCGGGCAAGCTGGATGTCGCCGCCCTGGACGACGCGCAGAAGGTCATCCGCCGCGCCATCCACGCTGCCATCAAGCAGGCCAGCACCGACGTCGGCCAGTTCCACAAGTTCAACACCGCCATCGCCCAGGTGATGACCGTGATGAACGTGCTGGAAAAGGCCCCGCAGGCCACTGAACAGGACCGCGCCCTGCTGCAGGAAGGCCTCGAGGCCGTCACCCTGCTGCTGGCACCGATCACCCCGCACATCTCCCACGAGCTGTGGCAACAGCTGGGCCACCAGCAGGCCGTCATCGACGCCAGCTGGCCAGCCGTCGACGAGGCAGCCCTGGTACAGGACACCGTCACCCTGGTGGTGCAGGTCAACGGCAAGCTGCGTGGCCAGGTCGAGATGCCGGCCGCCGCCAGCCGCGAAGAAATCGAAGCCGCCGCGCGCAGCAACGAGAACGTCCTGCGCTTCATCGATGGCCTGACCATCCGCAAGGTCATCGTGGTACCGGGCAAGCTGGTCAACATCGTCGCCAACTGATGGCAACGCCCGCCCGCAGCCACTGCGGGCGGGCGGAACAGGCCCACAAGGGAGCAACAACATGATCAAACGCAATTTGCTGGTAATCGGCCTGGCGGTCATGCTCAGCGCCTGCGGTTTCCAGCTGCGCGGCACCGGTTCTACCGAGCTTAGCGTGAAGGAAATGGACGTCAGCGCCCGCAACGCCTACGGCCCGACCGTGCTTCAGCTGCGTGAAGTACTGCAGCGTAGCGGCGTCAACGTGCACGCTGGCGCACCGTACCGTCTGGTGCTGACCAACGAGCAGGAGCGCGAGCGCTCGGCGACCTACAACAGTGGCAACCGTACCGCCGAGTACGAGCTGACCACCGTGCTGAACTACAGCATCCAGGGCCTGAACAACCTGGAGCTGATGAGCGACAAGCTGGAAGTACGCAAGATCTACGTGCGTGACGGCTCGAACATCACCGGCTCCGAGCAGGAGGCCAACCGCGCCCGTGAAGAAATGCGTCGCGACCTGGTCAACGCCATGGTCGTTCGCCTGCAGATGCTGACCCCGTCCCAGCTGGACGAGCTGCAACGTCAAGCCGACGAGCGTGCCAAGGCCGAAGCCGCTGCGCTGGAGGCCGCACGCCGCCAGCAGGCCGAAACGCCTCAGCAGTCGCCATTGGAAGTACCGGGCAACTAAGCCCGAGCGGGGTACCTTCGGGTACCCCGCCTGTCCCCCATGAAGCTCGCCCCCGCCCAACTCAACAAGCACCTGCAAGGCGCCCTGGCACCAGTCTACGTGGTCAGCGGCGACGACCCGCTGCTGTCCCAGGAAGCCGCCGACGCCATCCGCAACGCCGCACGCCAGCAGGGCTTTGACGAACGCCAGGTATTCAGTGCCGACGCCAACTTCGACTGGGGCACCCTGCTCCAGGCCGGCGCCAGCCTGTCCCTGTTCGCCCAGCGCCGCCTGCTGGAATTGCGCCTGCCCTCGGGCAAGCCCGGTGACAAAGGCGCTGCGGCGCTGATGGAATACTGCGCCAACCCCGCCGAAGACACCCTGCTGCTGATCAGCCTGCCCAAGCTCGACGGCAGCGCGCAGAAGACCAAGTGGGGCAAGGCCCTGATCGAAGGTGCCCACTGCCAGTTCATCCAGATCTGGCCGGTGGATGTGCACCAGCTGCCGCAGTGGATCAATCAGCGCCTGCAGCAGGCCGGCCTGTCGGCACAGCGAGACGCCGTCGACCTGATCGCCGCCCGCGTGGAAGGCAACCTGCTGGCTGCCGCGCAGGAAATCGAAAAGCTCAAGCTGCTCGCCGAGGGCAACCAGATCACCGTGGAGACCGTGCAGGCCGCTGTCGCCGATAGCGCCCGCTTCGATGTCTTCGGCCTGGTAGATGCCATTCTCAATGGCGAGGCCGCGCATGCCCTGCGCATGCTCGATGGCTTGCGCGGTGAAGGCGTGGAGCCACCGGTGATCCTCTGGGCCCTGGCCCGTGAGTTGCGTCAGCTGGCCGGGCTGGCCCAGCAGTTCAGCCAGGGCGTACCGCTGGACAAGGCCTTCAGCCAGGCCCGCCCGCCGGTCTGGGACAAACGCAGGCCACTGGTCAGCAAGGCCCTTCAGCGCCTCTCGGCGCAGCGCTGGGCGCAGTTGCTGCAAGATGCCCAGCGTATCGATGCACAGATCAAGGGCCAGGCCGAGGGCTCGCCCTGGACTGGCCTGGCGCGCTTGTCGCTGCTGATGGCCGGCCAGCGCCTGGCGCTACCCCCCGAGTAATTGGGGCCGCTGTGGGAGCGGGCATGCCCGCGAAGCAGGCGACGCGGTGGATGGCACCGGCTTCGCCGGTGTTCGCGGGCACGCCCGCTCCCACAGGGCTGCAATGCCCCCAACATCTGGACCATAAACACAATCAATTGGCCCCACCCTGCCCCAAGCCCTACAGTGCGCCCGAACCCACCCAACCCGGGAACCCCGCCATGAGCAAGAAGCCGAAAAAGCACGGCCCCAACAAGGCCAAGTCAATCATCGCCCAACCGCTGTTCCGCTGCCGCCAGGAACGACCGAACAAGGGCAAAGGCAGCTACCGCCGCGAAGCCTTCCAATCGAGAGATTGGGAGGCTTCCTACTTTTTGGCAGCATGAAAGCATCGAAAGCGCAGGCATGGTATGGTCGTCACCTGACCTGCAATTCTGGATCTGTGCATGCTTCTCAGTCTTCTCCCCCGCTGGAAAACCCGTCAGCTGATCGCGGCCTCCAGTTTCATCCTGCTCGTGGCTTGCGCAGAAAAGCCCACCGCTGCCGATGCCCTGCCGCTGGCCCCCGCCCAGCCCGCCCCGGTGGTGACCCTGCCCGGCACGACGCCCGACAGCAGCACTGAAATCCAGCCTCTGCAAACCTTCGCGCAATGGCAGGCGGGCTTCCGCCAGCAAGCCCTGCAAGCCGGCATTTCGCAGGACACCTTCGACCGCGCCTTCCTCGGCATCACCCCTGACATGGACGTGATCAAGGCCGATCGCAGCCAGCCGGAGTTCACCCGCCCGGTATGGGAATACCTCGAAGGCGCCCTGTCGCCCCTGCGTGTACGCAACGGCAAGAAACTGCTGGAGCAGAACGCCGAACTGCTGACCCGCATCGAGCAACGCTATGGCGTCGATCGCCAGGTGCTGGTCGCGATATGGGGCATGGAAAGCAACTTCGGCCAGTTCCAGGGCAACAAGTCGGTGATCCGCTCGCTGGCTACCCTGGCCTACGAAGGCCGCCGCCCGCAGTTCGCCCAGGACCAGTTGATCGCCGCGCTGCAGATCATCCAGCATGGCGACATCCAGCCTGAAGCCATGCGCGGCTCGTGGGCCGGCGCCATGGGCCAGACCCAGTTCATCCCGACCACCTACAACACCCATGCCGTGGACTTCGACGGCGATGGCCGCCGCGACATCTGGAACAGCACGGCAGACGCCCTGGCCTCGACCGCGCACTACCTGCAGAGCTCGGGCTGGAAACGTGGTCAGCCGTGGGGCTTCGAGGTACAGGTGCCCCCTGGCTTCGATTACTGGCAGGCCGATGGTGCGCTGCGCAAGCCGGTGAGCGAGTGGCTGGCAATGGGCGTGAAACTGCCTGCCGGTACCCAGTTGCCCGTGGGTAGCAACCAGCTGTCTGCCGCCCTGCTGCTGCCAGCGGGCGCGCGTGGCCCAGCGTTCCTGGTGCTGGACAACTTCCGCGCCATCCTCAAGTACAACAACTCGTCGTCCTACGCGCTGGCGGTAAGCCTGCTGGGTGATCGCTTCACGGGCTGGGGCTTCATTGCCGGCAGCTGGCCGAAAGACGACCTGCCGCTCAGCCGCAGCGAGCGCATGGAGCTGCAGAACCTGCTGAACAGCAACGGGCACGAAGCCGGCAATGCCGATGGCATCATTGGTGCCAATACCCGCAAGGCGATCCGCAATGCCCAGCAGGGGCTGGGCTGGCCGGCGGATGGGTATCCGACCCACAAGCTGCTCGAGAGCCTGCGCAAATAGTGGGATTCTGGGGGCGCGTTGCGCCCCTTTCGCGACACAAGGCCGCTCCCACAAGCGATAGCACTTCTCCTGTAGAAGCGGCCTCGTGTCGCGATGGGCTGCAAGGCAGCCCCGACAATCTCAAGCCTGGAAAAGATCCTGCTCCAGCATCAGTGTCTGCCGAACACTGTCCAGCCTGACCCGAGCCCCCAAGGGCAAGCACACATTCGGGTCACAATGCCCACTGCGCCACCCGGCCAGTACCGGCACACCCAGCGGCGCGAAGATATCCTCCAGCAAGGGCGTCAGCGCCGCAGTGGTAATACCGGCAAAGTCCCCCACCAGCACACCCTTCACCCCCTCCAGCTTGCCCGCCAGGCGCAACTGGGTGAGCAAGCGGTCCACCCGGTACAGCGGCTCGTTGACGTCCTCGATGAACAGGATGCAGCCCTGCGTATCCAGCTCGGCAATCGTCCCCAGGGTCGCCCCCAGCATCGACAGGTTGCCGCCCAGCAGCGGCCCGCTGGCAGCCCCATGCAGCAGGCTGCTCAAGGCGAAGTCAGCAGGGTGCACGATCTGCTCACCTGCCCGCACATGCCCACCCAGTTGCGCCAGCAACGAAGTTTCGGTCGGTGGCAACTTGGCCCCCAGCAGGTCGGCATTGAGCATCCCTCCATGGAAGGTGACCAGCCCGGTATGCCGGTAGATCGCCGTGTGCAGCGCGGTGATGTCGCTGTAACCGATCAGCGGCTTGGGGTTGCACCGGATCAGCTCGAAATCGAGCTGGTCGAGCAGGCGCATGCTGCCGTACCCCCCACGCATGCACAGAATGGCGTCGATGGCCGGGTCGGCAAAGGCATCATGCAGGTCCTGCAAACGCTGCTGGTCCGGCCCCGCCAGGTAGCCCTGGGCCTGAAGGGCACCCGGGTAGATGCGGCAACTGTAACCTCGATCAACGAACCACTGGTTGACCTTGTGCGTATCCAGCCGCGCCGCGCCCGCCGGGGCGACAATGGCAAAACAGGCATTACGCGGCAGCGCGGCTGGCAGGCTGGGTTTGAAGGTTTCGGCGCAATTCATCGCGGCTCCTTGCAGCGCGTGTGGCACAAACAAAAATGCCGATGCCGCCCTTCGGCGCGCATCGGCATGCATGGCTCCAGTCTTGGCTCAGAGCTTGATCTTGGCTTCGTGAGCCTGCTGGTCAGCGTGGTACGAGGAACGCACCAGCGGACCGGAAGCGACGTTCTTGAAGCCCATCTTGTAACCTTCCTCGGCGAACCAGGCGAAGGTGTCCGGGTGGACGAAACGCTGCACCGGCAGGTGGCTGCGCGACGGCTGCAGGTACTGGCCGAGGGTGAGCATGTCGATATCATGCTCGCGCATGCGGTGCATCACCTCGATCACTTCCTCGTCGGTCTCGCCCAGGCCCAGCATCAGGCCCGATTTGGTCGGTACGTGCGGCACCAGCTGCTTGAACTTCTGCAGCAGGTCCAGCGACCAGTCGTAATCCGAACCCGGGCGCGCGGCCTTGTACAGGCGCGGTACGGTCTCGAGGTTGTGGTTGAACACATCCGGCGGCTCTTGCGCGGTGATCTCCAGGGCAATATCCATGCGCCCACGGTAGTCCGGCACCAGGGTTTCCAGCTGCACGCCCGGCGACAGCGCGCGAATTTCGCGGATGCAATCGGCGAAGTGCTGGGCACCACCGTCACGCAGGTCGTCGCGGTCCACCGAGGTGATTACCACGTACTTCAGGCGCAGGTCGGCGATGGCGATGGCCAGGTTCTTCGGCTCGTCCAGATCCAGCGGTTTCGGCCGGCCATGACCAACGTCGCAGAACGGGCAACGACGGGTGCAGATGTCACCCATGATCATGAAGGTGGCTGTGCCGCCGGAGAAGCACTCGCCCAGGTTCGGGCAGGAAGCCTCTTCGCACACACTGTGCAGCTTGTGCTTGCGCAGCAGCTGCTTGATGCGGTCTACCTCGGGCGACACCGGGATACGCACGCGAATCCAGTCGGGCTTTTTCGGCAGCTCGTCGGTAGGGATGATTTTCACCGGGATGCGCGCCACCTTTTCGGCACCACGCAGCTTGACCCCGGTTTCCACCTTCTTCGGCGCTGGGCGCGAGGTGGCTTCCTGGGTAGGTATCAGGTTCGGCACGGCTTCTTGCACAGTTGTCATATTCAGTCGATTCCGCCCGTGAGGGTCGTCTGCTCAGCGTAGTCGAGGTGCTTGACCAGCTGTCCGCGCAGCCTTGTCCTGACCTCGTCGAGTTCGATCGGACCTGCCAGGTCGCGCAGCTGGGTCATCGCCAGCCCCGCATAGCCGCAGGGGTTGATTCGGCGGAATGGCGCAAGGTCCATGTCCACGTTCAGGGCAAGGCCGTGGAACGAACGGCCGTTGCGGATTCGCAGGCCGAGGGAAGCGATTTTCGCTCCATCGACATAGACGCCCGGGGCATCGGGCTTGGCCGCTGCCTGGACATCGTAGCTGGCGAGCAGGTCGATGAGGGTCTGCTCGATACGGCTGACCAGCTCACGCACACCAAAGCCCAGCCGGCGCACATCCAGCAGCAGGTAGGCCACCAGCTGCCCGGGGCCATGGTAGGTTACCTGGCCACCGCGGTCGGTCTGCACCACCGGGATATCACCCGGCACCAGCAGGTGCTCGGCCTTGCCGGCCTGGCCCTGGGTGAAGACCGCGGGGTGCTCGACCAGCCAGACTTCATCCTGGCTGTCCGGGCTGCGCTGCTCGGTGAAGCGACGCATGGCCTCCAGCACCGGTTCGTAGGGCTGCAGGCCAAGCTCGCGAAAACCGAGGCAGGCGGACATCAGAGCACCATTTTCACGATGCCGGTAGCGCGCAGGGCGCTGTTGATATCGTGCAACTGGTTCTCGCTTTCGGCAACGATGTGCAATTGCACGGTGGTGTACTTGCCTTCCTTGCTCTGGCGCTCGGCCAGCGTGGAAAGGTCGACCTTGGCGTGCTTGCTGAGGATCTCGATCACCGTGTCCTTGAAGCCGACAACGGTGTCACCGATGACCTTGATCGGGTAATCGTCGCAGGGGAACTCGATCTTGTGCGACTTGACGTCTGGTTCGCTCATGGCGGAAACGGCCTCGTAAGCCGTGGCAACAACAACGCCCCCGCGGCATACGCGGGGGCATGCAGGTCACGTATCAGTTGAACAACCCGTAGAAGAATAGGCGGATGCTATCCCACATACGGCGGAAGAAACCACCTTCCTCGACGCCATCGAGGGCGATCAGGTCGGCGCTGTGAACCACTTTCTCGTCCAGTTTGACTTCCACTTTGCCGATCACGTCACCTTTGGCGATTGGCGCGGTGAGCTGCGGGTTCATGGTCATCGAAGCTTGCAGGCGCTTCAATTGGCCTTTAGGCATAGTCAGCGTCAGGTCGTTGGCCAGGCCCGCCTTCACTTCGCCGGTGACGCCCTTCCAGACCGGCGACTTGGTCAGCTCGGTGCCCTTCTGGTAGAAGGTCTGGGTTTCGAAGAAGCGGAAGCCATAGGTCAGCAGCTTCTGGGTCTCGGCAGCACGCGACTGCTCGCTGTTGGTGCCGAACACCACGGCGATCAGGCGCTGGCCATCGCGAACGGCCGAAGCCACCATGCAGTAGCCGGCTTCGTCGGTGTGGCCGGTCTTCAGGCCGTCGACGGTCTTGTCACGCCACAGCAGCAGGTTGCGGTTTGGCTGCTTGATGTTGTTCCAGAAGAACTCTTTCTGCGAGTAGATGGCGTAGTGGGCCGGGTCGACGTTGATGATCGCACGGGCCAGGGTAGCCATGTCGTGGGCCGACGAGTAATGATCCGGGTGCGGCAGGCCGGTCGGGTTCATGAAGTGGCTGTTGGCCATGCCCAGGTCGGCAGCGGTCTTGTTCATCATGTCGGCGAAGGCGTCTTCGCTGCCGGCGATGTGCTCGGCCAGGGCGACCGAAGCGTCGTTGCCGGACTGGATGATGATGCCGTGCAGCAGGTCGCTGACGGTCACCTGGCTGCCCACCTTGATGAACATCCGCGAACCGCCGGTACGCCAGGCGTTTTCGCTGACGGTAACCGGGTCGTTTTCACCGATCTGGCCGCGGCGGATGTCCAGGGTGGCGATATAGGCGGTCATCAGCTTGGTCAGGCTGGCCGGCGGCAGGCGCTCGTCACCGTTGTTCTCGACCAGCACGTTGCCGCTGGACGCGTCCATGAGTACGTAGGACTTGGCTGCCAGTTGCGGTGGTGCCGGCGTCATCTGCTCAGCCGCGAAGGCGGCAGGCGTGATCATCAGCAGTACGGGCAGGCAAAGTCGTTTGGCAAGGTTGGTGATGTTCATCCGTCTCTCGAAAATCGCTAATGGTCTGATGTTCCCTGGGCAAGATCATGTGCCCAGCGCCAGTCAGTCTAGTTTTTGTGGCCGTAGGCCAGGCTCGCAACGTGCGGCTTTATGTCGCTGCGGGCAAAAGCCGATATTGTACATGGCCGCGCCCGGCAATTCATGACAAAACCGACAGTTTGGCGTTGCCTTCTTCGCGGGTACGCCCGCTGCCACAGGGTTTCGCATACCCCTATGGCAGCGGGCGCGCCCGCGAAGAAGGCAACACGGTCAGTCAGCTGTGACCAGCTTGGCCTGCCCCAGGTTCGCCAGGCGAATGCTGTCCTGCGCCTGCTGGATCTCGCCCTGGCTGCTGATCGGCCCCAGGCGCACGCGGTGCAGGGTCTGCTGGTTACGCACGATCGAGCTGATGAACACCGGCGCGCTGACCATGCTGCTGAGCTTGGACCGCAGCAGTTCGGCGGCGTCCGGGTTGGCAAAGGCGCCCACCTGCAGGAAGCTGCCGCCACTGCCGGCCGGCACGTTGTTGCCAGCCACCTGTACCGGCACCACTGGCGCCGCATGCTGCTGGGGTGGCGGGGTCCATTGCTCGACGCGCCCGGTACTGGCCGGGATCGCCTGGGTCTGGGCCACCTGCGGCTCTTTCAGCACCATTGGTGGTGTCTGGCCGCGCTGGGCCCACCACTGCTGCGGGTCGATACCCTCGACGCGAACGTGCGCGGTGCCGATCTCGGCATAACCGAGTTTTTTCGCCGCGGCATAGGACAGGTCGATGATACGGTCGGAATAGAACGGCCCACGGTCGTTCACCCGCAGGATCACGCTGCGGCCATTGGCCAGGTTGGTCACCCGCACGTAGGCCGGCAGCGGCAGAGTCTTGTGCGCCGCGCTCATGCCGTAGAGGTCGTACAGCTCGCCATTGGCGGTGTTCTGGCCGTGGAACTTGGTGCCATACCACGACGCGGTGCCCTCGGCGCGGTAGTTGCGCGAGTCCTGCATCGGGTAGTAGGTCTTGCCCAGCACCGTGTACGGGTTGGCCTTGTAGTTGCCGGTGTGCACGGTTGGCGTGGCGTCAGGGATCTTGTTCACATCCACGTCCCACCACGGCGCGCCGTCCTTGTGCGCCCGGTTGATGTCCAGGCCCGGCTGGGCGCGCACCACATTGCCACCGCTTTGCTGGGGCGGGCGGCTGGACGAACAGCTGGCCAGCACCACGCCGACAGCGAGACAGGTGAGCAGCTTGAAAGTGTTGCCAGAGATGATTGCGCGCATTACTTGACGCCCCGTGCTTGAACCAGCTGTTCCGAAAGCTGATGCACCGCCATGGCATACATCACGCTGCGGTTGTAGCGAGTGATCGCGTAGAAGTTCTTCAGGCCCATCCAGTACTCGGGGCCATTGTCGCCCTCGAGACGGAAGGCGGTAACCGGCAGATCATCGCGCAGCGAATCATGGACCGACCAGCCGAGCGCACGCAACTCCCCTACCGTTTTTACCGGCTCGATGCCGGTAGTCAGGCCTTCGTCAACGCGCCCACCGTCCACCCAGGCGCGGCTGACCACGCCTTCGCCGGCCACCCAGCCGTGGCGCTTGAAGTAGCTGGCCACGCTGCCGATGGCATCGTCCGGGTTGTTCCAGATATTGATGTG
The DNA here is from genome assembly GCF_036858055.1 of Pseudomonas sp. SF2. Taxonomy (NCBI): domain Bacteria; kingdom Pseudomonadati; phylum Pseudomonadota; class Gammaproteobacteria; order Pseudomonadales; family Pseudomonadaceae; genus Pseudomonas; species Pseudomonas sp. SF2. Next base: position 152,308 of record NZ_JAMBDI010000009.1, on the reverse strand, counting down.
GCCGTCGCCGTCGAAGTCCACCGCAAAGTTGCGGAAGCTGCTAGGCATGAACTGCGGCAGGCCCATGGCACCGGCGTAGGAGCCTTTGAGCGTCAACGGGTCGAGCTGCTCCTCGCGGGCCAGCAGCAGGAACTCGCGCAGCTCCTTGCGGAAAAATTCGGCCCGTGGCGGGTAGTCGAAGCCCAGAGTCGACAACGCATCGATTACCCGGTAGTTGCCGGTGTTGCGGCCAAAGAAGGTTTCCACGCCGATGATCGCGACGATGTATTGCGCCGGCACGCCGTATTCCTGCTCGGCACGGGCCAGCACCGCCTCGTGCTGGCGCCAGAAGTCCACACCGCGGGCGATGCGCGCGTCGGTAATGAACATCGGCCGGTAGTCCTTCCACGGTTTCACCCGTTCGGCCGGGCGCGATATGGCGTCGAGGATCGACTGCTTGCGCTGCACCTCACCGAACACACCCATCAGTTGCTCAGGGGCAAAGCCATAGTCGCGGCTCATTTCGCCAACGAACTGGGCCACCTGTGGCGAACCCTGGTAATCGCCGGCATGGGCCAGCTGTACAGCGCCGAACAGGCCCACCGCGCCGATCCACGGCGCACAACGGGCAGCCCAGTTACGCACTGCTTGCATGAAATTCTTCACCTTATTCAAACCTGCGCGATCCATTTGCGGTGCGTATGGATCGACATCAGAACGCCAAACGCTGACAGCAGCGTCACCAACGAAGTTCCGCCATAGCTGATGAAGGGCAGCGGCACGCCCACCACGGGCAGAAGGCCACTGACCATACCGATATTGACGAACACGTATACAAAGAATGTCATGGTCAGGCTGCCCGCCAGCAGCTTGCCGAACAGGGTCTGCGCCTGGGCGGTGATCATCAGGCCACGGCCGATCAGCAGCAGGTAGACGATCAGCAGCAGGCAGATGCCGACCAGGCCGAATTCCTCGCCGAGCACGGCGATGATGAAGTCGGTGTGGCTTTCCGGCAGGAAGTCCAGGTGCGACTGGGTGCCGAGCAGCCAGCCCTTGCCGAACACGCCGCCCGAGCCGATCGCCGCCTTCGACTGGATGATGTTCCAGCCAGTGCCCAACGGGTCGCTTTCCGGGTCGAGGAAGGTCAGTACCCGCTGCTTCTGGTAGTCGTGCATGACGAAGAACCACATCGCCACCGCCACGGGCACCGCAGCCGCCAGCACGCTGAGGATCCAGCGCCAGCGCAGGCCGCCCATGAACAGCACGAAGGCCCCGGAGGCCAGGATCAGCAGCGCCGTGCCCAGGTCGGGCTGGCGCACGATCAGGATGAACGGCACGCCGATCAGCACCAGGCTGATCGCCACGTGCTTCAGATGCGGCGGCAAGGTGCGCTTGGACAGGTACCAGGCGATGGTCGCCGGCATGATGATCTTCATGAATTCCGAGGGCTGGAAGCGGATCACCCCGGGGATGTTGATCCAGCGCGTGGCGCCCATGGCGTTGTGGCCCATCACGTCCACCACCACCAGCAACAGCACACCGGCCAGGTAGGCCAGCGGCACCCAGCGGGCCATGAAACGTGGCTCCAGCTGGGCGATGATGAACATCGACACCAGGCCGATGCCGAACGAGGTGGCCTGCTTGAGCAGCAGGTCCCAGTTCTTGCCACTGGCCGAATAAAGAACGAACAGGCTGCCGGCCGCGAGGGTCAGCAGAATGATCAGCAAAGGGCCGTCGACATGGATGCGCTGCAGAAAGCTGGCGCGCCGACGCATCACATCCTCGCTGGAGAGCATGCGATCGAAATTGTTCATCACAGGGCTGATTCCTGGGTAACGGTGGCAGGCGCGAACTCGGGCTTGAGCCGGCCGTTTTCGTCGAGCAGCCAGGCGTCCATCACCTGACGCACCACCGGGGCGGCGACGCCCGAGCCGGACTCGCCGTTCTCGACCATCACCGAAACCACGATCCTCGGGGCTTCGGCCGGGGCGAAGGCGACGAACAGGGCGTGGTCGCGATGACGCTCCTGGAGCTTGTTGCGGTCGTACTTCTCGCCCTGCTTGATCGCCACCACCTGGGCGGTACCGCTCTTGCCGGCAATGCGGTACTGCGAGCCGATGGCCGCCTTGCGTGCGGTACCGCGGGCGTTGTGCATCACCTGCTCCATGCCATGAGTGACCTTGGCCCAGTCGGACTTGTCACGCAGCACGATGTTTTCCATGGGGTTGTCGTCCACCGGCGGCTGGCCTTCGATGGTCTTGGCCAGGTGCGGGCGGTTCCACACGCCCTTGTTGGCGATCAAGGCAGTGGCCTGGGCCAGTTGCAGCGGCGTGGCCTGCATGTAGCCCTGGCCGATACCGAGGATCAGGGTTTCGCCGGGGAACCAGGCCTGGCGGCGGGTGGCACGCTTCCATTCGCGCGACGGCATCAGCCCGGCGGACTCCTCGAACATGTCGAGGGCAACCCGCTGGCCGATACCGAACTTGTTCATGTAGCTGGACAGCCGATCGATGCCCATCTTGTGCGCAAGGTCGTAGAAGTAGGTGTCGTTGGAGCGCATGATCGCGGTGTCCAGGTCGACCCAGCCATCGCCCGAACGGTTCCAGTTACGGTATTTGTGGTCGTAGTTGGGCAACTGATAGTAGCCCGGGTCGAACACCCGGCTGCCAGCATTTACCACGCCGCTGTCCAGGCCGGCGATGGCCACCGCCGGCTTGATGGTCGAGCCTGGCGGGTACAGGCCACGCAACACGCGGTTGAACAGCGGCCGGTCGATCGAATCGCGCAGTTCGGCATAGGCCTTGAAGCCAATGCCGGTGACGAACAGGTTGGGGTCGAAGCTGGGCTGGCTGACCATCGCCAGCACCTCGCCGGTACGCGGGTCGAGCGCCACCACCGCACCACGCCGGCCACCCAGGGCGGCCTCGGCGGCCTCCTGCAGCTTGATGTCCAGGCTCAGTACGATGTCCTTGCCCGGTTTCGGGTCGGTGCGCTTGAGCACCCGCAGCACACGGCCGCGGGCATTGGTCTCGACTTCCTCGTAACCCACCTGGCCATGCAGGTCGGCTTCGTAGAAGCGTTCGATGCCGGTCTTGCCGATGTGGTGGGTGCCGCTGTAGTTCACCGGGTCGAGGGTTTTCAGCTCTTTCTCGTTGATCCGCCCTACATACCCCACCGAATGGGCGAAGTGCGCGCCCTGCGGGTAATGGCGCACCAGCTGGGCCACCACTTCCACGCCCGGCAGGCGGAACTGGTTCACCGCCACGCGGGCGATCTGCTCTTCGTTGAGTTCGAACAGGATCGGCACCGGCTCGAACGGCCGGCGGCCCTGGCGCATGCGCTTCTCGAACAGGGCGCGGTCGTCGGGTGTCAGCTCCAGCACTTCGACGATGGTATCCAGCACTTCCTGCCAGTTACCCGCACGTTCGCGGGTCATCGACAGGCTGAAGCTGGGCCGGTTGTCGGCAACGATCACCCCGTTGCGGTCGAAGATCAGCCCGCGGGTCGGCGGGATCGGCTGCACATGCACCCGGTTGTTCTCCGACAGCGTGGAGTGATATTCGTGCTGGATGACCTGCAGGTAGTACAGCCGCGCGATCAGCACGCAAATAAGCAGCATGATCGCCACTGCGCCGACCACGACGCGGTTGCGCACCAGGCGGGCGTCTTTCTCGTGGTCCTTGAGACGGATCGGCTGCGACATCGGACTGCTTACAGGCTCATTTATGGTAAGGATGCCCGGACAACACGGTCCAGGCGCGGTAGATCTGCTCGCCGATGAGTATCCTTACCAATGGGTGCGGCAGGGTCAGCGGCGACAGCGACCAGCGTTGCTCGGCACGCGCACAGACCTCAGGCGCCAGGCCTTCCGGGCCGCCCACCATCAAATTCACCGTGCGCGCATCCAGGCGCCAGCGGTCCAGCTCGGTCGCCAGCTGCTCGGTACTCCAGGGCTTGCCATGGACCTCGAGGGTGACGATGCGTTCCCCTGGCTGAACCTTGCTCAGCATGGCCTCGCCCTCCTGACGAATCAGGCGGGCGACGTCGGCATTCTTGCCACGGGTATTCAGCGGGATTTCCACCAGCTCCAGCGACAGCTCGGCGGGCAGGCGCTTGGCATATTCATGCCAGCCTTCCTCGACCCACTTCGGCATGCGCGAGCCGACCGCGATCAGGCGCAGACGCACAGCGCTTTCCTTATTCCCGGTCCTTGAGCTTGTCGGAGTACTCGTGGGCATGGTCCGGGCTGTGGTGCTTGCCATCGGCGGCACGGCTTTGCTCGGCACCCTGCCACAGGCGCTCCAGGTCGTAGAACTGGCGGGCAGCGGCGGTCATCATGTGCACGATGACGTCGTTCAGGTCCAGCAGCACCCAGTCGCTGTCGCCCTTGCCTTCTTCACCCAGTGGCTGGGCACCCTTGGCCTTGACCGCTTCGCGGACCTTCTCCAGCATCGCGTTGATCTGGCGGTTGGAGGTACCGGTGGCAATGATCATGTAGTCGGTCAGGCTGTGCTTTTCGCGCACGTCGATGACCTGGATGTCCTGGGCCTTGACGTCTTCCAGCGCTGCCTTGGTCAGGGCGACCAGTTCTTCGCCGTGGATTTTCTGCTTGGTCATATAAAACTCGTTCAACTCGTTGGATGAGGCGCCAGAGGCACCGTCAGTTAGGCGCACGATACAGTTCGTGCGCCTCGATGTAGGCCAGTACGGCGTCCGGCACCAGGAACCTCACCGATTTGCCGCTGGCCAGCAGCTGTCGGATCTGTGTAGCCGACACCGCAAGCGGCGTCTGCCAGACGAACGAAATGTTTCCCGCCGGGCCGGACATGGCGGTGGGATCGCTCTCCGAGCGCGCAGCCAGCAGGTTGCGCAGCTCGTCAGGGGGTTCTACGTCGGCATCCGGGCGTTGCAGCACCAGGATGTGACAGTGTTGCAGCAATTCGTCCCAGCGGTGCCAGCTGGGCAGACCACAGAAGGCATCCCAGCCCAGCACCAGGAACAGCTGGTCGTTGGCGGCCAGTTCGGCGCGGATCGATTCCAGCGTATCGATGGTGTACGACGGCTTGTCGCGCGCCAGCTCACGGGCATCCACGCTCAGGCACGGCACACCCTGCACGGCATTTTGCACCATGGCCAGGCGGTCCTGCGCGGCCACCTGCGGGGTGTCGCGGTGCGGCGGCCGGGCATTGGGCAGCAGGCGCAGCTCGTCCAGCCCCATGCACTCGGCCACTTCCAGCGCGCTGCGCAGGTGGCCGATGTGCACGGGGTCGAAGGTGCCGCCTAGAATGCCGATGCGCCGGACTGCCTGTGCCTTGCTCAACTCAGCAGGACTCCTGGCCACGCAGCTGGCCGTCGCCGATCACGACGTACTTCTCGCAGGTCAGGCCTTCCAGGCCGACCGGGCCACGGGCATGCAGCTTGTCGGTGGAAATGCCGATTTCCGCGCCCAGGCCGTACTCGAAGCCGTCGGCGAAGCAGGTGGGGGTATTGAGCATGACCGACGCCGAGTCGACCTCGGCCATGAACTGGCGGGCTTCACCCTGGTGTTCGCTGATGATCGAGTCGGTATGGTGCGAGCCATAGTGGTTGATGTGCTCGATGGCCTGGTCCAGCCCGTCGACCACACGGATCGACAGGATCGCGTCCAGGTACTCGGTGTGCCAGTCGGCTTCGGTGGCGGGCTTGGCGTCGATGATGGCCCGGGTGCGCTCGCAGCCACGCAGCTCGACGCCCTTCTCCTGGAAGCGGCGGGCCATTTCCGGCAGGAAGCGCTCGGCCACCTGCTGGTCGACCAGCAGCGTTTCCATGGCGCCACAGATGCCATAGCGGTAGGTCTTGGCGTTGAATGCCACGCGCCAGGCCTTGTCCAGGTCGGCGTGCTGGCTGACGTAGACGTGGCAGATACCGTCCAGGTGCTTGATCACCGGCACGCGGGCATCGCGGCTGATGCGTTCGATCAGGCCACGGCCACCGCGCGGCACGATGACGTCGACGAATTCCGGCATGCTGATCAGCGCGCCCACGGCTTCGCGGTCGGTGGTCTCGACCACCTGCACCACAGCTGCCGGCAGGCCGGCGGCGGCCAGGCCACGCTGGATGCAGGTGGCGATGGCGCGGTTGGAGTGAATGGCTTCGGAGCCACCACGCAGGATGGTCGCGTTACCCGACTTCAGGCACAGGCTGGCGGCATCGATGGTCACGTTCGGGCGCGACTCGTAGATGATCCCGATCACCCCCAGCGGCGTGCGCATCTTGCCGACCTGGATACCCGATGGGCGGTAGCTCATGTCGCGGATGGCACCGACCGGGTCCGGCAGACTGGCCACCTGGCGCAGCCCGGTGATCATGCCGTCGATACGCGCCGGGGTCAGCGCCAGGCGGTCGAGCAGCGCCGGCTCCAGGCCGTTGGCACGGCCGGCGGCCAGGTCCAGCTCGTTGGCGGCGGTCAGCTCGGCACGAGCGGCGTCCAGTGCGTCGGCAGCGGCTTGCAGGGCGCGGTTCTTCTGCGCGGTGCTGGCACGGCCGATCACCCGGGAAGCTTCACGGGCAGCGCGACCCAGGCGGGTCATATAGTCAAGAACGGACTCAGTCATGGGTTCGGTGTCTTGGCGAAGGGGAAATCGGCTGATTATAACTGCCGCGCAGGTGTACGCCCAGCGGCGGGTGGCGGATGGTAGAAAATGGCTGGGGGCATTGCGCAGGAAAGATGTAACCGGGGTTATCGAAATTTCTATCTCCTGTTATGGCCCTTTCGCGGGTAAACCCGCTCCCACAGGGATTGCACAAGGCCTGAGACCTCCAGAATTCCCGTGGGAGCGGGTTTACCCGCGAAGAGGCCGGCACTGCCAACATACCACTCGATTCAGCCTCGATTAAGCCATTCATTGCTATCATCCCCGCCTTCCCAGCCACGAACCGCCCCGCATGCCAGCCCTGCCCGACAGCTTTTTCGACCGCGACGCCCAGACCCTGGCCAAGGCCCTGCTGGGCAAGGTCATTCGCCATCGCCACGGCGACCTGTGGCTGGCCGCGCGCATCATCGAGACCGAGGCCTACTACCTCACCGACAAAGGCAGCCACGCCTCGCTCGGCTACACCGAAAAACGCAAGGCGCTGTTCCTCGATGGCGGGCACATCTATATGTACTACGCACGCGGCGGCGACTCGCTGAACTTCAGCGCCCACGGGCCGGGCAACGCGGTGCTGATCAAGTCCGCCTATCCTTGGCAGGACGCCCGCTCGGGGCCGGACAGCCTGGCGCAGATGCAGCTGAACAACCCCGATGCCAGCGGCAACCTCCGCCCGGCCGAGCGCCTGTGCGCCGGCCAGACCTTGCTGTGCCGGGCCCTGGGCCTGAAGGTGCCGCACTGGGATGCCCAGCGTTTCGACGCCGAGCGCCTGTACGTGGAGGATTGCGGCAACGCCGTGCCACGGGTGATTCAGGCCGCCCGCCTGGGCATCCCGCATGGCCGCGACGAGCACCTGCCCTACCGTTTCGTCGATGCCGAATACGCCCGCTTCTGCACGCGGAACCCGTTACGCCGCGGCCAAGTCGAAGGCCGCGACTTCTTCATTCTCGAACAAGGAAGCTGAACCATGGGCCAATGGCTCGACAGCCTGACCGGCTGGCTCAGCGCCAACCCGCAGTGGCTTGGCCTGGCGATTTTCCTGGTGGCCTGCATCGAATGCCTGGCCATTGCCGGCATCATCGTGCCAGGCACCGTGCTGCTGTTCGCCGTCGCGGTACTGGCCGGCAGCGGCGCCTTCAGCCTGGGCGAAACACTGCTGCTGGGCTTTCTCGGTGGCCTGGTGGGCGATGCCTTGTCGTACACGGTGGGCAAGTACTTCCACCAGAACATCCGCCGCCTGCCGCTGCTACGCCATCATCCGGAATGGATCGGCAGCGCTGAGGCCTATTTCCAGCGCTATGGCATCGCCAGCCTGCTGGTAGGGCGCTTCATCGGGCCGCTGCGGCCGATGCTGCCGATGGTCGCCGGCATGTTCGACATGCCGCTGCCACGCTTCATCGCCGTCAGCCTGGTGGCCGGTGCCGGCTGGGCGGTGGCCTACCTGCTGCCCGGCTGGGCTACCGGCGCGGCCATGCGCCTGCCCTTGCCGGAAGGCTTCTGGCTGGATGCCGGGATCATCGCCGGCACCCTGGCGGTCATCATCGGGCTGAGCCTGAACACCAGCCTCCGCGATCAACGCCACGGCACCCGACTGATTGCCGGCATGGCTGGCGTCGCCCTGGCCGGAGTCTTCCTCGGCTGGCCCTACCTGCACGAATTCGACCAGGGCGTGATGACTCTGGTGCAGGAGCACCGCAGCCAGGCCATCGATGGTGCTGTGGTGCTGGTGACCCGGCTGGGCGATTTCCGCACCCAGCTGTTCCTCGGCGGCCTGCTGACGGGCCTGCTGCTGCTTGCCCGGCAATGGCGACATGCCATGTTCGCTGCGGGCGCACTGATGGGGACGGCGCTTGCCAACGGTACGCTGAAATGGCTGTTTGCCCGGGCCCGGCCGGAAGTGCTGAGCGACCCGTTGACCAGTTACAGCATGCCGAGCGGGCACAGTTCGGCGTCATTTGCGTTCTTCCTGGTAATGGCGGTGCTGGCCGGACGCGGGCAGCCGCCGCGGATGCGCCTGACCTGGGTGATGCTGGGTTGCATTCCGGCACTGGCGATTGCCCTGTCACGGGTGTACCTGGGGGCGCACTGGCCGACCGACATCCTCGCCGGGGCTTTGCTGGCGTGCTGTGTGTGCGCGCTCAGCCTGACACTGGTGCAGCGTCATCAGACTCTGCCGGCCTTGCCGCTGCGGGTGTGGTGGCTGGTGTTGCCTGCGTGTGTCGCGTTGCTGACGTTCTTTGCCCTGCATGCGTTGCCGCAGGCTTTGCTGCGGTATCAATATTGATGTCGCCTGTACCGGCCTCTTCGCGGGTAAACCCGTCCCACAGAGATAGCGTCGCTCTCAAGCCCGATGCAGTACCTGTGGGAGCGGGTTCACCCGCGAAGAGGCCGGTATAGGCAACGCAGCACTTCAGGCAAACAGCTCGCCCTGAATCCGCTCCAGCAGCTTCTGGATTTCCCCCAACCGCTCCTGCGGCGAGTCGAGGCTCAGCAAATCCAGCTTGTCCTCTTCCATGAACGGCAGCAGGTACGCCAACTGATTGGACAACGCCTGGCGCCCATCCACCGGGCGCGGCATGTCCAGCGCTTCGACCATGGGGTGCTCGCCCAGGGCCACCAGCAACGCCAGCAGGTCTTCGTCCGCCTCGAGCAGCGGGCTGTCCGCCTGCTCCGGCAACCACTGCACCTGCCCTACCAGCAGCTGGTCCTTTTGCACCTCGGTGCTTTCCAGGTTGAAGCGCCGCACACCTTCCACGCGGATACCCAGCAAGCCGTTATCCTGCTGCACGAAATCGCGGATCACCGCCTCGCAGCCGATCGAGGCGACCACCGGCGGTGCCTTGCCAACCTGCTCGCCTTCCAGGATGCACACCACACCAAAACCTTCGCCCCGCTTCATGCAGCGCCCGATCATGTCCAGGTAGCGCGCCTCGAAAATCTGCAAATCGAGGAAACAACCAGGAAACAGCACGGTATTGAGGGGAAACAGCGGTAGCGTCATCACAAGTCCTCAAGCCACCAGGCTGACCGCCAGCGGCAGGAACACCGCCGTGGCCACCCCCATCAGGCTCATCGCCAGCGCGGCAAAGGCGCCGCATTCGTCACTTTCCTGCAGGGCCACTGAAGTGCCCACCGCGTGCGCCGTCACGCCCAGCGACATGCCGCGCGCCTCGGGGCTATGCACGCCAAAGCGGCTCAGCAGCGCCGGGCCGAAGATTGCCCCGATCACCCCGGTAATCAGCACGAACACCGCCGCCAGGGCCGCCACGCCACCAATCTGCTCGGCCACCAGCATGGCGATCGGCGAGGTCACCGACTTCGGCGCCATGGTCATCAGGATCATGTGCTCGGCACCGAACCACCAGCCCAGCAACAGGCAGAACAGCGTGGCGAACAGGCCTCCGACTACCAGCGTAGTAAATGTGGGCCAGAACAGCTGCCGGATACGCCGCAGGTTGAGGTAGAGCGGCACGGCCAGGGCCACGGTGGCAGGCCCTAGCAGGATGTTCATGATTCCGGTGCTCTTGCGGTACTCGCTGTAGTCAATGCCACACACCAGCAACACGCCGATCACCAGCAACATCGATACCAGTACCGGCTGCAGGAAGATCCAGCGGGTCTTCTCGTAGGCCGCCAGCACCAACTGGTAGACCCCAAGCGTGATGCCGATACCGAACAAGGGATGATGAACGACCGCATCCAGCGCGCCTTGCCAGTCGAGCATCATGGCTGCTCCTCGCGCCGGCCTTGGCGGTGGATGAGCTTTTGCATCAACACGCCGACGAACACCAGGGTCACCAGGCAGGAGATCAGCAAGGCACCGGCAATGGCCCAGAAGTCGGCAGCAATGTCCTTGGCATACACCATCACCCCCACCGCCGGCGGCACCAGCAATAACGGCAGGTAACGCAGCAGGCTGCTGGCGGCCTCGTTCAGCGGCTTGCCGACCTCACCACGGGCCATGAGGAAGGACAACAGCAGCAACAGGCCAATGATCGGCCCCGGCAGAAACGGCACCAACAGGTGATTGATTGCCGTCCCCAGCAGCTGGAACAGCACCAGCCAAGTCAAACCACGCAGCAGCATAAGCATCTCCCTTGGGCATGGCCGCCATTATAAGCACGTGCCGCGATATACCGATATTCGTCGAAAAGCTGGCAACTTGACTGAAACGGCTCTCCATGCTGATCTTGCACTTTCGTACCAACTGAAAACCTGGAGAGTCCGCGATGCCCTATGTACCGGTTACAGAGCTTTCGCAGTACGTTGGTAAGGAACTGGGCCGCTCGGCCTGGCTGAAGATCGACCAGCAGCGCATCAACCTGTTCGCCGAAGCCACGGGCGATTTCCAGTTCATCCACGTCGACCCGGAGAAGGCGGCGAAAACCCCGTTTGGCAGCACGATCGCCCACGGTTTCCTGACGTTGTCACTGATCCCCAAGCTGATCGAGGACATCCTGATCCTGCCGGAGGGGCTGAAGATGGTGGTGAACTACGGGCTGGACAGCGTGCGATTCATCCAGCCGGTCAAGGTCGACAGCCAGGTGCGGCTGAAGGTGGACCTGGCCGAGGTGACGGAGAAAAGGCCGGGGCAATGGCTGCTCAAGGCGATTGCCACGCTGGAGATCGACGGTGAAGAGAAGCCTGCGTACATAGCCGAGTCGCTTTCCCTCTGCTTTGTCTGATTGAGCCATTCGCGGGCACGCCCGCTCCCACAGAGTACGCGTAAATACCTGTGGGAGCGGGCGTGCCCGCGAAGAAGCCGGTACGGTGTTCCGGCGTCCTCTACAAACCCACCGCACTCGCGTAAACTGCCAGCCTTCGCGCAGCCTAGGGCTGCCCCTGTCGATTTACCAAAGGTGCCCGCCATGCCCTGGCTGCAAGTACGCCTGGCCATCAGCCCGGAACAAGCCGAAACCTACGAAGATGCCCTGCTGGAAGTGGGTGCCGTCTCGGTCACGTTCATGGACGCCGAGGATCAACCGATCTTCGAACCAGACCTCAACACCACTCCGCTGTGGTCGCACACCCACCTGCTGGCCCTGTTCGAGGCCGATGCCGTGCCCGAGCAGGTGTTCTCCCACCTGCGCCTGCTGACCGGCGCCGAGCTGCCCGAACACCAGGCCGAGGTGATCGAGGACCAGGACTGGGAACGCAGCTGGATGGACAACTTCCAGCCGATGCGCTTCGGCCGCCGCCTGTGGATCGTGCCCAGCTGGCACGAGGCCCCGGAACAGGACGCGGTAAACCTGCTGCTCGACCCGGGCCTGGCGTTCGGCACCGGCACCCACCCCACCACCGCCCTGTGCCTGGAATGGCTCGACGGCCAGCAGCTCGAAGGCACCCAGGTGCTGGACTTCGGCTGCGGCTCGGGCATTCTGGCCATTGCCGCGCTGCTGCTGGGCGCCCGTGAGGCGGTCGGTACCGACATCGATGTGCAGGCCATCGAGGCTTCGCGCGACAACGCCCAGCGCAACGGCATCGCCGACGAGAAGCTGGCGCTGTACCTGCCCGAGCACATGCCGGCCATGCAGGCCGATGTGCTGGTCGCCAACATCCTCGCCGGCCCGCTGGTGTCGCTGGCACCGCAACTGTCCGGCCTGGTCCGCCCAGGGGGCTTGCTGGCACTGTCGGGCATCCTCGCCGAGCAGGGTGAGGAAGTGGCCGCGGCCTATGCCGCCGACTTCGAGCTGGACCCGATCGTCGTGCGCGACGGCTGGGTACGCATCAGTGGTCGCCGCCGTTAAGCGGGCCTAGAATATGTCTCTGCACAGCTCCCGGATCGCCGCATGACCGACAGTTTCGTCACCCAGTGCCCGCATTGCCAGACCAGCTTTCGCGTCACCCACCACCAATTGAGCGTGGCCCGTGGTGTGGTGCGCTGCGGCCACTGCCTGCAGGTGTTCAACGCCGCCAGGCAGTTGCTGGAACAGAGCCGTCCCGGGGCGGCCGGCACACCTGTGGTGCCAGCACCGGTACCTGCGGAACCTGACGAACCGGTGGTCGAGCCAGCAGCCGCCCCTGAGCCTGCCAGCAGCGAGCGCAGCTTCAACCCTGACGAGGACTGGGCGCTCACGACCCAGGCGCTGGACGCCCTTGACCTCGACAAGGAGCTGGAGCGCCTGGAGCGTCGCAGCCAAACGGCCCCGGCACGCCCGGCCAACCAGGATGACGGGCTGCAGGCACGGCGCGACGAGTTGCAGCCGGACGAGCATGTCGATGACTTGTTCGGCACGGCCACCGACGAGCCTTTCGAGGCACAGAAGGCAGCCGAGCCCGAGCCCGTGCTGCTGCAGGAGCTGGAGCTGGACCTGGAGCCCACCCCCGGCGAGCGCACCGAGCCGACCTTGGGCGGCAACCTGGACCTGGACATCGATGACGAGCCACCGGTACGCCGTGCCGCCGAAATCGATGACCACCCTGAATTCAACGAGCCGCTGCGCGCCAGTGATGACAACGTTCCGGAGCAGGGCCTGAGCGCCCGCGATGACGAGCCGCTGGAACTGCACCTGTCGGCGCGCGATGACGACCCTGTCGAGCCGCTGCCCGGCGAACGCCTGGAGCCGGGCCTTGCCGGCAAAGCCGAGCGCCCGGCGCGCAAGGAGCCGCTGGTCGATGTGGTCGACGACCCGCTGCAACTGGACTGGGAAAAGCCCGCGCCCAACTGGGGCAAGCGCCTGCTGTGGGGCTTCCTGACCCTGCTCGCTGCTGGCCTGCTGGCATTCCAGTACGTATGGTTCCACTTCGACGAAATGGCCCGCCAGGACCAGTACCGGCCGCTCTTCCAGCAAATCTGCCCGTTGGTCGGTTGCGAGGTGCCGACCCGCGTCGATATCGCCCGAATCAAGAGCAGCAACCTGGTGGTACGCAGCCATCCGGACTTCAAGGGCGCGCTGATCGTCGATGCGATCATCTACAACCGCGCACCGTTCGCCCAGCCGTTCCCGCTGCTGGAGCTGCGCTTTGCCGACCTCAATGGCCAACTGATCGCCAGCCGTCGCTTCAAGCCCAGCGAGTACCTGTCGGGTGAACTGGCCGGGCGTGGCGAGATGCCCAGCCAGACCCCGATCCATATCGCCCTGGACATCCTCGACCCGGGGCCGAAGGCCGTGAATTACAGCCTGAGCTTCCGTTCGCCGGAATAACCACCAACCCTGTGGGAGCGGGCCGCGCAAGGCCCTGCATCCTCGCCCACACCAAATGTCATAAGCCGACAGCTGTTCAGATTTTATCCAAATCCATCTTTATCCGGTCATCGAGAGCGGGTATCATGCCAACCCTTTTTCGAACTCCAAGATTCGGCCCCACAACAGGGATCACCTATGTCGGCGGTACGCATCGGCCCATACACACTACGCAACAACCTGATCCTCGCGCCCATGGCCGGGGTCACGGACCAACCTTTCCGTACGCTTTGCCAGCGCCTGGGCGCCGGCATGGTGGTGTCGGAAATGGTCTCCAGCGACATGAGCCTGTGGAACAGCCGCAAGTCGAGCCTGCGCCGCATCCATGAAGGTGATCCCGAGCCACGCTCGGTGCAGATCGCCGGTGGTGATGCACAGATGATGGCAGCGGCGGCACAGGCCAACGTCGAAGCAGGCGCCCAGATCATTGATATCAACATGGGCTGCCCGGCAAAAAAAGTCTGCAACAAAGCCGCAGGCTCTGCTTTATTGAGAGATGAAGCCTTGGTCAGCGAGATCCTCCACGCCGTGGTCGGCGCCGTGGACGTCCCGGTGACCCTGAAGATCCGCACCGGTTGGGACCGGGCGAACAAGAACGGCCTGAACGTGGCGAGGATCGCCGAGCAGGCCGGCATCCAGGCGCTGGCGGTGCATGGCCGCACACGCGCCGACCTGTACACCGGCGAAGCCGAATACGACACCATCGCTGCCATCAAGCAGGCGGTGTCGATCCCGGTTTTTGCCAACGGCGATATCACCTCGCCAGAAAAAGCCCGGGCGGTGCTGGACGCCACCGGGGTCGATGGCCTGTTGATCGGCCGGGCCGCCCAGGGGCGGCCATGGATCTTTCGCGAGATCGAGCATTACCTGCGCACTGGTGAACACCTGCCAGCGCCGCAGCTGGACGAAGTGGAACGCATCCTGCTGGAACATCTGGCCGCGCTGCATGCCTTCTATGGCGATGTGATGGGCGTACGTATCGCCCGCAAGCACGTTGGCTGGTATCTGGCAACACGACCCGGCGGCAAGGAGTTTCGCTCCCGGTTCAACGCTTTGGAAGACACACAAGCGCAGTGCGCCAACGTTCGCGCGTTTTTCAGCGAACGTCGACAGAGCCTTGAGACAGAGGACGGACAAGGGGTGGCCGCATGACGATGATGACCGAGACATTTGTGAGTGGAACAACGCCCGTGAGCGACAACGCCAACCTGAAACAGCACCTCAATACGCCGAGCGAAGAGGGCCAGACCCTTCGCGACAGCGTCGAGAAGGCGCTGCACAACTACTTCGCCCACCTGGAAGGCGCGACCGTGACGGACGTGTACAACCTGGTGCTCTCCGAAGTCGAGGCGCCCCTGCTCGAAAGCGTGATGAACTACGTGAAGGGCAACCAGACCAAGGCCAGCGAGATGCTCGGGCTGAACCGAGGCACCCTGCGCAAGAAGCTCAAGCAGTACGATTTGTTGTAAGCCAGAATCCCAACCAGAAAAGGCGGCTCCCTGAACAGAGGCGCCTTTTTTGCTGACTCCACCGCGTTATTGGAACCCGAAATGACCGACCAGACTACCCGCCTGCCAGTCCGCCGCGCCCTGATCAGCGTCTCCGACAAGACCGGTATCCTCGAATTCGCCCGTGAGCTGCAGCAGCTCGGTGTCGAGATCCTGTCCACCGGTGGCACCTACAAGCTGCTCAAGGACAACGGCGTCAACGCGGTGGAAGTGGCCGACTACACCGGCTTCGCCGAAATGATGGATGGCCGGGTCAAGACCCTGCACCCGAAAATCCACGGTGGCATCCTCGGCCGCCGCGGCACCGACGACGCCATCATGAACGAGCACGGCATCAAGCCGATCGACCTGGTAGCGGTCAACCTGTACCCGTTCGAAGCGACCATTTCCAAACCTGGCTGTGACCTGCCGACCGCCATCGAGAACATCGACATCGGCGGCCCGACCATGGTCCGTTCGGCTGCCAAGAACCACAAGGACGTGGCCATCGTGGTCAACGCCAGCGACTACGCCGGCATCGTCGAAGGCCTCAAGGCCGGCGGCCTGACCTACGCCCAGCGCTTCGACCTGATGCTCAAGGCGTTCGAGCACACCGCTGCCTACGACGGCATGATCGCCAACTACATGGGCACCATCGACCAGGCCAAAGAGACCCTGAGCACTGAAGGCCGCAGCGAATTCCCGCGCACCTTCAACAGCCAGTTCGTCAAGGCCCAGGAAATGCGCTACGGCGAGAACCCGCACCAGAGCGCGGCGTTCTACGTAGAAGCGAAAAAAGGCGAAGCCAGCGTTTCCACCGCCATCCAGCTGCAGGGCAAGGAACTGTCGTTCAACAACGTGGCCGACACCGACGCCGCACTGGAGTGCGTGAAGAGCTTCGTCAAGCCGGCCTGCGTCATCGTCAAGCACGCCAACCCGTGCGGCGTGGCCGTGGTGCCTGAAGACGAAGGCGGCATCCGCAAGGCCTACGACCTGGCCTACGCCACCGACACCGAGTCGGCGTTCGGCGGCATCATCGCCTTCAACCGCGAGCTGGACGGCGAAACCGCCAAGGCCATCGTCGACCGCCAGTTCGTCGAAGTGATCATCGCGCCGAAAATCTCCCAGGCTGCCCGCGACGTGGTTGCCGCCAAGCAGAACGTACGCCTGCTGGAATGCGGCGAGTGGCCAGCCGAGCGCGCTGCCGGTTGGGACTTCAAGCGCGTCAACGGTGGCCTGCTGGTGCAGAGCCGCGATATCGGCATGATCACTGCCGATGACCTGAAGATCGTCACCAAGCGTGCACCGACCGAGCAAGAGATCCACGACCTGGTATTTGCCTGGAAAGTGGCCAAGTTCGTCAAGTCCAATGCCATTGTCTACGCCAAGCAGCGCCAGACCATCGGCGTCGGCGCCGGCCAGATGAGCCGCGTCAACTCCGCACGCATTGCTGCAATCAAGGCCGAGCATGCCGGCCTGCAGGTGCAGGGCGCAGTCATGGCATCGGATGCGTTCTTCCCGTTCCGTGATGGCATCGACAATGCGGCTAAAGTGGGTATCAGCGCCGTGATCCAGCCAGGTGGTTCGATGCGTGATGCCGAGGTCATCGCCGCTGCCGACGAGGCAGGTATCGCGATGGTCTTCACCGGTATGCGCCACTTCCGCCACTAATCAAGATGGCCGGCCGATCCTCGGCCCCTGTGGGAGCGGGTTCACCCGCGAATGCGATGTTGGATTCACCGCCGCATTCGCGGGTGAGCCCGCTCCCACAAGGTACGAGGACTGCCGCCAAACAGAGGTTTTGACATGAAAGTTTTGATCATCGGCAGCGGCGGCCGTGAGCACGCCCTGGCCTGGAAAGTCGCCCAGGATCCACGCGTCGAGAAAGTCTTCGTTGCCCCGGGCAACGCCGGCACCGCCATTGAAGCCAAGTGCGAGAACGTCGCCATCGACGTGTGCGCCCTGGAGCAACTGGCTGACTTCGCCGAGAAGAACGTCGACCTGACCATCGTCGGCCCGGAAGCGCCGCTGGTCATCGGCGTGGTCGACCTGTTCCGCAGCCGCGGCCTGGACTGCTTCGGCCCGACCAAGGGCGCGGCGCAGCTGGAAGGCTCCAAGGCCTTCACCAAGGACTTCCTGGCGCGTCACAAGATCCCGACCGCCGACTACCAGAACTTCACCGAAATCGAGCCGGCGCTGGCCTACCTGCAGGAAAAAGGCGCGCCGATCGTGATCAAGGCCGACGGCCTGGCCGCGGGCAAGGGCGTGATCGTCGCCATGACCCTGGAAGAAGCCGAAGCCGCCGTACGTGACATGCTGGCCGGCAACGCTTTCGGCGATGCAGGTTCCCGCGTGGTCATCGAGGAGTTCCTCGACGGCGAGGAAGCCAGCTTCATCGTCATGGTCGACGGCCAGAACGTGCTGCCCATGGCCACCAGCCAGGACCACAAGCGCGTCGGCGACCAGGACACCGGCCCGAACACCGGCGGCATGGGTGCCTACTCCCCTGCCCCGGTGGTCACCGCCGAAGTGCACCAGCGCGTGATGGACCAGGTGATCTGGCCGACCGTGCGCGGCATGGCCGAGGAAGGCAACGTCTACACCGGCTTCCTTTACGCCGGCCTGATGATCGACAAGGCGGGCAACCCCAAGGTCATCGAGTTCAACTGCCGCTTCGGCGACCCAGAGACCCAGCCGGTCATGCTGCGCCTGGAGTCGAGCCTGGTACTGCTGGTCGAGGCCGCATTCGCCAAGGCGCTGGACAAGGTCGAAGCGCAGTGGGACCCGCGCCCGAGCCTGGGCGTGGTGCTGGCTGCCGGCGGTTACCCGGGCGACTACGCCAAGGGCGACGTAATCAACGGTCTGGACGCTGCCGCGAAGATCGAAGGCAAGGTGTTCCATGCCGGTACTTCGCTCAAGGATGGCCAAGTGGTCACCAACGGCGGCCGCGTTCTGTGTGCCACCGCCATGGGCAGCACCGTTGCCGACGCGCAGCAGCAGGCTTATCGCCTGGCCAAGGAAGTAAGCTGGAACGGCAGCTTCTACCGCACCGACATCGGCTACCGGGCCATCGCCCGCGAGCGCGGTGAGCACCAGCAGTAAGTTCTACCGGATTGCCGCAGCGCGCCACAGTACCTTGCGCCTGCGGCATCCGGCTCGTCGACAGGGCCCAAAGGGGCCTTGCCTTCGACTTGGCGCGCCGCGCATAGTTAATACCCGGCACTTTGGCTAAGAAGGGATTTCGTAGTGCGTCGGCTTCGGATCGCCTCAGCTCTGATCGTCAGCTTGCTGACCTTGCTCTGCATGTTTCCGGCTGCGGCCGAACATGACGGAGGCTGGGCCGTTCTGCTTGACGAACAGGCCAATCTGCAACTGAGCGACGTGCGCTCCGAGCGTTACCGCAACCAGTTCAGCCCGATGGCTCTCGCCGACCTGGATGCCGCCCCTGCGGAACAGGCCCTGTGGCTGCACTACCGCCTGGAACCCGGCGAGCAGGAACAACTGCTGCGGGTATTCGCCCCAGACCTGTCAGGCCTGGACCTCTACGCCCTCGAGGGCGACCGACTTCTGCGTCAGCTGCACCACGGGCGCCAGGCAGGCAATGCCAGCCCGACCCTGCGTGGCAGCGACCATGTACTGCCCCTGCCCAACAGCAAACAACCCCTGGATATCTACCTGCGCCTGGTTTCCGAGCACCAGCTGCGCCCGGCCATCAGCCTGGAACCCGCGGCCGTGGCCGCCTCCGACCAGCGCCAGCCACTGCTGTTCGGCATGCTGTTCGGCGGCCTGGTGATGCTGATCATGCACAACCTGATCCGCTTCCTCTACAGCCGTTCCAGCACCACCCTGATCCTGGCGCTGTACCACGGCCTGATGCTGCTCAGCGGCCTGATCCTGCTGAACCTCAGCGGCCCCTGGTGGCACGTGTGGCACAGCGCGCAAACGCCCGCCGCGTACCTGACGCTGGTCCTGGCCGGTCTGGCCGGGCTGTATTTCACCCAGCATTTCTTCTCGCCCTGCAATTCGCCTCGGCTTAACCGCCTGCTGCAGGGCGAAATGCTGGTGGTCGGGGTCAGCGGGCTGGTGCTGCTGTTCGTCGACACCCTGCCCCTCAACCTGATGACCTACGCCCTGATGGCCCTGGGCAGCGTGAGCATGCTGCTCGTCAGCAGCTACCACTGGTACAAGGGCTATGCCCCCGCACGCCTGTTCAGCCTGGCCATGGTGGTGTTCAACCTGGGGGGCCTGGTGCTGCTGCCGGCGCTGCTGGGCCTGACCCGCACTCCAACGCCCTGGCTGCTGTGCATCCTGCTGGGCCTGACCGTGACCAGCGGCCTGCTGCTCAACCTGGCGGTCAGCGAACGCCTGCGGCGCATGAGCGAAGAGCGCTTCAGCGCCAGCCGCGCCCTGGCCGCCAGCGATGCCGAAATCAATGCCAAGGCCGAGTTCCTGGCCAAGATCAGCCACGAAATCCGCACCCCCATGAACGGTGTGCTGGGCATGACCGAGCTGCTGCTGGGCACGCCGCTGTCGGTCAAGCAGCGCGACTACGTGCAGACCATTCACAGCGCCGGCAACGAACTGCTCACGCTGATCAACGAAATTCTCGACATTTCCAAGCTGGAATCCCGGCAGATCGAGCTGGATGACGTGCAGTTCGACCTCAACGCGCTGATCGAGGATTGCCTGAACATCTTCCGCGCCAAGGCCGAGCAGCAGAACATCGAGCTGATCAGCTTCACCCAACCGCAAGTACCCCGGGTGATCAGCGGCGACCCTACGCGCCTGCGCCAGGCCTTGTCGAGCCTGCTGGAAAATGCCCTGAAAAACACCGACCAGGGCGAGATCCTGCTGGTGGTGGCGCTGGACCAGCGCGGCGATTTACCGCGCCTGCGCATCGCCGTGCAGGACAGCGGCGAACCGTTGCCCGCCGCCGAGCGCGAAGCCTTGCTGCAGGCCGAGCTGCACAGCCACCACTTCCTGTCCAGCAACAAGCTGGGCGGCCACCTTGGCCTGGTCATCGCCAAGCAGCTGATCGGCCTGATGCAGGGCGAGTTCGGCATCAAGAGCAGTACCGGCATGGGCAACACCCTGTGGCTGACCCTGCCGCTGGACCCTTCACGCCTGGAACAGCCACCGGCCGACCTCGACGGCCCGCTGCGTGATGCCCGCGTCCTGGTGGTGGACGACAACGACACCTGCCGCAAGGTACTGGTGCAGCAGTGCAGCGCCTGGGGCATGAACGTCAGTGCGGTGCCATCGGGCAAGGAAGCGCTGGCCCTGCTGCGCACCAAGGCCCACCTGCGCGACTACTTCGATGCCGTGCTGCTGGACCAGAACATGCCCGGCATGACCGGCATGCAGCTGGCCGCCAAGATCAAGGAAGACCCGAGCCTGAACCACGACATCCTGGTGGTGATGCTCACCGGCATCAGCAATGCGCCGAGCAAGATTATTGCGCGCAACGCCGGGGTCAAGCGGATCCTTGCCAAGCCGGTGGCTGGCTACACGTTGAAAACCACCTTGGCTGAAGAAATGGCCCAGCGTGGCCGCGAGCAAGCCGTACCAGCCAGCTTGCCCGGCATCCCCCAGGCACTGGACCTGCCCGGCGATTTCCGTGTGCTGGTCGCCGAGGACAACAGCATCTCGACCAAGGTGATCCGCGGCATGCTCGGCAAGCTCAACCTCGAGCCCGACACCGCCAGCAATGGCGAAGAGGCCTTGCAGGCGATGAAGGCGCAGCACTATGACCTGGTGCTGATGGACTGCGAGATGCCGGTCCTGGACGGTTTCTCGGCCACTCGGCAGCTGCGTGCCTGGGAAACTGCCAACCAGCGCCAGCGCACCCCGGTGGTGGCGCTGACCGCGCACATACTTGCCGAACACAAGGAACGCGCCCGCCTTGCGGGCATGGACGGGCACATGGCCAAGCCGGTGGAACTGTCGCAGTTGCGAGAGCTGATCCAGTACTGGGCCAACCAGCGGGAAGCCAAGGTGGATCCGGTGCATAGTTCCTGATCTGAGGCGCCTGTGCCGGCCTCTTCGCGGGTGAACCCGCTCCAACAGGTACTGCATAAGGCCTGAAGGCAATGCTATCCCTGTGGGAGCGGGTTCACCCGCGAAAAGGCCGGCACAGGCTATCAACAGAATCTGCTGATAAACTCTGCCCAGCCATAACTGCCTGGACTAGCCCCCATGCTCCATGAGTTGTTCAGCGTCTACCTGAAAATGCTCGTGCTCTACAGCCCGTTCTTCGTGCTGTCGTGCTTCATCAGCCTGACCCGCGGTCATTCCAGCAAGGAGCGCAAGCAGCTGGCCTGGAAGGTGGCCATCGCCGCGCTCATCGCCAGTGTCCTGCTGTACCTGTTCGGGCGGGCGATATTCGGCATTTTCGGCATCACCGCCGACGCGTTCCGCATCGGCGCCGGCAGCGTGCTGTTCATCTCGGCACTGGGCATGGCCCAAGGCAAGTCCGCGGTTCAGGCCGACAATGTGCAACAGGATGTCACCATCGTGCCACTGACCATCCCGCTGACCGTCGGCCCGGGCACCATCGGTGCACTGCTGGTAATGGGCGTCGGCCACCCGCACTGGGACGACAAGGTGCTGGCCATCATCAGCATCGCCCTGGCCAGCTTCACCGTGGGCCTGGTGCTGTACCTCTCGCACCGCATCGAGCGCATCCTTGGCGACCAGGGCCTGCAGATCGTCAGCCGGCTGATGGGGCTGTTCGTCTGCGCCCTGGCTGCGCAGATCATCTTCACCGGTATCAAAGGCTACCTCGCGCCCTAGATGTCGAAATCCAGTATGCGCTGCAGGGAGACCTGAACGACGCGATCCCGAACCTTGGGCAAGAAACTCTGCTCGAAAGCCAGGATGTTGAAGCGTATCAACTCCGCTCGCACATTCTTGAGGCTGCGTTTGTGGCTGATGAAGCCCGCCCGGAACGCCGAACGATTGTCCGTTTCGTGATACAGCACCATGTCGACACGATTCGCCCCAGCAGACGCGCAGGGCAGCAATTGAAAATGCTGCCGCTCATAGGCACAGCGCTCAAGCGATTGCAGAACCGGCGGCTTGGTCAACAGCTTGCGCATGGACTGGCTGCTTGCCGAGGCAAAATGATCGCCGGCGGTTGCGGCAATGGTTTCAAGCACCTTGTCGGTTTGCCTGGCACGGCCCTCCTCAGGCCAGTGCACCTGCTCGGCAGAAACTGCGTCCCAGCCCATGAATTTCAGCTGGTTGCGGTAGTAGGCCAACCAGTCCTGGATCAGCCCTTCCTTGTAGGCCGTCTCGGTGGCCCGCTCAGCCATCGCCAGGGCAAGCCGCACTTTGTTTTTCTGCGCAGTGGGAATACCCGGCAGAAACGAAACAATCCCTGCGCCGATCACAGCAGATATGGCTTCACTCATGTTGTGCTCCCGTTACTGGTGCATGAGGGTCGAACCGATACTCCCCCTGTGCATCCTTGGTTTTCATCAATGTCTGCAGTTCATCTCGCTGACGTTGGAAACGCACGTTATCCAGCAGCAAGGAAACGCCATTGAACCTGGCTTCGCCCTGCAGAGCCTTTTCGACCAGCAACATGTCCCGCGAGGTGCCGGCGATCGGCTCGTCGAATTGCAGGGTGATACTGCAAAGGTCGAGCGTCGGCCCCGGCTTGAGCAAGCCAAGCTCGATCACCAGCTGCGAACCCTGCGTGCTGAACTTCAGCTGGTGGCGAAAACCTTCGATTGATCGGCTCAGGCCACTCTTCACTGCAGCCAGCACAGCCTCATGGCGGATCGAACGCATCCTCAGCCACGCCTCAAGTGGCTGTATCTGCGAGCCGCGCACGGGTTGCCCCAACTGTTTCAGGTCATGCGTACCGGCCAGCTTGATCCAGCCCAGTTGTCGGTATGCCTCGCGATAGGCGTCATACCAGGCTTCATAGTTCTCAAAGCGTGACCCCGCACGCCTGTTGGCCACCAACTGGGCGTAAAGGATCGAGTCGAAGGCGGCCTGACACTGAATCTGGCCAGTGTCTGCGCGATACAGTAGTGCCGTTCCGCCAATCAACATCAGTTGTTCAGCTGTTCTGTCCATGGTGTTGCCTCGTCACAAATAGCCGAACAAGGCGGCGTTGCAACGCCGCCCTGCAATCAGATGTCGTACTGGAGAATGTTCTCGACACTGCGCACGCCGAGTTTGTTTTCCACGGTTTCGCGGATTTTTTCGTAGACGAAGGTGTTGAGGGTTAGCACAGCCGTGCCGGCGTAGTAGTGGGTCTTGTCCAGCTTCCACTGGATACCCAGGATGTCATCATCCAGCTGCGGGGCAGACGCCTGGATGCAGCTCACCACCATGACCACATCGTTGTTATCGGTTTCGATGCAGGCCGCCATCCCGACCATGCCCCTGGCCTGGTTCTTGCGTTTGTGGTCGAGCACCTTGGCGTCGTTTTCGACGGTGGTCAGTTTGTCGAAGGCCATCTTGGCCAGCTCACCCAACTTGGTACCACCCAACATTGCATTCCCCACCACACCGATCGCCCGTATAGCGACAGCGCCCACGGTGACAGACAGTTCCGCCGAGGTTTCCAGTTCGAAACTACGCTTGGGGATGGTAAAGCCAAGATCACGCATGACATCGATGAACCGCTCGTACCACTCCCTGCTCTGCTTTTCGGCATCGAAGGATTTGTCAGCCACCAAAGTGGCGAAGTGGAAGGCGTTCTTTACGTCATGCCGGCTTTGCGAAGACATGCCTGCGCCGCAGGCCAGCAGGTTGCCTTCGACCAGGATGGCCGCGTCGGTGGTAGTGACTTGTGTTTCTTCGGACATGTGGAAACTCCTAGATGGTTGCCCCCCGAGTCAGGGGCAACCACCTTAGCCAGCGCGCCCACGATGCAGCGCGCTGAAGGGTTTCCGGTGCAACTAGTTGGCCGACGGGTACCAACGCGGGGTGTAGGCCCACACCCCGCCCGACAGGCGAGGAAACACGCAGGTTGTAGAGGAGCCCACCAAGACCATGGTGCGCATGTCGACCATTTCCGGCAGCAGCTCGGCCAAAGTGACGACCTTCAGCGTCTGCCCCGGCCTACCGATATCGCGGCCAAGGACTACAGGCGTGTTCCCGTCACGGTGCCGACGCACCACTTCCAGCGCCACGCCGAGCTGATGCGGCCTGGATTTGGAAATCGGGTTGTAGAACGCCAGCACCAGGTCGGCCTGGGCCGCCAGGTCCAGGCGCTTTTCAATGATCGACCAGGGTTTGAGGTTGTCCGACAGCGACATCACGCAGAAGTCATGCCCCAGCGGCGCGCCCGCCTGGGCGGCGGTTGCGAGCGAGGCCGACACCCCCGGCAGGATCTCGAGATCCACCCGGTGCCAGGCCGGGTCATTGGACTCGTGCAGCGCTTCAAGTACCGCAGCCGCCATGGCGAACACACCCGGGTCGCCCGACGACACCACCACCACCGAACGGCCCTGGGCCGCCAGTTCGAAGGCATGCCGGGCACGCTGCATCTCTTCACGGTTGTCGGTGCAGTGCAGCACCTGGTCGTCACGGAACGGGCCGGCCATGCGCACGTAGGTTTCGTAACCGAGCACATCTTCGGCCCGCGCCAGTTCAGCCTTGACCGCCGGCACCATCAGTTCGGCAGCACCCGGCCCCAGGCCGATGACCGCCAGGCGACCGCGACGACGGCCAACCTGCGCCACCTCGACCGGGGCAGGCGCCACCGCGATGACCACGTCTGCCACCTCGATCAGTTGCGCAGCGGGCAATGCCGCAGCAACCATACCAGCCACATCATGCGCCTTGGCGGCAAAGCGCAAGGCAACACCCAGGGCCTGTGCCGCTTCGTGCAGGGCGCTATCGGCCATGGCTTGCTCGTCGGCCAGCAGGCAGGCCACTGCCGGCTCGGCGATGCCGGCCTGCTGCAATGCCGCACGAATACTGGCCAGACTACCACCCGCAACACCCACTACCACCGAACGTGGGTGGATCAGCAGCTCGTCACGGCTGGCCGGACGCGCCTGGTGCCCCACATGGATGGTACGCCGGGCCGCCTCACTGGCAGGCAATTGCGCCTGCTGCAGCCACGGCGCGTCACCTTCGATGCGCACCGTCTCGCCAGCCAGCAGGTCGGAGACGAAGCGCTTGCCTTGCTCGATATCCGCCAGGGCATAGCCCTGCGGCGGGTTCAGCAGGCAGGTGCCGAAACGCAATTCGCCACTGGTGGTGATGGCCGCAGCAACGCCCAATGCCTCGGCGATTTCGCGCGCCATCACGTTCACACCGCCAAGGCCACCGAGCAGCGGCACTACGGCACTGCCGTCTTCGGCCACGGCCAGTACCGGTGGCTCGACACCTTTCTCGCTGAGCAGGCTGGCCAGGCTGCGGATGACGATACCCGCGGCGCACAGGGCGATGATAGGCGTGTCCTGCTGGTACAGCCCACGCAGGGTATCGCCGAACGCGGTGTAATAAAGGTCGGCACCCTCGACCCGGCCTTCCAGGCCATGGATCGATGCCTGTGGATAACACTGCTGGATACGCTGCGCCGTGGTCAGGCTGCCCTGGCCAAGGATGACGATCGCCGGTGCCCGGTGCATGTTCAGCCCTGCCATTTTTCACCCGGCACGATGATCAGCGAGAAGTACGGCGACGACTGCGGGTCGACCTGGTCCAGCGGCACGATTTTCTGGTTGGCCATGGTCGCCCGCTCCACATACAGCGCGCGCCCGTCCAGGCCCAGTTCGGCCAGCACTTCGCGCACCTTGGGGAAGTTGCGGCCAAGCTTCATGATCACTGCCGCATCGGCGTCGGCCAGGCGACGCTTGAGCTCTGCGGCCGGCAACACGCCAGACAGCACCGACAGGCTCTGGTTGCGGTACACCAGCGGCGCGCCCAGTACCGAGGCGCCACCGAGCATCGAGCAGACGCCGGGGATTACTTCGGCCTCGTAGCGCTGCGCCAGGCGATCGTGCAGGTACATGTAGGAGCCGTAGAAGAACGGGTCGCCTTCGCAGATCACCGCCACGTCGCGGCCGGCATCCAGATGCTCGGCCACCTGCACGCTGGCCTCGTCGTAGAAGTCGCTGATCACCTGTTCATAGGACAGCGGCGCTGGCAGCGCTTCGGTGGTTACCGGGTAGACCAGCGGCAGCAAGGTCTGCTCGGGCTGCAGGTGCGCCTCGATGATGCCGAAGGCATTGCCACGCTTGCCCTTGGCCACGAAGTAGCCGACCACCGGCGCTTCACGTAGCAGACGCAGGGCCTTGAGGGTAATCAGTTCAGGGTCGCCAGGGCCCACGCCCAGGCCCAGCAGACGTCCACGCGGCGCCATCATTCCACCTCCGTGGCCAGGGCGTTGACCGCGGCGGCGGCCATCGCACTGCCGCCAAGGCGGCCCTGCATGATCACGAACGGCACGCCACGGCTGTCGGCGGCGAGCATCGCCTTGGACTCGGCGGCACCGACGAAACCGACCGGGAAGCCGAGGATCAGTGCCGGTTTCGGGGCGCCGGCGTCGAGCATTTCCAGCAGGTAGAACAGCGCGGTAGGGGCGTTGCCGATCACCACCACACTGCCTTCCAGATACGGCCGCCACAGCTCCAGGGCCACGGCGGAACGGGTATTGCCGGCGTCTTTGGCCAGGCCCGGTACGCTCGGGTCGCGCAGGGTGCAGATGACCTTGTTGTCGGCGGGCAGGCGGGCACGGGTGATGCCTTCGGCGACCATGTGCGCATCGCACAGGATCGGCGCGCCGTTCAGCAGCGCCTGGCGCCCGGCCCGGCCGGCACCTTCGGAGAACTGCAGGCCATCGATGGCGTCGACCATGCCACAGGCGTGAATCACGCGCACGGCGAGCTTTTCGAGGTCTGCGGGGATCCGCTCGAGTCGGGCTTCCTCGCGGATGATCCGGAAGGAGTTGCGATAGATCTCCTGACCATCGCGGATGTAGTCAATCATCAAGGTGCTCCGTCGGCAGGTCGAGCATGGCGCCTGCTTCATTCAAGGTAAGGTCGGTGGCGCGCAGGGCACCGAAGCCCGGCTGGCGCGCATCACGCAGGTACAGGTCGTAACGGCCCGGCGCGCGGGCCAGCAGGGTGGCCGGGGCCACATGGGCCACGGCACAGGATCGGGGGCAACCGGACAAGTGCACGCTGCCGGGCACGCCTGGGCCGAGCAGCGCCGCGAGGGTGACGGCATCGGCCTTGGTCTCGCCCAGGGCCTTGGCACAACCGCTGGCGCCGGTGCAGGCGCTGATGCGCGCCAGTGGCTCATGGTCGTGGCAGAGCAGGCCCAGCGTGGACAACTCGGCCTGGGCGTGGTCGACGTGCTGCGCTTGCAGGTTGGTCAGCACCAGGCTTTGCCAGGGGCTCAGGCGCAGGCTGCCATCGCCCCGTTCACGGGCAATATGCGCGGCGCCGCGCAGCATGGCCGGGGTCAGGCGACCCTGCGGCGGGGCAACGCCCAAGGCCAGCCCTTGCGCCTGGGGCAGCACGCCCAGCCACGAGACGCTGCGCGGTTCACGGCGCCATGCGAGCACGGCGGGATCGCGGCGGATAGCCAGGCCGAGCCCGTCGATGAAATCGGTTGTCGAGCACACCTCGAGCAACTGGCGCATGCGCGACTGTGCCGGGGTGGCCAGGTCGAGGAAGCGCTCAAGCACCGCACGCACCAGTGCCAGGCCTTGTTCCGCCGGCACCGCACCGAGTACCTGGCCGTCTGCCGGGCAACCCGCCAGGCCAAACGCCAGCCAGGTCCGCTGCTCCAGGCGCAGGGCCGACAGCCACAGATCATGGGGGTGTTCGAGCATGGCCAGGTTTTCGCCGGCATCCAGCTGCACGGCGAACTTGGCCGACAACTGGTGAAAACGCGGGGTGCCTTCCAGCAGATCGAGGATCTGCCCGGCCAGCGGACGGGCGTCCAGCAGCATCGCCGGGTCATGCCCGGCCAGCGGGCTGAGCATCAGGTTGCGCACATCGTCACCGGCGGCATCACGCGGGCCCAGGCCGGCAGCGAGCAGCGTCTCGACCAGGCCGCGATGCTCGCTACCGATGCCGCGAATCTGCAGGTTGCCGCGGTTGGTGGCCTCGATCACGCCACCGGCGAAACGCTCGGCCGCCGCCGCCACCGCATCGGCCTGGTCGGCCAGCAGCAGGCCACCCGGCAGCTTGATGCGGCAGATACCGCCATCACGGGCACCGACGATGCGCCACAACCCCGGGCAGGCCGAGGGACGGGGCGATACATGGGGGGCATGGGCCTGGGTCAAAGGGGCGTCCGGCAATCTGTGAAAATGCGCTTGAGTGTAGAAGGCGCGGTATTATGCCTGCTTTGTCCGGCGGCATGAAAAGCCGGTGGTCGAGCATCATTCGGGTTTGAGCAGAAATTTTGGGGGCGCTGCGCACCCCATCGCGACACAAGGCCGCTCCCACAGGGATCACCACACCCTGTGGGAGCGGCCTTGTGTCGCGATGGGCTGCACAGCAGCCCCAGGGTCTGAAGAGGTATCCATGGCACCCTGGCTGACAGTAGTAGGTATCGGCGAAGACGGCTTCAGCGGCCTGGGCAAACAGGCCCGGCGCGCGCTGCTGGGCGCTGCGCGGATCTTCGGCAGCCCGCGCCAGCTGGCCTTGCTGCCACGCTGCGTGGCCGGCGAGCGGCTGGGCTGGCCAAGCCCGTTCTCGCTG
The DNA here is from genome assembly GCF_036858055.1 of Pseudomonas sp. SF2. Lineage (NCBI taxonomy): Bacteria > Pseudomonadati > Pseudomonadota > Gammaproteobacteria > Pseudomonadales > Pseudomonadaceae > Pseudomonas > Pseudomonas sp. SF2. Next base: position 123,344 of record NZ_JAMBDI010000009.1, on the reverse strand, counting down.
GCCCCGGTGCTGGCCCTGCGCGGCGAGCCGGTGTGCGTGCTGGCCAGCGGCGACCCGATGTTCTACGGCGTCGGCGCCAGCCTGGCGCGGCAGTTGCCCGCCGCTGAAATGCGCGTGTTGTCGATGCCCTCCTCCTGCGCCCTGGCCGCTGCCCGCCTGGGCTGGCCGCTGCACGACGTGCAGGTGGTATCGCTGGTCGCTCGGCCCCTTGCAGCGCTCAATGCCCATCTGCACAGCGGCGTGCGCCTGCTGGTGCTGAGCAACGACGGCGATAGCCCGGCAGCAATTGCCACGCTGCTGCGCGAGCGGGGCTTCGGGCCAAGTCGCCTGCGGGTCTTCGAACACTTGGGTGGCGTCGACGAACGTGATTTGGCCGGCACTGCCCAGGACTGGCCGCACAACGACGTCGCCGCGCTCAACCTGGTAGCCATCGAGTGCCTGGCCGGTGCCGACGCCCCGCGCCTGCACCGGCTGGCCGGGTTGCCGGACAGCGCTTTCCGGCATGACGGCCAGCTGACCAAACGCGATGTCCGCGCCATCACCCTGGCGCGCCTGGCACCACAGCCCGGCGAGCTACTGTGGGACGTGGGCGCCGGCTGCGGCTCGATCGGCATCGAATGGATGCGCGCCCACCCGGCCTGCCGCGCCCTGGCCATCGAGGCCGACGAAGGCCGCCAGGGTTTCATCGAACACAACCGCGATGCGCTGGGTGTACCCGGCCTGCAGCTGGTCCGCGGCAAGGCACCGGCGGCGCTGGAAGGCCTGGAGCAACCGGATGCGATCTTCATCGGTGGCGGCGTCACCCGCGAAGGCGTGCTCGACCTGTGCTGGGCAAACCTGCGCCCCGGCGGCCGGCTGGTAGCCAACGCCGTGACCCTGCAAAGCGAACTGGCCCTGGCGCATTTCCGTGAACACCACGGCGGTGAGCTGACCCGCATCCACATCGCCCATGCCCAGCCATTGGGCGCCTTCGACACTTGGCGCCAGGCGCTGCCAATCACCTTGCTGGACGTGGTGAAACCCGCCGATGCGTGAAGAAACCCGCGAACAACCCGCCCCCCTGCGCAGCGGCCTGACCACCGGCAGCTGCGCCACCGCCACCAGCCTGGCGGCAGCACGCTTGCTGCTGGGCGGCGAGAGCAGCGACGCCGTCAGCATCACCCTGCCCAAGGGCAAGGTGGTGCAAATGCGCCTGGAGTTCTGCCGCCTCACCAGCGAAGGCGCCGAAGCGGGCACGCTCAAGGATGCCGGCGACGACCCGGACGTGACCCACGGCGCCCTGCTCTATAGCCAGGTGCGCCTGCTGGCCGAACCGGGCATTCACTTTGTCGCCGGCGCCGGCGTCGGCACCGTGACCCGCCCGGGGCTGGTGCTGGCGGTGGGTGAGCCGGCCATCAACCCGGTGCCACGGCGCATGATCCGCGAACACCTGCAACGCCTGGCGGACGAATGCAGCTACCTCGGCGGCTTCGAGGTCACGGTCAATGTACAGGGCGGCGAGCAACTGGCCTTGAAGACCATGAACCCGCGCCTGGGCATCCTGGGCGGGCTGTCGATCCTCGGTACCAGTGGCATCGTGCGGCCGTTCTCCTGCGCGGCCTACATCGCCTCGATCCACCAGGGCATCGACGTCGCCCACACCAACGGCTACACGCATATCGCCGCGTGCACCGGCAACGCCAGCGAAGACACCATGCGCCGGGTCTACGGCCTGCCGGAAATCGCCCTGATCGAAATGGGCGACTTCGTCGGTGCGGTGCTCAAGCACCTGCGCAAGGTGCCGGTGCCACGCCTGACCCTGTGCGGCGGCTTCGGCAAGATCAGCAAGCTGGCCGCCGGGCACATGGACCTGCACAGCCGTCACTCCAGCATCGACTTGCCGCAACTGGCCGGCTGGGCTGCGGACATCGGCGCCGACGAGGCGCTGCAGGCCGCGATCATTACTGCCAACACCAGCCAGCAGGCCCTGGCCCTGGCCCATGCAGCCGGCATCCCCCTGGGTGACGCGGTGTGCGCCCACGCCCTGGCCTTCGCCCGCAGCGTGGTGCCGGCGCAGGTGCAGGTGGAGGTGTTCGCCATCGACCGCCAGGGTGGCATCGTCGGCCGGGCGGGTGTGCAATGAACGGGCGCATCCTGCTGCTGGGCGGCGTCACTGAAGCCCTGGCCATCGCTCGCCGCCTGGGCCCACAGCACATCTACAGCCTGGCGGGCATCGGCCGGGTACCGCAGGACCTGCAATGCCAGGTTCGGGTCGGTGGCTTTGGCGGCGCCGAGGGCCTGGCCCACTACCTGCACGAGGCGGGTATCACGTTGCTGATCGATGCCACCCATCCCTATGCCGCACAGATCAGCCGCAATGCCGCCAGCGCCGCACGCATGGCCGGCATTCCATGCTGGGCCTTGCGCCGCCCGGCATGGCAGGCACAAGCGGGGGACGACTGGCGCGAGGTCGAGGACTGGGCAGGGTTGATCGAGGCGCTCAAGCCGTTTCGCAGGCCATTGTTCACGCTGGGGCGTGAGCCACTGCAACATCTGGAGGAGATACCGCCGGAGCAGTTCTGGACCTTGCGTGCGCTGGAGGCGTGCCCTGGCAATGACCGCTGTGAAGTGATTGGCGCGCGCGGGCCGTTCCATATTGAAGATGAACGCGCGTTGTTCCAGCGCCGCAGGATCGATGTGCTGATCAGCAAGAACAGCGGCAGCGTGGCGACCGAACCGAAGCTGGAGGTGGCGCGGGAGCTGGGGATACCCGTGCTGATCCTGAAGCGACCGGCTTTGCCGGATGTGGACCGGGCGTTCGACTCGCTAACCGACCTGGCAGCGACACTCGGCCTGCGCGGATAACAAATTCCGTAAGCGCACCGCAGATCCCTGTGGGAGCGGGTTTACCCGCGAAGAAATCAACGCGGTGCATGGCACCGG
>NZ_JAMBDI010000009.1:95537-120414 GCF_036858055.1 Pseudomonas sp. SF2 | reverse complement strand
CCGCTCCCACAGGGGACGCGGCAATTTTCATACATTTGCCTACGGCAGTTGCTCTTACAGCCATTTCGGACTTTTCTTTCAGACCATGAAGTGGCCAGGTGCCGCACGGCTGCCTTAAACTCGGCACTCCCCCCGGAAGGCGCTACCCATATGGAAATGCAATGGTGGATCTGGCTGGTGTTCGGTATCGCGCTGACCCTGCTCGAACTGGTCCTGCCGACGTTCTTCATTCTCTGGTTCGGCATCGGTGCCGTGCTGGTGTCGCTCATTTCGCTGGCCGCCCCCGGCCTGCAACTGGATATGCAGGTACTGCTGTGGGTACTGCTGTCGTCAGTCACCACGGCGCTGTGGTTCAAGCTGTTCCGGCGCAAGCAACCCGACGTGCGCTGGACCGCCGAGAGCGTGATCGGCGAAGTGGGGCTGCTGACCGCTGGCGTCTCGGAGTTTCAGAAAGGCCGCGTGCGCTTCCAGAAGCCGATCCTCGGCAACGAAGAATGGACCTGCATCGCCGACAGCGAGATCGCGGCCGGCGAGCGGGTGCGCCTGACCGCCATCGAAGGGAACACCGTCCGGGTCATCCGGGCCTGAATCCGCACTAAAAGGAATTTCGCACCATGACCAGTCTCATCGTCGTCGTCGCCATCGCCCTGTTCGTCCTGATCACCGTGTTCAAGGGGGTGCGCATCGTGCCCCAGGGCGAGGAATGGGTCGTCGAACGCCTGGGCCGCTACCAGAGCACGCTCAAGCCCGGCCTGAACATCGTCATCCCGTACATGGACGTGGTTGCCTACCGCCTGCCGACCAAGGACATCATCCTCGATGTGCAGCAGCAGGAAATCATCACCCGGGACAACGCGGTGATCGTCGCCAACGCCCTGTGCTTCGCCAAGGTGGTCGACCCGCAGAAGGCCTCCTATGGCGTACAGGACTTCTCCTTCGCCGTCACCAGCCTGACCATGACCTCGCTGCGCGCCATCGTCGGTGCCATGGACCTGGACGAAGCGCTGTCCAGCCGCGAGCAGATCAAGGCGCGCCTGCGCGAGGCGATGTCCGAGCAGACCGAAGACTGGGGCGTGACCGTACGCTCGGTGGAAATCCAGGACATCAAGCCCTCGGAGAACATGCAACTGGCCATGGAACGCCAGGCGGCTGCCGAGCGCGAGCGCAAGGCCGACGTGACCCGTGCCGAAGGGGCGAAGCAGGCGGCGATTCTCGAGGCAGAAGCACGCTTGCAGGCAGCCAGGCTGGATGCCGAGGCACAGATCAGCCTGGCCGAAGCCTCGGCGCGGGCGATTTCGCTGGTCAAGGACGCGGTCGGCAACGAGACCGTGCCGGCGATGTACCTGCTGGGCGAGCGTTATGTGGGGGCGATGGAGAACCTGGCGGGCAGCAGCAATGCCAAGGTGGTGGTGTTGCCGGCGGACCTGCAGGAGACCGTGCGCGGGCTGATGGGCCGCAACAAGGCTTGAGATTGATTCAGCCCTCTTCGCGGGCACGCCCGCGAAGCAGGCGACACCGCTTCAACTGCTGGCCTGCGTCACTTCACCGCACCCCGCCATTTTTACCTATACTCGGCCTTACAATACCCACCACGATTCCTGACCGGATCTCTCCATGCCCCCACGTCGGCACATTGCCTGGATAGCCTGCCTTGCAGTGCTGTTCAACCTGCTGGCCATGCCGCTGTCCTCTGCCGCGCCCAAGGGCCCGGCCGAGCAGCTGCTGTGGGGGGCCTTCTGTTCCAGCATGGCCAACAAGGCCAAGGCCGACGTCCAGGCCCTGGCCAAGATCGACCTCGGCACGCAAAGCGACGACAGCGCCAGCATGATGAATTGCTGGTGCTGCTCCGGTGCCGCGCCGCTGCTGGCCCTGCCCGGCTACCCGCCGCAGCTGCACAACCCGCCGTTACTGCTCGCCGGGCTGCTGCCGCCACCTGCCGACTACCACGCCACGCCGCGCCAACTCTGGCCGGCGCTCAACCCCCGTGCCTCTCCGCTGGCCTGAGTTCATCACGCTGTCTGCCTGAACCTGAACAGAAACGGAGATTCACCATGCTCAAGCACGCCCTCGTCCTGGCCGCCCTGCTGCTGCCCGGCGCCTTTGCCAATGCCCACGAATACAGCGTGGGTGACCTGCACATCGCCCACCCCTGGTCACTGCAGTTGCCCCCAAACGCGCCCAACGTCGCGGCGTATTTCGTGGTGCACAACAACGGCCAGGCCGACGACCGCCTGCTCAGCGTCGACAGCCCCATCAGCGATGACGCACAACTGCACGAGCATGCCATGAGCACCAGCGGCGCCATGAAGATGCAGCAGGTGCCCAGCGTGGTGGTGCCCGCCGGCAAGAACCTGATCTTCGCACCCAGCGCCTACCATGTGATGCTGTTGCAGCCCAAGGACCGCAGCCTGCTCAGCGACGGCAAGCGCTTCCCGTTGACCCTGCACTTCGAAAAGGCCGGCAATATCACCGTCGATGTGGCCGTGCAGAAGCAGGCGCCGACGGACCAGCCGCAAGCCCACGAACACGCGCACTGATCACCTGCTGAAAGGCACTCGTCGTGAGCCTGCCGCGCAACAGCATCAGCCATACCACCCGCCCTGACCGCAGGCGCGCCGGTGGCGGATGGCTGAGCCTGTTCGCCATGTGGATGATCTTCATCGGCCCGCTGATTTCCCAGTCGATGCCGATGGACCACCACGCCGGCATGAGCATGCCGATGGACATGCCGATGGCGACTGCCCATCAGCATGGCGGCGACACCCATCACGGCCAGGCTGGCGATGGCCAGCTGCATGTGATGTGGGAAAAGTGCGGTTACTGCAGCCTGTTGTTCAACTGCCCGGCCCTGCCCCAGGCCCTCAGCCCGCTCAGCGCCGGCAGCGTCGTCCCCACCACCCACCTGTTTGCGCCCACGCGCCAGGGCCATGCCCGGCAGGCTGTATTCCCTGGTGCGCGCAGCCGCGCCCCACCTTCCTCGATCAACGTCTGAACCCACATTTTGCGCACGGAGCCAGGAGGCTTCGCGCTGACTCATGACTGATCGACTGGAATCATTATGTCCGGCTGCACCCCTGTTTTTGCCTTGTCCCTGCGTGGGACCATTGCCGCCGTGTGCGGCTCGCTGCTCGCGCCCGTGGCCCTGGCCGCCGACCCTGGCCATGAAGGCCATGCACACGACGCCCCCGAGCTGAGCCCGACGGTGATCACCGCCGTGGCCCCGAGCTCGCCGCTGACCGTGGTCACCAACCCGAAAGACCCGCGCCAGCCAGTGCCGGCCAGCGACGGCGCCGACTACCTGAAGACCATCCCCGGCTTCTCGGCCATCCGCGCCGGCGGCACCAACGGCGACCCGGTACTGCGCGGCATGTTCGGCTCACGCCTGAACATCCTCACCAATGGCGGCCTGATGCTGGGCGCCTGCCCCAACCGCATGGATGCCCCCACGTCGTATATTTCGCCGGAAACCTACGACCGCCTGACCGTGATCAAAGGCCCGCAAAGCGTGATCTGGGGCCCGGGCGGTTCGGCAGGCACCATCCTCTTCGAGCGCGAGCCGGAGAAGTTCGGCACCCTCGGCAGCCGGGTCAACGCCAGCCTGCTGGCCGGTTCCAACGGCCGCTTCGACAAGGTGCTGGACGCGGCCGCCGGTAACAACCTGGGCTACGCCCGTTTCGTCGGCAACCAGTCGCGCTCGGACGACTACCATGACGGCAGCGACAACACCGTGCCGTCACGCTGGGACAAATGGAACGGCGATGTCGCCCTCGGCTGGACGCCCGACCAGGACACCTTGCTGGAACTCACCGCCGGCAAGGGCGATGGCGAGGCCCGCTATGCCGGGCGCGGCATGGACGGCTCGCAGTTCAAGCGCGAAAGCCTGGGCCTGCGGTTTGAAAAATCCAACCTCGGCGAGGTGCTCGACAAGGTCGAGGCGCAGGTCTACTACAACTACGCCGACCACGTGATGGACAACTACAGCCTGCGCACGCCTTCGGGCAGCGGCATGATGGGCATGCCGATGGTCAGCAACGTCGACCGCCGCACCATGGGCGCACGCATCAAGGCCACCTGGCGCTGGGCCGACGTGCAACTGATCGGCGGCATTGACGCGCAGACCAACGAACATCGCAAGCGCAGTGGCATGGGCGTGGACGCGCACAAGGGCAAGGCCTGGACCAAGGACGCCGACTTCCACAACTACGGTGCCTTCGGCGAACTGACCTGGTACGTCAGCGGTGAGGACCGGTTGATCAGCGGTGCCCGCCTGGACCGCGCCTCGGCCCGCGACTTCCGCGCGACCAGCGCCACCAACGGCAACACCCGCGCCGATACCTTGCCCAGCGGCTTCGTGCGCTACGAACACGACCTGGCGGCGCTACCGGCCACCACCTACATCGGCCTCGGTCATGTGCAACGCTTCCCTGACTACTGGGAGCTGTTCTCCGCAGGTGGCCCCTCGGGCTCGGTCAATGCCTTCGACAGCATCAAGCCGGAGAAGACCACCCAGCTCGACTTCGGTGTCCAGTACCGCGACGAACGCATGGAAGCCTGGGCGTCCGGCTACGTGGGGCAGATCCGCGACTACATCCTGTTCGATTACCTGGGGATGAGCTCCCGGGCCCGTAACATCGACGCCCGCATCATGGGCGGCGAACTGGGCGCGGCCTACCAGTTGACGGAAAACTGGAAGGCCGACGCCACGCTGGCCTACGCCTGGGGCAAGAACAGCAGCGATGGCACAGCGCTGCCGCAAATGCCGCCCCTGGAAAGCCGCCTGGGCCTGACCTACAGCCGTGATGTGTGGAGCGTCGGCGCACTGTGGCGGCTGGTGGCGGAACAGAACCGCATCGCCGAGAAACAGGGCAACGTGGTCGGCAAGGACTACGACAAGAGCGCCGGCTTCGGCGTGTTCTCGCTCAATGGCGCCTACAAGGTGAGCAACCACCTCAAGCTCAGCGCGGGGGTCGACAACCTGTTCGACAAGACCTACGCCGAGCACTTGAACCTGGCCGGGAACGCCGGGTTCGGCTACCCGGCAACCGATCCACAGCCGGTCAACGAGCCAGGCAGGACCTTCTGGACCAAGGTCGACTTCAGCTTCTGACAACAACAACGGGCGCGGCGCAGGTCGCGCCCATCTGCTGGTCAAACAGGAGGTTCCCATGAGAGGAACACGCATCAATTTCTACAACCTGGCCTGGCGTTGGCACTTCTATGCGGGGCTGTTCGTGGCCCCGTTCATGATCCTGCTGGCGATCACCGGGATCATCTACCTGTTCAAGCCGCAACTCGACCCACTGCTGTATCGCGAGCTGATGGTGGTCGAAGCCGGCCACCACCGACAGGGCGCGGACGCGCTGCTGGCCGAGGTGCGCAAGGCCTACCCCAAGGGCCACGTTGGCCAGTACCTGCCGCCGCTGGACGCCGAACGCAGCGCGCAATTCGTGGTGCATGACGCTGGGCGCGAACTGAACGTCTTCGTCGCCCCCTACAGCGGCAAAGTCCTCGGCGAACAGGATGGCAAGCAGAACCTGCAGGCCATCGCCCGCGCCCTGCATGGCGAGCTGATGGTCGGCACGGTCGGCGACCGCCTCGTGGAGTTGGCCGCCGGCTGGGGCATCGTGCTGGTGGTGTCGGGGCTTTACTTGTGGTGGCCACGCGGGCGCAATGGTGCTGGCGTGCTGTGGCCGCGGCTGTCGGCACGCGGCCGACCGTTCTGGCGCGACCTGCATGCGGTCACCGGTTTCTGGGGCTCGGCCTTGTTGCTGCTGATGCTGGTCAGCGGCATGACCTGGACCGGGCTGTGGGGCAAGCAGTACGCCGACTTGTGGAACCGCTTTCCGGCGGCCATGTGGAACGACGTGCCCAAGTCGGACCGCCAGGCGGGTGAACTCAACAGCGCACACCGCCAGACCGTTCCCTGGGCGTTGGAAAACACGCCGATGCCGCAGTCCGCTGCACACGCCGAACATGCCGGGCACCACATGATGTCGAGCGCGCCGGCAGCGCCGCAGGTAAGCCTGCAGCAGGTCGAAGACATCGCTACCGCGCGCCAGGTCGAACCGGGCTACAGCATCACCCTGCCCACCTCGGCCGATGGCGTGTTCACCGTTGCCGTGTTCGCCGACGACCCGCGCAACGACGCCACCCTGCATGTCGACCAGTACACCGGCAAGGTCCTGGCCGATGTGCGCTGGCAGGACTACAGCCCGGTCGCCCGCGCCACCGAGCTGGGCGTGATGCTGCATGAAGGCAAGATGTTCGGGGCGTTCAACCAGATCATCATCCTGCTGGTGTGCCTGATGATCCTGCTGGGCTCGGTGAGCGGGCTGGTGATGTGGTGGAAGCGCAGGCCGGCCGGCGGGCTGGGCGTGCCGCCGCTGCGCCATGACCTGCCGCGCTGGAAGGCGGCGGTGGGGGTGATGCTGGTGCTGGGGTTGATGTTCCCGCTGGTGGGGGTGTCCATGGTGGTGATGTGGCTGGTGGATAGCCTGGTGGTCAGGCGCGGCCGGGTGCTGGCCAGCGCTTGAGCCTTGCTTTGTCTGTGCCGGCCCTTTCGCGGGTAAACCCGCTCCCACAGGTTCTGCGCCAGGCCTGAGGGCAGCGCGGTCCCTGTAGGAGCGGGTTCACCCGCGAAGAGGCCGGCACAGGCATGAGACTGCTACCCAAAAGTCGAGTCGATCTGTCGCGCCCCGAACTGGAACGCGCGTGTTAGCCTAGCCGGCTACCTCTGACAAGACGACCGACCGTTCAACGGAATGCAGCCTATGACGCAAACCTCACCCACAGCGCCAGATGAACAGCATCTGCAACGCAACCTGACCAACCGCCACATCCAGCTGATCGCCATCGGCGGCGCGATCGGTACCGGCCTGTTCATGGGCTCGGGCAAGACCATCAGCCTGGCCGGGCCGTCGATCATCTTCGTCTACATGATCATCGGCTTCATGCTGTTCTTCGTCATGCGCGCCATGGGCGAACTGCTGCTGTCCAACCTCAACTACAAGTCGTTCATCGATTTCTCCGCCGACCTGCTCGGCCCCTGGGCGGGCTACTTCACCGGCTGGACCTACTGGTTCTGCTGGGTGGTCACCGGCATCGCCGACGTGGTCGCGATCGCGGCATACACGCAATTCTGGTTCCCGGAGCTGCCGCAGTGGATACCGGCGCTGACCTTCGTGGCGCTGCTGCTGTCACTGAACCTGGTAACCGTGAAGATGTTCGGTGAACTGGAGTTCTGGTTCGCCCTGGTCAAGATCGTCGCCATTCTCGGTCTGGTCGCTACCGGCGCATACATGGTCATCAGCGGCTTTACCTCGCCCAGTGGGCGCACCGCGCAGCTGGCCAACCTGTGGAACGACGGTGGCATGTTCCCCAATGGCCTGATGGGCTTCTTCGCCGGTTTCCAGATCGCCGTGTTCGCCTTCGTCGGTATCGAGCTGGTGGGTACCACCGCCGCCGAAGCGAAGAACCCGGAGCGCACCCTGCCGCGGGCGATCAACTCGATCCCGTTGCGGATCATCATGTTCTACGTACTGGCACTGATCGCAATCATGGCCGTCACACCTTGGCGCGACGTGGTACCGGGCAAGAGCCCGTTCATCGAGCTGTTCGTGCTGGCCGGCCTGCCGGCGGCAGCGAGTATCATCAACTTCGTGGTGCTGACCTCGGCGGCCTCGTCGGCCAACGGCGGCGTGTTCTCCACCAGCCGCATGCTGTACGGCCTGGCGCGGGAAGGTGACGCACCCAAGGCGTTCGAGAAGCTGTCGGGCCGCTCGGTGCCTGCCAATGGCCTGTACTTCTCCTGCACCTGCCTGCTGCTGGGTGCAGTGATGATCTACCTGGTGCCGAACGTGGTCGAGGCATTCACCCTGATCACCACCGTTTCGGCAGTGTTGTTCATGTTTGTCTGGACGCTGATCCTGCTGTCGTACCTGCAGTACCGCAAGCAGCGAGCGGCGCTGCACCAGGCGTCGAAATTCAAGATGCCGGGCGGGCGCTTCATGTGCTACGTGTGCCTGGTGTTCTTTGCCTTCATCCTGGTGTTGCTGAGCCTGGAGGAAGATACCCGCGCGGCATTGCTGGTGACGCCGATCTGGTTTGTGCTGCTGGCGGTGACCTATCAGGGGGTGCGCAGCAAGCGCCATCCGCGCACGGCTGTGCGTAACGGCTGATGGCCTCGGGGGCTGCTTTGCAGCCCCAATCCTGTGCACACAAATCCATCAGGCACCAAACTGGATCCAACCCACGCCCCAACACCTCGCACACCCCCTCTATTGCGCACCTTCCGCCGTTAGGCACACCCCTTGCAACACCCCTCCCCGCTTGCCCAACACATAAAAACTCAGCGGAGAGAGCACATGAAGCGACGCAGTCTGATCAAGGCCTTCACCCTTAGCGCATCAATTGCCGCAATGGGCCTGAGCTGGAGCATCCAGGCCGCCGAGACCATCAAGGTCGGCATCCTGCATTCGCTGTCGGGGACCATGGCCATTTCCGAGACTTCGCTCAAGGACATGGCGCTGATGACCATCGAACAGATCAACGCCAAGGGCGGCGTCAACGGCAAGCTGCTCGAACCGGTGGTGGTCGACCCGGCCTCCAACTGGCCACTGTTCGCCGAAAAGAGCCGCCAGCTGCTGACCCAGGACAAGGTGGCAGTGGTGTTCGGCTGCTGGACCTCGGTGTCGCGCAAGTCGGTGCTGCCAGTGTTCGAAGAGCTCAACGGCCTGCTGTTCTACCCAGTGCAGTACGAGGGTGAAGAGATGTCGCCGAACGTGTTCTACACCGGCGCCGCGCCCAACCAGCAGGCCATCCCGGCCGTGGAGTACCTGATGAGCGAGGACGGCGGCAGCGCCAAGCGCTTCTTCCTGCTGGGCACCGACTACGTCTACCCGCGCACCACCAACAAGATCCTGCGCGCCTTCCTGCACAGCAAGGGCGTGGCCGACAAGGACATCGAAGAGGTGTACACGCCGTTCGGCCACAGCGACTACCAGACCATCGTCGCCAACATCAAGAAGTTCTCCGCCGGTGGCAAGACCGCAGTCATCTCCACAGTCAATGGTGACTCCAACGTGCCGTTCTACAAGGAGCTGGCCAACCAGGGCCTGAAGGCCACCGACGTGCCGGTGGTGGCCTTCTCGGTGGGCGAAGAAGAACTGCGCGGCATCGACACCAAGCCGCTGGTCGGCCACCTGGCGGCGTGGAACTACTTCGAGTCGGTGGATAACCCGGTCAACCAGAAATTCGTCGCCGACTGGAAGGCCTACGCCAAGGCCAAAGGCCTGCCGGGTGCCGACAAGGCGGTGACCAACGACCCGATGGAAGCCACCTACGTCGGTATCCACATGTGGGCCCAGGCCGCCGAGAAGGCCAAGTCCACCGATGTCGACAAGGTCCGCGAAGCCTTGGCCGGGCAGACCTTCAAGGCACCGTCGGGCTTTACCCTGACCATGGACAAGACCAACCACCACCTGCACAAGCCGGTGATGATCGGCGAGATCCAGGATGACGGGCAGTTCAGCGTGGTCTGGGAAACCGAGCAACCGCTGCGGGCGCAGCCTTGGAGCCCGTTCATTCCGGGCAACGACAAGCGCCCTGATTACGCCGTGAAAGGTAATTGAGAGCCGTTGGGGCCGCCTTGCGGCCCATTCGCGGGTAAACCCGCTCCCACAGGTTCGATGCAAGGTTAGAAACCTGTGCGATCCCTGTGGGAGCGGGTTTACCCGCGAAGAATCCACCGCTGTATTCCAGGATTGCTCGCATGCTCAGACTCCTGCTAACCCTTCTTCTGCTGATCCCCCTGGCCACCCAGGCCAGCGAGGGCGAATTCTTCCTCACCGCCAAGCCCGCCGAGCAGGCCCAACTGCTCGAAAGCTGGGCGGCGCAACCCGATGCCGCACGCCTGCCGCTGCTGGACAACCTGCGCCAGGGCCGCATCGCCGTCGATGACACGCGCAAGGTACGCCTGAACAACCGCCTGCGCGGCCTGATCGACAATGCCCTGGCCAGCCACCAGTTGCTCAGCGACAACAGCGACATCCGCCTGGCCGCAGCCCAACAGCTGCAGAAGAGCGCGCAACCGGCGCAAATGGCCTTCCTCGACCGGCGCTTCGCCAGCGAACCGGACGCCGCCGTGCACGCCGCCCTCGGCCTGGCCTTGGCCAACCTGCAACTGGGTGCCAGCGAACCGGCAGTACGCCTGGCCGCCGTACGCCTGCTCGGCGAAACCGGTGACCCGCTGGCCCGCACCCGCCTCGAAGCGCTGCTGCAACCCAACGCGGAAACCGACCCGGGCGTGCGCACCGCCGCAGCAACCAGCCTGGCCCAGGTCCAGCGCAAGCTGCTGGTCGGCGAGCTGCTCGGTCAGGCCTTCAGCGGCCTGTCGCTGGGTTCGATCCTGCTGCTGGCAGCCCTTGGCCTGGCCATCACCTTCGGCCTGCTCGGGGTGATCAACATGGCCCACGGCGAAATGCTGATGCTCGGCGCCTACAGCACCTACATGGTCCAGATACTGCTGCAGCGCTACGCCCCCGGCGCCATCGAGTTCTACCCGCTGATCGCCCTGCCAGTCGCTTTCACTGTCAGTGCCGGGGTCGGCATGGCGCTGGAGCGCACGGTGATCCGCCACCTCTACGGCCGCCCACTGGAAACCTTGCTGGCGACCTGGGGCATCAGCCTGATCCTGATCCAGGCCATTCGCCTGCTGTTCGGCGCGCAGAACGTCGAAGTCAGCAACCCGGCCTGGCTTTCGGGTGGCATCCAGCTGCTGCCCAACCTGATACTGCCATACAACCGCCTGGTGATCATCGGCTTCGCCCTGGCCGTGGTACTGCTTACCTGGCTGCTGCTCAACCGCACACGGCTGGGCCTGAACGTGCGCGCGGTCACCCAGAACCGCAACATGGCCGCCTGCTGCGGCGTATCCACCGGGCGCGTCGACATGCTCGCCTTCGGCCTCGGCTCGGGCATCGCCGGGCTCGGCGGCGTGGCCCTGAGCCAGGTCGGCAACGTCGGCCCGGACCTGGGCCAGAGCTACATCATCGACTCGTTCCTGGTGGTGGTGCTCGGTGGCGTCGGCCAGTTGGCCGGCAGCCTCTGGGCCGCCTTCGGCCTTGGCATCGCCAACAAGCTGCTGGAGCCGCAGATCGGCGCCGTGCTCGGCAAGATCCTCATCCTTGCGTTGATCATTCTGTTCATCCAGAAGCGCCCGCAAGGCCTGTTCGCCCTCAAGGGACGGGTAATCGACTGATGAACCAGCCACTGCTTGTCACCGCTACTCAAAAGGCCGGGCCACGGCTGACGCTGGCCATCGGCGCCGTCGTCGTCCTGCTGCTGGTGGCCCTGCCGCTGCTGTCGCTGCTGCCGGCTGATCATGCCCTGCACGTGTCGGCCTACACCCTGACCCTGGTCGGCAAGATCCTCTGTTACGCCATCGTCGCCCTGGCCCTGGACCTGGTCTGGGGCTACGCCGGGCTGCTGTCGCTGGGCCACGGGCTGTTCTTCGCCCTCGGTGGCTACGCCATGGGCATGTACCTGATGCGCCAGGCCGCCGGTGACGGCCTGCCGGGGTTCATGACCTTCCTGTCGTGGAGCGAGCTGCCGTGGTACTGGGCCGGCACCCAGCATTTCGCCTGGGCCCTGTGCCTGGTGGTGCTGGCGCCCGGGCTGCTGGCGCTGGTGTTCGGCTGGTTCGCCTTCCGCTCGCGGATCAAGGGCGTGTACTTCTCGATCATGACCCAGGCGCTGACCTTCGCCGGCATGCTGCTGTTCTTTCGCAACGAAACCGGCTTTGGCGGCAATAACGGCTTTACCAGCTTCCGCACTCTGCTTGGCTTCGACATTGCCGCGCCGGGTACACGGGCGGTGTTGTTCCTGCTCACCGTGACCCTGCTGCTGGCCAGCCTGTACCTGTGCTGGCGCCTGACCCGCAGCAAGTTCGGCCGCCTGCTCACCGCCGTGCGCGACGCCGAGAACCGCCTGATGTTCTGCGGCTACGACCCACGCGGTTTCAAGCTGCTGGTGTGGGTGCTGAGCGCCGTGCTGTGTGGCCTGGCCGGCGCGCTGTACGTGCCGCAGGTGGGCATCATCAACCCCAGCGAAATGTCGCCGACCAACTCCATCGAAGCCGCCGTGTGGGTGGCCCTGGGCGGGCGCGGCACGCTGATCGGCCCGCTGCTCGGTGCCGGCCTGGTCAATGGCATGAAGAGCTGGTTCACCGTAGCCTTCCCGGAGTTCTGGCTGTTCTTCCTCGGTGCGCTGTTCATCCTCGTCACCCTGTACCTGCCCAAGGGCGTGGTCGGTCTGTTGAAAAAAAGGAGCCAGCCATGAGAGGCGTGCCCGCGGTACACCCTGAATTCATGCTCGAACCGGTGTTCGACAACCTTGGCGCCGGCCGCGACGCCATCGGCCTGGGCCAGAGCCGCAAGGCCGGCCTCGACACCCGCCACGGCACGCTGCTGAGCCTGGAAGACATCAGCGTCAGCTTCGATGGGTTCAAGGCGCTGAACGCGCTGAACCTGTACATCGGCGTGGGCGAGCTGCGCTGCATCATCGGCCCAAACGGGGCCGGCAAGACCACCATGATGGATGTGATCACCGGCAAGACCCGGCCCGACAGCGGCACGGCCTATTTCGGTGACACCCTCGACCTGACCCGCATGAGCGAATACCAGATCGCCCAGGCCGGCATTGGCCGCAAGTTCCAGAAGCCCACGGTGTTCGAGGCGCTGACGGTGTTCGAGAACCTGGAGCTGGCACTGAAGACCGACAAATCGGTATGGGCCAGCCTGGCAGCGCGGCTGGGTGGTGAGCAGCGCCAACGCATCGACGAGGTGCTGGGCACCTTGCGCCTGTTGCCGCTGGCCCAGCGCCAGGCAGGCTTGTTGTCGCATGGACAGAAGCAATTCCTGGAGATCGGCATGCTGCTGGTGCAGGAGCCGCAACTGCTGTTGCTGGACGAGCCGGTGGCGGGCATGACCGATGCCGAGACCGAGTTCACCGCCGAACTGTTCAAGGGCCTGGCCGGCAAGCATTCGCTGATGGTGGTGGAGCATGACATGGGGTTTGTCGGCAGCATTGCCGACCATGTGACCGTGCTGCACCAGGGCAGTGTGCTGGCGGAAGGGTCGCTGGAGCAGGTGCAGGCGGATGAGCGGGTGGTCGAGGTGTATCTGGGCCGCTAGACATGGATACCTGTGCCGGCCTCTTCGCGGGTAAACCCGCTCCCACAGGTACGGTACAGGCCTGAAGAGCTGCGCGGTCCTTGTGGGAGCGGGTTTACCCGCGAAAGGGCCGGCACAGGCAAAGCAGATTTCCCAGGAACCACACATGCTGAAAATCGACACCCTGCACCAGTACTACGGCGGCAGCCATATCCTCCGGGGCCTGTCCTTCGAAGCCAAGGTCGGCGAAGTCACCTGCCTGCTGGGCCGCAACGGCGTGGGCAAGACCACCCTGCTGCGCTGCCTGATGGGCCTGGTACCCGCCCGCGATGGCAGCATCGAATGGGAAGGCAAGCCGATCACCAGCCTCAAGCCCCAGCAACGGGTCCAGTCCGGCATCGCCTACGTGCCCCAGGGCCGCGAGATTTTCCCGCGTCTCACTGTCGAGGAAAACCTGCTGATGGGCCTTTCGCGCTTCCCCGCCCGTGAAGCTCGGGAGGTACCGCCCTTCATCTACGAACTGTTCCCCGTGCTGGAACAGATGAAGCAACGCCGTGGCGGTGACCTGTCCGGCGGCCAGCAGCAACAGCTGGCCATCGGCCGCGCCCTGGCCAGCCGACCGCGCCTGCTGATCCTCGACGAGCCCACCGAGGGCATCCAGCCTTCGGTGATCAAGGAGATCGGCGCAGTCATCCGTCGCCTGGCCGAGCGTGGCGACATGGCCATCCTGCTGGTGGAGCAGTTCTACGACTTCGCCGAGGAGCTGGCCGACCAGTACCTGGTGATGGCCCGTGGCGAGATCATCCAGCGCGGCCGTGGCGAAAACATGCAAGCCGAGGGTGTGCGTGGGCTGGTAACCATTTAATCTGCAAACAACGACCCTGCGAGACGCTGTCATGAGTCATGAAATCCGCGATGCCCTGCCTGCCGACGTGCCGGGCATCCTCGACATCTACAACGACGCGGTGCGCAACTCCACGGCGATCTGGAACGAAACCCCGGTGGATTTGGCCAACCGCCTGGCCTGGTTCGCCGCACGCGCACAGCAGGGCTACCCGATCCTGGTGGCGGTGGATGGGAGCGGTGTGCTGGGCTATGCATCGTTTGGCGACTGGCGGCCATTCGAGGGCTTTCGCAACACCGTTGAACACTCGGTGTACATCCGTGGCGACCAGCGGGGCAAGGGGCTGGGGCCGCTGCTGATGGCAGCGCTGGTCGAGCGTGCACGCAAGTGTGGCAAGCATGTGATGGTGGCGGCCATCGAGAGCGGCAATGCAGCGTCGGTGCACCTGCACGAGCGCCTGGGCTTCGTAGTGACCGGGCAGATGCCGCAGGTGGGGGTGAAGTTTGGCCGGTGGCTGGACTTGACCTTCATGCAGCTGGTGCTGAACCCGGGGGCTGAACCAAGCTGAATTTGATTTTGCCTGTACTGGCCTCTTCGCGGGTAAACCCGCTCCCACTGGTACTGCACACATCTCAGGGATCGTGCGATTCCTGTGGGAGCGGGTTCACCCGCGAAGAGGCCGGGCCTGCAAAACTCACATCTGGATAAACCTGCCCAACCGCTGCCTCAGCATGCTGTTCTCACTGCGCAACTGCTGCACTTCCTGCAGCAGCTCCAGCGCCAGCGCCACCCCTTCCCACTCCAGTTCCAGCTCCTGATGCAGCTTCGCCGCGCGTTTGGCCAGTAACGGCGCCTGATCGTCGAACAACCAGTCCTCCGGCGTTCGCCCGGAAGGTTCGACAATGCCGTGCTCGACGATTTCGATCACGCAGTCAGCCGTGATATCGGCCTCCTGACACAGGGTACGCATGTCCAGTTGAACGATCAGGGTGCTGCTCATGATCACTTACTCCATTGTGTCCTCGGGTTGAACGCAGCCTTCTCGGAAAGCTTGGTCCACAGTTCGCGGGCAGACTCGTCGGATGCTGGCGGCATGACCACTTTCAATTGCGCGTAAAGGTTGCCACGCTCGCCGCTCTTGTTGGCCAGGCCCTTGCCCGGTACGCGCAGGCGCTGGCCGCTCTGGCTGTCGGGGCGGATGGTGAGGTTGATCTTGCCGTCCAGGGTCGGCACGGCCACCTTGGCGCCCAGTGCTGCCTCCCACGGTGCCAGCGGCACGGTGATGATCAGGTCATGACCTTCGACATCGAACAGTGGGTGCGGTGCCATGCGAATGGTCAGGAACAGGTCACCATTGGCCCCGCCACCGCTGCCCGGCGCGCCCTGGCCCTTGAGGCGGATGCGCTCGCCATCGGTCACCCCGGCCGGAATCTTCACGTTCAGGGTCTTGGTAGTGAACCCGGTGCGCTGGCCCATGGCATTGGTCTGCGGCACCTGGAAGCTGATCTGCTTGGACTCCTTGCTCAGGGTCTCTTCAAGGAACACTGCCAGTTCTAGCTCCACGTCCTGCCCTCGCCTGCCGGCGCTGCGTTGCTGCTGCCGGGCGCCACCGAACGGGTTGCCTCCTCGGCCACCAAAGATCGAGCTGAAGAAGTCGGAAAAATCACCGCCCTCGAAGCCACCGCCACCGCCACGGCTTTCCCACCCCGGTGGTGCCTGGAACGGCCGGCCATGCTGGCCACCGTACTTGCGGATTTCGTCGAACTCGGCACGTTTCTGCGCGTCGCCCAGCACTTCGTAGGCCTCGTTGGCCTCCTTGAATTTTTCCTCGGCGTCGCGCTCCTTGCTGACGTCGGGGTGATACTTGCGCGCCAGCTTGCGGTACGCGGCCTTGATCGCCTTGTCATCCGCCGTGGGCTCTACGCCGAGTATCTTGTAATAGTCTTTGAAGTCCATCTATGGATCACCAATGTGAATGTGCGTGTTGCAAAAGAAGATAGGGGTCAAGCATAGCCTTTCAAGACCGCCTTGGGTTTGCGCCATGGCAGACGACTGGTCTTGATTCTGTAGCCAACTGGCATAAACTGCGCGGCCGTTTTGCCTCCGGAAGCCTTTTCCCATGTCTGACGTATCGCCGGCCCGCGCCCTGGGCATCGACTTCGGCACCTCCAACTCCACGGTCGGCTGGCACCGCCCGGGTGTCGAATCGCTGATCGCCCTGGAAGACGGCAAGATCACCCTGCCGTCGGTGGTGTTCTTCAACATCGAGGAGCGTCGCCCGGTATATGGCCGCCTGGCGCTGCACGAGTACCTGGAAGGCTATGAAGGCCGCCTGATGCGCTCGCTGAAAAGCCTGCTGGGTTCCAAGCTGATCAAGCACGACACCAGCGTGCTGGGCAGCGCCCTGCCGTTCAAGGACCTGCTGGGCATGTTCATCGGCGAGCTGAAAAAGCGCGCCGAGGCCGCTGCCGGCCGCGAATTCGACCAGGTGGTACTGGGTCGCCCGGTGTTCTTCGTCGACGAAGACCCGGCTGCCGACCAGGAGGCCGAAGACACCCTGGCCGAAGTGGCGCGCAAGATCGGCTTCAAGGACGTGTCGTTCCAGTACGAGCCGATTGCCGCGGCGTTCGACTACGAGTCGGGCATCAGCCGCGAAGAGCTGGTGCTGATCGTCGACATCGGCGGTGGTACCTCGGACTTCACCCTGATCCGCCTGTCGCCCGAGCGCCACCTGGTGGCCGAGCGCCAGAGCGACATCCTCGCCACCGGCGGCGTGCACATCGGCGGTACCGACTTCGACAAGCAGCTGAGCCTGCAGGGCGTGATGCCGCTGTTCGGCTACGGCAGCCGCATGAAGAGCGGCGCGCTGATGCCGACCAGCTACCACCTCAACCTCGCCACCTGGCACACCATCAACGCCCTGTACTCGCAGAAGTCGCAGCTGGCGCTGGGCAGCATGCGCTATGACATCGAGGACACGCTGGGCATCGACCGCCTGTTCAAGCTGATCGAGGAGCGTGCCGGGCACTGGTTGGCGATGGAAGTGGAGGCCAGCAAGATCGAGCTGACCGAGCAGCAGAGCCGCCACGTCGACCTCGGCCGCATCGAGCGCGAGCTGGGCGTGGACCTGTCCCGGGCGCTGTTCGAGGGGGCTATCGAAGGGTTGCTGGAGCGGGTGCGTGGTAGCGTGAGCGAATTGCTGGCCAAGGCTGGTGTGAGCGAGACCCAGGTCGATACGGTGTTCTTCACCGGTGGTTCCAGCGGGATCCCGGCGCTGCGCAACAGTGTGTCGGCGATGCTGCCGAATGCGCGGCATGTGGAAGGCAATATCTTTGGCAGCATTGGCAGCGGGCTGGCCATCGAGGCACGCAAGCGTTACGGCGCTGCCTGAGCCATCCCTTTTACCTGTACCGGCCTCTTCGCGGGTAAACCCGCTCCCACAGGGCTCGCGCAAGTCTTGAGAGCTGTGGCGTACTTGTGGGAGCGGGTTTACCCGCGAAGAGGCCGGTACAGGCTAATGAAGAATCAGACCAGTTCGGCCCGCTTCAGCTCACTCTTCAGGTAGGCATAGTAGATCGGCCCCGCCACCACCCCCGGCAGCCCGAACGCTGCCTCGAACACCAGCATCGCCAGCAGCAATTCCCACGACTTGGCACTGATCTGCCCGCCCACGATCCGCGCGTTGAGGAAGTACTCGACCTTGTGGATGACGATCAGGTAACCCAGCGCCGCCGCCGCCACCCAGATCGACAGCGACAAGCCGACGATGGTGATCAGGGTGTTCGACATCAGGTTGCCGATCACCGGCAGCAGGCCCAGCAGGAAGGTCAGCACGATCAGCGTCTTGGTCAGCGGCAGGTGCACGTCGAACATCGGCAGCACCAGGGCCAGGAAAATGCCGGTGAAGGTAGTGTTGAGCAGCGAAATCTTGATCTGCGCGAAGACGATGTTGCGAAACGCCTGCACCAGCAGGCTCAGGCGCTCGAACAGCGCCGCCGCCAGTGGCTTGCGCCGGGAGATATCGGGGATGCGCTGCAAGGCGACGATGGCGCCGAGGATCATGCCGATCAACAGGGTGACGAACATGTGCGCCATGCCCTTGCCCACCAGTTGCAGGTCGCTCAGGTGGCTCTTGATCCAGTCACCGATGGCCACCTTGAACTCCGCCGCACTGGCCGGCAGGTAGCCTTCGATGAATGGCGGTAGCTGCCCACGGGCGCGCTCCACCAAGGCCATGAACTTGTCCAGCGAGGCACCGGGGTTTTCTGCCTCGTGCAGCAGGAAGCTGAAGGCCCCGGCAAACAGCAGGGTCAGGGTGCTGACCACCAGCGTGCCGAGCAGCGCCACCGCCAGCCAACGGGCGCGCTGCCCGGCCAGCAGTGGCTGCAGCCGCGGCGTGAGCATGTTGACCAGCTCGAACACCAGCAGGCCGGCCAACAGGCTCGGCAGCAATTTCAGGGGCAGCGCCAGCAACAGGCCGGCAAACACGATGATCCAGCTGGCCAGGGTGACCTGGCGAGGGGTGAAGGTCATACAGCCTCAACGGCAGACAACGGGAAAGACCCGCAGTCTGCCAGCCTTACGCCTGCAGGCATAGGCGCAGGTCATTTCTTCTTCAGACAGTCACTCATGAACGCTTTGCGCTCGTCACCCTTCAGGGCCTTGGTGGTGGCGTCGGCGTTGCAGGTTTTCATCTTCTCTTGCTGGGTTTGCGGCACGTCCTTCTTCAGGCAGGTACTCATGAAGGCTTTGCGCTCATCGCCCTTGAGGGCCTTGGCGGTGGCGTCGGCGTTGCAGGTTTTCATCTTTTCCTGCTGCGCGGTATTGGCGGCGAAGCCTTGGGCGCTGAACAACACCGCCAACACCAGTAAGGGGATTTGCAGCACTTTCATGGAGTGGTCTCCTTGGCTCCGTGCCCGATGCACGGTGGTCGAGCTGAGTGTAGCCAATAAATGCTCAACGCCCCGCCCGTGCCTGGCGGCGGTATTGCTCGGGCGTGCAATGGGCCTGGCGCTGGAACATGGCGATGAACGCCGACGCGCTGCTGTAGCCCAGGTCGAAGGCGATGGCCTGGATCGACTGGCCGGCTTCCAGCGCTTCGATGGCTCGCAGAAAGCGCAGGCGCAGGCGCCATTCACCAAAACTGATGCCCAGTTCGCGCAGAAACTGGCGGGCCAGGGTACGTTCGCTGACATGCACCCGGGCTGCCCAGTCGGCCAGCGGGCGGTTGTCGCCTGGCTCGGCGCCGAGGGCATCGAGCACTTGGCGCAACCCGTCGCTGTGGGCAAACGGCAGGTAGCAGGCCTGGGCGGGTGCCAGCAGCAACTGGTCGAGCAGCACCTGCACCAGGCGCTGGTCGCGCTCACCCTCGGCCACCCGCAGGTCACGCCGGGCGAAGTCGGCGAGGATGGCCTTGAGGATGTCGCTGATCATCAGGCTGCACGGTTGCTGCGGCAGGGCGGCGCAGAGGCTGCGGTCCAGGTAGACCGAGTGGTAGACGATGGCCTGTGGGTTGTAGCAGCCATGCTCGGTGTCGGGCGGCACCCACACGGCGTATTGCGGCGGCGACAGGAAGCGCTGGCCGGCGACCTCCAGCTGCATCACGCCGTGGGCGGTGTAGTTGAGCTGGCCCCAGGCGTGGCGATGCAGGGCGCTGTGCGTGTCGGCACCGAACTCGTCGTGGCGGAAGTACACCGGGGCCGGGAGCTGGGTGAACCGAGGAATGTCGAGGTATTTGCGCGGCATGCTGTCTGCTTGGCGGGGTGAGTTGTCTGGATAGGAGTATAGGCTTGTAAACAGACAATCGATAATACAGGCCTATCGAGGGCCTGCGCCGCAGGCCTTCGCGGGCTCGCCCGCTCCCACAGGATCTGCGCCAGCTTTCAGGCCTGGATATCCCTGTGGGAGCGGGCAAGCCCGCGAAGGGCTGCAAAGCAGCCCCCATTCCAGGCCCCAGCGAGTAACCTGCTACATGAACTACCTGTTCCCCCTCACTGCCATCCTCATCTGGGCCGGCAACACCGTGGTCACCAAGATGTCCGCCGGTGCCATCCACCCCGCCGAGATCGGCTTCTACCGCTGGCTGCTGGCCGCGCTGCTGTTCACCCCGTTCCTGCTGCCCGCCGTGTGGCGCAATCGCGCGGCCATCCGCCCGCAGCTGGGCAAGGTGTTCGTGCTGGGCGTGCTGGGCATGGCGCTGTACCAGAGCCTGGCCTACTTCGCCGCCGGCATCACCAGCGCCACCAACATGGGCATCATCCTCTCGCTGATGCCGCTGATGTCACTGGCGCTGTCCATCGCCTGGCTGGGCCAGCGCCTGAGCTACGGCGCCCTGCTGGGCGCACTGGTGTCATTTTTCGGCGTACTGGAAGTGGTCAGCGCCGGCCACCCCGCCGTCCTGTTGCAACAAGGCCTGAACAGCGGCGACCTGCTGATGCTGGTGGCCACCCTGGCCTACGCGCTGTACAGCTTCCTGCTGAAGAAATGGCAGCTGCGCCTGCCACCGATGCAGTTGCTGTACCTGCAGGTGCTGATGGCCATCGTCGTGCTGCTGCCGCTGTTCCTGCTGTCGGACAAGACTGGCCTGAACAGCCGCAACATTGGCCTGGTGCTGTACGCCTGCGTGCTGGCCTCGATGATCGCCCCTCTGGTATGGATGAAGGCCGTGCACCGCCTGGGCCCAAGCCGTACCACGCTGTTCTTCAACCTGCTGCCACTGGTCACCGCGCTGATCGCCGCCGTGGTGCTCGACGAGCAGCTGGCCCGCTATCACCTGGTCGGCGGCCTGCTGACCCTGGCCGGCGTGATACTGGCCGAGCGCTGGACCACACCGATCCGCCGTTAGAGCCCTGCCGCCTTGAGCCGGGCGGCATGTTCGATGAACAGCCGCACCGGTTCGGCGCCCTTGCCCACCGCGCCAAGCGACTGGTTGACGATATCCAGGTGGTCGAGCGGGTAGTCGTCGCCGATCACCTGCCCCAGGTGCGAACTGAAGCGCCCGACCATGCCGTCGCAATGGCCCTTTTCCTTGACGAAACTGCGTGCGAACAGGCGGCAGAAGTGGCTGCTGCCATCGATGCGGTTGCGCCCCTGGTCGGTCAGGCCGGGCTGCAAGGTGCCGGACCAGGAGTAATAGCGCACGCCATCGACCTCATACGCCCCTTCCCCGCCCCAGGTGCCTGGCAGCCCCTGTGGATAAGCCTGGTTGAACAGCGCCACCCCGGCGCTGGTCAACGACTGGTGCGAGGCGTGTACATCCACCGGCAGCGGGTCGCGGCGCCAGCCGGTTTCCAGCCACACCAGCAGCACGGCCAAGCCATGCAGCACAGCCTTGAGGATGCGCCCCTGCGGGGAATCGCCCGGTGCCGTACGTGCCAGGTAATCGGCCAGTTCCGAGCCATGGTTGGGCCCTGCCACCGACGTGACCGAAGCCACCCGCCCGGGCCGCCTGGCGGCAGCGTAGCGTGCGTTCAGGGCGCCCTGGCTGTGGCCGATGAGGTTGACCTTTTCCGCGCCGGTGCGCTGGCAGATGTCTTCGATGATCGCCAGCAACTGCTCGCCGCGCACCTCGCTGGAATGCAGCGGCGAAACCTGCACCGGGAACACCTGCGCCCCGCCCTTGCGCAGGGCCGGCACGATGCCGAACCAGTAGGGATAGAGCACTACCCGGACAAAACCGAGCATGCCCGGCACCAGCACCAACGGGTATCGCGTGGCCAATTCCTGCTGCATTGCCCCAGCTCCTTTCCGTGGACGACCGGCCAACACTACAGCGGCCTTGATGACCATCGCAATCGAACTCCGGGAGCGCGCTGCGGTTCAAAACCACACAGACCTTTGCAAGGAGCGAAACCATGTACAAGCAGACCCTGGCAATCCTTCTGGCAAGCGCCACCCTCGCCGCCTGCGGCAGCCGTCCGGAAAACCCGGTTGACTACGTCACCTACCGCGACGAACCGCTGGTCAGGCAAGTGGAAAAAGGCATGACCATGCAGAAGGTCATCGCCATCGGCGGCAGCCCGTCCAGCGTGAGCGACCTGCCCCACGGCGGCACCTGCAACGACTACATCCTCAACCGCGATGGCCACCAGCAGCCCTACTACGTGCGCTTCGACGCCACCGGCCATGTCGATGCCAAGGGCTTCAAGACTTGCAAACAGCGCGAAGAAGACAGCGCCGCCGTCCACGGCGCGTAAGCCTTATATCCTGGCGCAGGAAGAAGAGCACGCGGACGATCTGTCGACCTGTTGCAAGGGCTGTAACCGCAAGGGGCCGCAACGCGGCCCCCGTCATTTCTTGCCTTTCACCACCGTCGGCGCCTTGCCCGCCTTCATCTGCTGCAACAGTGGCGTGCACTGGTTCGGATCATCCCCGCTGCTAGGCGCAATCAGCGCCAGCAACCCCGCCGCTGGCCCGGCCACCACCCCCAGTGCCACCATCCCCGCCCCGCGCAACGCCAGCGGTACCGCTTGCACCCCGGCACTGGGCCTGGCGAACGGCCCGCGCACATACAGCGGCGAGCGCAGCGAGAACAGCCGCAGGCCTTTCGATTCCGGGTTTATTTTCAGGTCCAGCTGCTCAGTGGCGAAATTGGCCGTGCCGTTGATGTAGATGATCGCGTTCTCGGTATCGAAGATGAACAGGCGTGTGGTCGCCAGGCCATCCTTGATGCCCACATCGGCCGCCGCACAGTTGATCTTCACATCCTCATCGCCAAACAGCTTGCCGACCACGTAGTTGCCCACGTTCAACCCGGCAATCTCCATCAGGCTGCGGCTGATGGCGCCATCGTTGATCAGCATGCGCAGGTCACCATTGGCCGTGCCCAGCAAGGCGGCCACCGAGTTGCCCCGACCAGTGATATCGGCATCACCATTCAACTCACCGAAGCTGGTCTGCATCGGCGCAAAGGAGGGGAACAACTGCTTGAGCTTGAAGCCCCGCGCCGTCAGGCGGGCGCGCCCCTGCAACGGTACGTTGCGGCCATCCAGGCGGATCCTGGAAGCCAGATTGCCGCCAGCCACGCCAAAACGCAGGGGCTCCAGACGCAGCAGGCCGTCCTCCAGGATCACGTGGGCCGACAGGTCGTTGAACGGCAATTGCGCGCTGTGCACGATGCGCTTGCCGGCGAAGGTGACGTCGGCGTCCATGGCACGCCAACGTTCGGTGCGGAACTCCTCCACCGGCAGCACCTTGCCTGCCGGCTGCTTGCTGGCACCGCCGCGGGCCTTCTGCTCGGCGTTGGAGTCGGCGCCGATCAGCGGCGCCAGGTCCTTGAACAGCAACTGGTCGGACACCAGGTTGCCGGACAGCTTGGGCCTTGGCTGGCTGGCAACGAAGGCCAGGTCGCCGTGGATATCGCTGTCACCGATCTTGCCGTTGAAGCCCTGGTAGTTGAAGGTCGCCCCTTGCGCCGCCTGCAGGTTGGCGCTGAGGTGACCGTCGGTGGAATAGGCCGGGGTGTCGGGCAAGGTCACGCCGGTCAAAGGGTAGAGGTTGCCCAGGCTGGCCCCGGACAAGCGCAGGCGCAGGTCGAGGGCACCGAGGTTGCGCGGGTCGGTCAGGGTACCGGCGAGCACCACATGGGTGTCGGCGATGCGCACGTCAGCCTGCAGCGGGAACGGCTGGCTGGCGTCCTGCAGGGCCAGCAGGCCACCGATCTTGCCGGTGCCGGACACTGGCTGGCCTTTGTAGCGGCCCTGGGCCTTGAGCCCGAAGGCATAGTCCTGCGCGGCACCGGCCTTCTCGGCGCGGGCCTTGCCGACAATGTCGCTGAACGGGACAGGCTTGCCCAGCGGGTCGATCTGCACCTTCATGCTGGTTTTCAGGGTTTGGTCATCGAAGCTGACACTGCCCTGGTCGAAGCCGATGGCGCCGATGTCCAGCTGCCATTTGGAAGGCTCTGCGTTTTCATCCTTGGGGCCGAAGTCGAAGGCCCAGTTGGCGCGGCCATCGGCCAGGCGGGTAAGGTTGGCTGTAGGCCTGGTCAGCTCGATACGCGGGATGCTGATCTGCTGGAATAGCAGCGGCAACGGCGCCAGGCGGAACGCCACGCGCTCCAGGCCGACCATCTTCGGCTCCTTGAGCCACTCGGGGTTGCCCAGGGTCAGGTCTTCGGCAATGAAGTGCGGCCAGGGCACCCAGGCACGCCAGCCCCCCTCTTCAGGTTCGGTGCGCCAGTCCACGGCAAGGTTGCCATTGATCGCGAAGGGCCGCTGCAGGGCCTCGGAGACTTTCTCGTTGAGCAGGGGCTTGACGCGGTTCCAGTCGAAGGTGGCGATCACCACCACCAGGATCGCCAGCAGGGTCAGCAGGCTGGTGAAGGTCCAGACGAGGATTCTGGCGGGACGCGTCATTGCGTGATTCTCCTTGCGGCATGGCACAGAACAGGCACAGCGGTGGCACTCAATATCTCGGACTGATGAAAGCCCGTGGGGTTTTATCGATGGCGCCATGATAACGAAGTTTTTCCTGGCCTTTCGCTCAGCAACTCGTTGCGCCAAGTTGCGCGCGTTACCCGTCAGCAGCACCATCAAAACGCCAGCACATGGCCTGTAAAGCGCTGTGTAGAGCAGCTTCCAACCTCTATCAATACGGTCGATTGTTACCATTACCCGTATGAACTTCTCTCTGGCGTTACCCGGCGTAGCATTGGCTCCGTACCCACTTTCCAGCCCCCGAGAGGAGCACCGAAATCATGAAACGCCATCTGCTGACCCTGACCCTGTCCATCCTGGCTGCCAACGCTTTTGCCCTGCCAGCCGACGAGCAACACCTGACCGCCGAATCGCGTTCCAGCGCTGCGGAAATCGCCCAACCGCTGAAAACTGTTGCCGAAGGTGGTTCCGATCGCCTGATCGAACGT
>NZ_JAMBDI010000009.1:91877-95415 GCF_036858055.1 Pseudomonas sp. SF2 | reverse complement strand
CTGATCGCCTGATCGAACGTACTGGCCGCGTTGCCGAAGGTGGCTCTGATCGCCTGATCGAAATCAGCCGTGTGAGCTGATCACCATGGCCGAAAAGAACAACCTCTGTCACAACGGCTGCTCCCCTCCATGCCCGGTCCATTGACCGGGCTTTGTTTTTTTAACTAGAGTGCCCAGCCTTACCGTCACAGAAGCCCGCACCATGCTGCCGCGCGCCGAACAGAAGCTACAGACCCGCCAGGCCCTGCTCGATGCCGCCTGCCAGCTCATGGAGAGTGGCCGTGGTTTCGGCAGTATCAGCCTGCGCGAAGTGGCAAAGACGGCCGGCATCGTACCCACCGGCTTTTACCGGCATTTTTCCGACATGGACGCCCTGGGCCTGGCCCTGGTGGCCGAAGTCGATACTACCTTCCGCCAGACTATCCGCCTGGTGCGCCACAACGAGTTCGAACTGGGCGGCATCACCGACGCCTCGGTGCGCATCTTCCTCGATGTGGTCGCCGCCCACCGCGCGCAGTTCCTGTTCCTCGCCCGTGAGCAGTACGGCGGCTCGCAGGCCGTACGCCAGGCCATTGCCCGCCTGCGCCAGGACATCAGCGACGACCTGGCCACCGACCTGGCGCGGATGAAGCGCTGGCAGCACCTGGACAGCGCCGCGCTAGCGGTGATGGCCGACCTGGTGGTGAAAACCGTGTTCGCCACCCTGCCCGAGCTTATCGACAGCCCCGAGGCGGGTTATCCACAGGCGCTGACGCCGCAGGAAAAGATCACCCAGCAGCTGCGCTTCATCTTTGTCGGTGCGCGGCATTGGCAGGGGTTGGGCAACCCGGGTTAGTGGGTAGCCTGTACTGGTCTCTTCGCGGGTGAACCCGCTCCCACAGGGACGGCACCGGACCTGAGGGCAGCGCAATACCCGCGAAGAGGCCGGCACAGGCTACCCACAACCCCAGTTCTGCTACCATGGCGCCCTGCCCGACAGCGACGAGCGCCGAAATGTCCGACCCCCGCCCCACCCTGCCCGAACTGGCCCGCTTCAACCAGCACTTCGCCGAACGCATCGTGCCGTTGTGGCAAGGCCCGGGCTGGAACGCCGACATGGCCCTGCCCTACGAGGCCCTGGACGCCCAGCATCAACCGTTGCCGGTGCAGCGCTATCGGGCCATGGCCTGCGCCCGCCAGCTCTACCTGTTCAGCAGCCGCATCGGCCAACCCGGCGCAGCCGAGCGCGCCGCCGCCTTGTTCCGCTCGCTGCAGAAGCACTTCCATGACGCCGAGCACGGCGGCTGGTTCTACAGCATCGACGCCCAGGGCAAACCGCTGGACCGGCGCAAGGACCTGTACACGCATGCCTTCATCGTCTTCGCTTGCGCGCACTACTGGGGCAAGGTGCGTGAAAACCTGGTGGAATCCACGCTGAACGCCGCGCTGGACATCATTGACCAGCAGTTCGCCCGCGACGACGGCCTGTACGAAGCCAGCCTCGGTGAAGACTGGGCCGACCTTGGCAGCGGCCCGCTGCAAAACCCGCAGATGCACCTGGCCGAAGCCTTCCTGCAGGTACTGGCGGTGCGTGACGACGAGCATGCCCGGCAGTCGCTGCTGCAACTGTGCGAGGCGCTGCAGGCGCACTTCATCGAACCGGCCCACGGCCTGATGCTGGAAAAGCCACGCGGCGCTGTGGATAACTGGTTCGAGCCGGGGCACCAGTTCGAGTGGTTCTACCTGCTGCATACCTCGCCACTGCTGCGCGACACGCCGCTGCATGCGTCCATCGACCGGGCTTTCGACTACGCCGAGCAGTACGGGGTGAAGGATGCCGCTGTGCTGGCGATGCTGGATGTGGATGGCAAGGTGCTCGACGCCACCCAGCGGATCTGGGCGCAGGCGGAATACCTACGGGCGCTGGTATTGCGGGCGGGGGGCGAGGCAAAGCTGGCTGGGCAGTTGCAGGCGCTCGACGCGCGGTTCCTGCGTGAGGCGGGCTGGTATGAGTGCCGGGATGGGGAAGGCAGTGTCAGCCGGCATGATATGC
The DNA here is from genome assembly GCF_036858055.1 of Pseudomonas sp. SF2. NCBI lineage: Bacteria > Pseudomonadati > Pseudomonadota > Gammaproteobacteria > Pseudomonadales > Pseudomonadaceae > Pseudomonas > Pseudomonas sp. SF2. The sequence continues at coordinate 93,383 of NZ_JAMBDI010000009.1, read as the reverse complement.
CTTCGACTACGCCCTATCATTTGGCAACTTGCCTGGAAGGGCTGCAGCGCCTGGGCTGACGCATTCGCGGGTGAACCCGCTCCCACAGGGATAGCGCCTGCTCTGAAACCGGTGCAGTACCTGTGGGAGCGGGTTTACCCGCGAAGAGGCCCTCAGATCAGCCTTTGACCGACCGGTCGATCGAAAACCCTGCCCAGTCCTGGCTTACCGGCATCAGTTCCAGGCTGTTGATGTTGATATGCGCCGGCTGGTTGAGAATCCAGAAGATGGTCTCGGCAATGTCCTGCGGCTGGATCGGCTCTGCGCCAGCGTAGGTGGCGTCGTATTTGGCCTGGTCACCGCCGAAGCGCACCAGCGAGAACTCGCTTTCGCACAGGCCCGGCTCGATGTTGCTCACCCGCACGCCGGTTCCCCGCAGGTCGCAGCGCAGGCTCAGCGAGAACTGGCCGACGAAAGCCTTGGTGCCGCCGTACACGTTGCTGCCCGGGTATGGGTAGTTGCCCGCCACGGAACCTACGTTGAGGATCGACGCCCCACGGCCATGGGCAATCAGCCGTGGCAGCAGCAGGCGGGTGGTGTACATCAGGCCCTTGATGTTGGTGTCGACCATGGTTTCCCAGTCGTCCAGGCTGCAGTTCTGCGCCGCGTCCACACCCAGCGCCAGGCCGGCGTTGTTGACCAGGCCGCGCAGCTTGTCGAAGCCGGCCGGCAGGTTGGCGATGGCCTGCTCCATGGCTTTGCGGTCACGCACGTCGAGCACCAGACCGTGTACTTCGGTCTTGGCAGACAGCTCGGCACACAGGGCGTCCAGGCGCTCCTTGCGGCGGCCTGTGAGCACCAGCTTCCAGCCGGCTTCGGCGAAGCGGCGGGCAGTGGCCTCGCCGAAACCGGAAGTCGCGCCAGTGATGAATACGGTGGACGTCATGCTCTGTTCCTCACGGTGGATTATCATCGGCAGTCTTGCAGCATGCCCGCGCCGGGCGCTGGCAGCAACCCGTCCAGGGTGCTGTTCATTTTTTGTTCACCTTCGGCAAACCCTTGCAGCAGAGGGCTCGGCGCCAGCTATGCGCACGTTATCCACAAGGCTTTCCCCACGGATTGGGGGCAACTTGTCCACGGCGCGGAACCCTTTCAGCGCCTTGTGGTCGGTGGATATCTTTTCGGTGATGGCGCAAGGCTTTCAAGCATGCCGCCTGCAGCGGTCTGTGCAAAGTTTTTTCACAGGGTTATCCACAGGTTTTGCGCAATGCCTGGAGTGGCTGCAGGGCTTTGAAAAACTTGGGAAAATCATCCACAAGGGGCCCATGATCAAAAAATGATCATGAAGCCGCAGGGCTTGGTATCAAAGGGCTTGAGCGAGATGCCACCATGTTTTCCACAGGCGGTTCCACATTATCCGTGGAAAAAATGGTCCTGTGTAAACAAGGGTTTGTGGTGGGGCTGTGGAGTAATTGGGGAGAGGTGTTCGAAAGGTTGTCCACATTGGCTTCGGGGGCCGCTTTGCGG
>NZ_JAMBDI010000009.1:0-91795 GCF_036858055.1 Pseudomonas sp. SF2 | reverse complement strand
TGGTTGGCGTTCTGCTCCACCAGGAAGATGGTCATCCCGCTCTTGGCCAGCTCACGCAGGGTCGAGAAGATCTGCTTGACCACGATCGGCGCCAGCCCCAACGATGGCTCGTCCAGCAACAGCAACTTCGGCCGGCTCATCAGCGCCCGGGCAATGGCCAGCATCTGCTGCTCGCCACCGGACATGGTCATGGCCCGCTGGTTACGCCGCTCTTTCAAGCGCGGAAACAGCTCGTACATGCGCTGCATGTCTTCGTCGGCATGCTTGTCGCCGATGGGGATGGTGCCCATCATCAGGTTCTCCTCGACAGTCATGTCAGGGAACACCCGGCGCCCTTCCGGCGACTGGGCGATGCCGTTGGAGGCGATGTAGTGCGACGATTTGCGGGTGATGTCGGTACCGCGGTACACGATATGCCCCGACGCCGCCCGCGGCTGGCCGAAGATCGACATCAGCAGGGTCGACTTGCCGGCACCGTTGGCGCCGATCAGGCTGACCGTCTCGCCCTCGTTGATGTGCATCGAGACCTTTTTCAGCGCCTGGATCGGGCCGTAGAACACGTCCAGGTCCTTCAGTTCGAGAATGGGTGCACTCATACCAGTTCCTCTTCATCGGCACCCAGGTAGGCGGCGATCACCGTCGGGTTGTGGCGGATATCCTGTGGCGCGCCTTCGGCAATCACGTTGCCGTGGTCGAGCACCACGATATGGTCGGAAATGCTCATGACCATGCCCATGTCGTGTTCGATCAGCACCACGGTGATGTCGTGTTCGTCGCGCAGCACGCGGATCATGCGGCTGAGGGCCTCGGTTTCCTGCGGGTTCAGGCCAGCCGCCGGTTCGTCCAGGCAGATGATCTTCGGCCGCGTGCACATGGCCCGGGCGATTTCCAGGCGGCGCTGCTGGCCGTACGACAACTCGCCAGCCAGGCGGTTGGCGCAGTCGACCAGGTCGACCACTTCCAGCCAGTAGAACGCATGGTCCAGCGCATCGCTCTCGGCCTTGCGGTAAGCCTTGGTGTTGAGCACCCCGGCCAGCAGGTTGCGGTTGACCCACATGTGCTGAGCCACCAGCAGGTTTTCCACCACCGACATTTCCTTGAACAGGCGAATGTTCTGGAAGGTGCGTGCCAGGCCGGCGCGGTTGACCAGGTGGGTACCGCCGAACATCTTGTAGTACATGCGGTTGGCAAAGCGCGTCGGCGAGACGAAGTCCGCGACCTGGAAGCGCTCGCCGAGCAGCTGGATGACATTGGTGTGGCTGCCGCGCACGTTCAGCTCGATACGCCCGCCACTGGCCTTGTAGAAGCCGGTCAGGCAGTTGAACACAGTGGTCTTGCCGGCGCCGTTGGGGCCGATCAGGGCGAAGATCTGGTTGCGCCGGACCTTCAGGCTGACATCGCTGAGCGCCTTGATGCCACCGAACTGCATCATCAGGTTGTCGACCGAGAGAATGATATCGTCGCTCATGGCGCCACTCCTTTACGCGGGGTCACACCGGTACGGCTGATGCGGATCAGCCCACGCGGTCGCCAGATCATCATCAGCACCATCAGCACACCGAACAGCAGCACGCGGTACTCGGAGAAGCTGCGCAGCAGCTCGGGCGCCACGGTCAGCACGAAGGCCGCGATCACCACACCCACGGTCGAGCCCATGCCGCCAAGCACGACAATGGCGAGAATCAGCGCCGACTCGAAGAAGGTGAACGACGACGGGTTGACGAAGCCCTGGTAGGTGGCAAAGAACACTCCGGCCAGGCCGGCGGTGGAGGCACCCAGGGTAAACGCCGAAAGCTTGACCAACACATGGTTCAGGCCCATCGAACGGCAGGCGATCTCGTCCTCGCGCAGCGCTTCCCAGGCGCGGCCGACCGGCATGCGGGTCAAGCGGTGCTTGATGTACAACACGGCCAGCACGACGATGAACAGCACCGCGTAGATGAACACGAACTTGAGGTTGGCGTTGTACTCGAAGCCGAAGAACTCGTGGATCGGTACCCCGCCGTCCTTGGCCCGGCGGCCGAACTCCAGGCCGAAGAAGGTTGGCGACGGTGCCGGCATGCCGTTGGGGCCGCCAGTGAACGACAGCCAGTTGTTCAACACCAGGCGGATGATCTCGCCGAAGCCCAAGGTCACGATCGCCAGGTAGTCACCGTGCATCCGTAGCACCGGGAAGCCGAGGATGCACCCTGCCAGCGCCGCAGCGATAGCCGCCAGTGGCAGTACGCTCCAGAAGCCCAGGCCCAGGTACTGGTAACCCAACGCCAGGCCGTAGGCGCCGATGGCATAGAACGCCACGTAACCCAGGTCGAGCAGGCCGGCCAGGCCGACCACGATGTTCAGGCCCAGGCCCAGCAGCACGTAGATCAGACCGAGGATGACCACGGTCAGCAGGTACTTGTTGGCGAAGATCGGGAAGACGATGGCGATCACCACCAGCGCCGGGATGATGTAGCGCAGGCGCGATACGTAGTCCGGCGCGCGCACATGCACGCCCGAGCCACCGCTTTCGAAGCCCTGGAGCATGCGCGAGCCGGCGGCGGTCTGCAGGTACAGGCTGAGCAGGAAGCGCCCCAGCATCACCCCGCCGACCAGCCAGGCCACTCGCCGCGGCTCGGCGTTGAAGCTGTAGCCGTCGAGCACTACGCCGACCACCGGGCCAAACACGATGAGTGCCAGCAGGCCGGCGACGATGGTTTCCAGCAGGCTGCGTTTAAGGTCGAAACCCTTGGTTTCGGTAACAGAGGCAGTTTTGGCAATGGACATGTTCACACCTTAGCCACGAGCGGGCGACCCAGCAGGCCTTGTGGGCGGAAGATAAGGATCATCACCAACAGCGAGAAGCTGAACACGTCCTTGTAGTCGGAGTTGATCAGGCCAGAGAACAGCGACTCGGAAATGCCCAGGATGATCCCGCCGAGCATGGCGCCAGGCAGGGAGCCGATCCCGCCGAGCACCGCGGCGGTGAACGCCTTGATGCCGATGATGAAGCCGGCGTAGAAGTCGAAGGTGCCGTAGTTCATGGTGATCAGCACACCGGCCAGGGCGGCCATCACCGCACCGATGACGAACACGTAGGAGATCACCCGATCGGTGTTGATGCCCAGGATCGAGGCCATCTTGCGGTCTTGCTGGGTGGCACGGCACATGCGGCCGAGCTTGGTGTACTTGATTACGTAGGTGAGCAGGCCCATGCCGACAAAGGCCGCCACCAGGATGAAGATCTTGGTGTAGGTCAGTTGCACGAAGCCGGTGCCGACTTCGATGCGCATGGCGCCTTCGAGCAGGGTCGGCACGCCTTGCTGGCGGGCGCCCTGGCTGATCTGCGCGTAGTTCTGCAGGATCAGCGAAATACCGATGGCACTGATCAGCGGTGCCAGGCGGGTGGAGTTACGCAGGGGTTTGTAGGCGATGCGTTCGATGGTGAAGCCGTACACGCCGGTGACGACAATGGTGAACAACAGGGTGCCCAGCATCAACAGTGGGAAAGACTCGATACCGAAATAAGCCAGCAATGCCAGGCTGATCGCCGCGAGGTACGCGGAGATCATGTACACCTCGCCGTGCGCGAAGTTGATCATGCCGATGATGCCATAGACCATTGTGTAGCCGATGGCGATCAGGCCATAGACCGACCCGAGGGTCAGGCCGTTGACCAGTTGCTGCAGGAAAATACCATCCATAACGCAATCTCACCTGATTGAGATTGCACGAGCGCCGACCACGGCGGGCCCGGGACAGGCGGCCCTCGCAGCGCAGTACTGTGCAGATCTACGGATAAAGACAGGTACCGCGGGGCTTGGGCCCGGGGCAGCTGCGCCCGGGCCGTGGGCCGTTATTATTTTTGTTTTTCCAGCTGGTGATACTTGCCGTCCTTGTCCCACTGGTAGACCACGTAGTCGGACACGGTCAGGTCGCCCTTCTTGTCCCACTTTTTCTCGCCCATGACGGTCTGTACCGGGTTGGCCTTGAGCCACTCGGCAGCCGCTTCGCCCTTGTTCGACTTGGCGCCGTTGAACGCGGCGGCCAGCGCCTGCAGCGAGGCATAGGCGTACAGGGTATAGCCCTCAGGTTCGGTACCGGCCTTGCGGAACTCCTCCACCACCGCCTTGCTGTCTGGCAGCAGGCGCGGGTCGGCGCCGAAGGTCATGTACACGCCATCGACGTACTGCGCACCGCCGGCGGTGGCCACCAGTTCGTCGGTAACGATGCCGTCATCGGACATGAACTTGACGTCCTTCAGGCCCTGCTCGCGCAGCTGGCGTACCAGAGGGCCGGCTTCCGGGTGCAGGCCGCCGAAGTAGACGACGTCGGCACCGGTAGAGCGGATCTTGGTGACCACGGCGCTGAAGTCCTTCTCGCCACGGGTCAGGCCTTCGTACAGCACCGGCTTGACGCCGCGTTTCTCCAGCTGTGCCTTGGTCGCGTCGGCCAGGCCCTGCCCGTAGGTGTCCTTGTCATGCAACACCGCGACTTTCTTGCCCTTGAGCACATCGACGATGTAGTCGCCGGCGACGATGCCCTGCTGGTCGTCACGGCCGCACATGCGGAACATGGCACCCAGGCCGCGCTCGGTGACCTGTGGGTTGGTGGAGCCCGGGGTAATGGCGATGACGCCAGCCTCGTCATACACCTCGGAGGCCGGGATGGTGTTGGAGGAACAGAAGTGGCCGACAACGCCGATCACCTTGTCCTGGTCGACCAGGCGGTTGGCCACGGCCACGGCCTGCTTCGGCTCGCAGGCGTCATCGCCCTTGACCAGGACGATTTTCTCGCCGTTCACGCCACCGGCGGCGTTGATCTTGTCGGCCGCTGCCTGCGCACCTTTCATGTACTGCTCGCCAAACGCTGCGTTAGCCCCGGTCATCGGGCCCGCTACACCGATCTTGACGTCGGCCTGAACATACGAAGAAACACCCAGTGCCGTAGCTACGGCCAGAGCCAGGAAACCTTTCTTGTAAAACGTCTGCGACATGAGGTGGTGCTCCTAGAGTTTTTTTGGTTGGCACTACAACTTCTCAGCCCTGTGCTCTGAGCAAGGGCCGTGCCATACGGTTTGTCTTCCGGGAAAACACACTGAGACAGGCGCCAACAGGCGACCGACGGCCTTTTCTTTATTGAGCGTGCAACCGTCTGCCACGCGGCAGGCGCCACCACACGTACAGACAAGGAGCAACCGCCGAGTGCCATCATTGCAACCCTGGCAAGTGTTTACGTGCAACCGCCCTGTAACAGCGGACGTCACCGAACTGCACACCGCTGGTGCGCGACTGCTACAGGCGGCACCGTTTCAAGGCTAGCTGGTGCACAAAAAAACACCCGGTTTTGGCCGATACGCGGCCCTGTGGGAGCGGGTTCACCCGCGAAGAGGCCAGCCCAGACACAACAAGGCCGAAAAGGCTGGCACAATGTCCGCCATTCGCCGCTTCCGGAGCCCCCTTGATGAGCGAAAGCGCATTCGCCGAGCGCATCGTGCACAACCTGCTCGACACCGACTTCTACAAACTCACCATGATGCAGGGCGTGCTGCACAACTACCCGGACGCCGACGTCGAATGGGAATTCCGCTGCCGCAACGGCGAGGACCTGCGCCCCTATCTTGGCGAAATCCGCAACCAGCTCGAGCGGCTCAGCGACCTCACCCTGGATGACGGCCAACTGGCCTTCCTCGAACGCATCACCTTCCTCAAGCCCGACTTCCTGCGCTTTCTGCGCCTGTTCCGCTTCAACCTGCGCTACGTGCGCCTGGGGATAGAAAACGACCAGCTGTGCCTGCGCCTGAAAGGCCCATGGCTGCATGTGATCCTGTTCGAAGTGCCGCTACTGGCGATCATCAGTGAAGTGCGCAACCGCCAGCTGCACCCGCGCATGCGCCTGGCCGAGGCCCGCGACCAGCTGTACCGCAAGTTCGACTGGCTGCGCGCACATGCCAGCGACGACGAACTGGCCGAACTTCAGGTGGCCGACTTCGGCACCCGCCGGCGCTTTTCCAGCCGCGTGCAGGAAGAAGTGGTGCGCGTGCTGCGCGACGATTTCCCGGGCCGCTTCGTCGGCACCAGCAACGTCGACCTGGCATGGAAACTGGATATCAAGCCGCTGGGCACCATGGCCCATGAATGGATCATGGCCCACCAGCAACTCGGTCCGCGACTGATCGACAGCCAGATCGCCGCGCTGGACTGCTGGGTGCGCGAGTACCGCGGCCTGCTCGGCATCGCCCTGACCGACTGCATCACCATGGATGCCTTCCTCGGCGATTTCGACCTGTACTTCGCCAAGCTGTTCGACGGCCTGCGCCACGACTCGGGCGAACCGGTGGCCTGGGCGGAAAAGGCCATTGCCCATTACCAGAAACTGGGTATCGACCCGATGACCAAGACCTTGGTGTTTTCCGACGGCCTCAACCTGACCCGCTCGCTGGAAATCTTCCGTGCCCTGCGCGGTCGCATCAACGTCAGCTTTGGCATCGGCACCAACCTGACCTGTGACATCCCGGGCGTGGCCCCGATGAGCATCGTGCTTAAAATGACCGACTGCAACGGCGCGCCGGTGGCGAAGATCTCGGACGAAGCCGCCAAGACCCAGTGCCGCGACGAGAACTTCGTCGCCTACATGCGCCATGTATTCAAAGTCCCCAGCAAGGAGTAACCCATGCAAGCGGTTCAGCAAGAGATTGCCCAGGCGCTGAAGGTACAGCCGCCGTTCGCCGACGCCGCCGCGCTCGAGGCCGAAGTCGCCCGGCGCGTGGCGTTCATCAAGGATTGCCTGGCCAACGCCCGGCTCAAGACCCTGGTGCTGGGCATCAGCGGCGGCGTCGACTCGCTGACCGCCGCCCTGCTCGCCCAACGCGCCATCAACGAGTTGCGCGCAGAAACCGGTGACAAGGCCTATACCTTCATCGCGGTGCGCCTGCCCTATCACGTGCAGCACGATGAGCATGACGCCCAGGCCTGCCTGGACGTGATCAAGGCCGATGAAGTGCACACCGTCGATATCGCCCCGGCGGTGAAGGCGCTGGCAGCTGAGGTCGTGGAACTGAAGAATGGCTCGCCGACGCTGGTGGACTTTGTCGTGGGCAACGTCAAGGCACGCACGCGCATGGTCGCCCAGTACACCATCGCCGGTGCCCGCGCGGGCCTGGTGATCGGTACCGACCACGCCGCCGAGGCGGTGATGGGCTTCTTTACCAAGTTTGGTGATGGCGCCTGCGACCTGGCGCCGCTGAGCGGGCTGGTGAAGAACCAGGTGCGGGCGATTGCGCGCAGCTTTGGTGCGCCGGAGTCACTGGTGGAGAAGGTGCCGACTGCGGACCTGGAAGACCTGGCGCCGGGCAAGCCGGACGAAGCGTCCCATGGCGTGACCTACCAGCAGATCGATGCCTTCCTGCATGGGCAGCCGGTTGACCAGGCAGCGTTCGACATCATCGTCGCCACCTACCGCAAGACCCAGCACAAGCGCGAACTGCCGTTCGCCCCTTGATAAGGCTATAGAAGGACCTGTGGGAGCGGGTTCACCCGCGAATACGATGGTGAAGCCACCGACGCATTCGCGGGTGAACCCGCTCCCACAGGGTTCACCGTCAGCCTTTGATTACTTGACGACGACCTTGCCCTTCATCATCGAGATGTGGCCCGGGAAGGTGCAGAAGAAGCTGTAGTCGCCACCGGCTTCCAGCTTGGTAGTGTCGAACTTCACTTCAGTTTCCTTCTCAGGCGCGCCGATCATCTTGGTGTGGGCGATGATCGCGGCGTTGTCAGCCTTGATGTAGTCCTTTTCCAGACCCTGGCTCATGCCTTCGGTGGCAATGCCCTGCATGTCGGCAGTCTTGCTGATCACCAGGTTGTGGCCCATGACGTTCTTCGGCAGGTTGCCGGAGTGGGTCAGTTTGACGGTGAATTCCTTGCAGCTCTTGTCGACGCTGATTTCCTTGGTGTTGTAGGACATCTGGTCGGTGGAGTCGACAGTCACCGAGCACTCGGCTGCGAAGACAGAGGCGCTGGCGAGGGTCAACAGGGATACCGCTACAGCTTTCGCAAACATCATGAATCTCCTTGGCAGGGTTTTATCAATTGCGAGACTGCCTGAAACCGTTCAGCCCCCTGCTGATATGGGTCAAGGGGGTGTCAAGTGGCCAGCCAGTAGAATTGTTCAATCGATTGTATACAACCAATTCAAGAGCACATCATGCCCTTTTATTGGAGGATGGGACAACCTCTCATTTAGGAGCAATACGAAATGACCCTTGGTAGCCTGATGAACAGCCTGCTGGCGGCCTACGCCCATGGAGCGACTGGCGCCATCTGCGAATTCTCCCGACCGGAGTGAAACCGGCCTTGGAACTGTAGGGCATGGACCTTACCCTGTCAGCCTGAGTGACAGGAGATGAGCAATGCCCGTACGTTCCGTTTGTGTGTTCTGCGGCGCCAGTATCGGCGCCAACCCTGCCTACCGTGAAGCGGCCATCGCGCTGGGCCAGGCGATTGCCCGTCGCGGCCTGACCCTGGTCTATGGTGGTGGCGCGGTCGGCCTGATGGGCACCGTCGCCGACGCGGCCATGGCAGCCGGCGGCGAAGTGATCGGGATCATCCCCGAAAGCCTGATGAATGCCGAAATCGGTCACAAAGGCCTCAGCCGCCTGGAAGTGGTCGACGGCATGCATGCGCGCAAGGCACGCATGGCCGAGCTGAGCGATGCCTTCATCGCCCTGCCCGGTGGGCTGGGTACGCTGGAGGAGTTGTTCGAGGTATGGACCTGGGGGCAATTGGGCTATCACGCCAAGCCGCTGGGACTGCTGGATGTGAACGGCTTCTACGAGAAGCTGGGCGGGTTCCTCGACCATATCGTCGAAGAGGGCTTCGTGCGGCCGCAGCATCGGGCGATGTTGCTGCTGGGGCAGCAGCCGGATGAGCTGCTGGACGGGATGGAAAGCTTTGTAGCGCCAGTGGCGCCGAAGTGGGTCGACAAGAAGCCCGATTGATTTGCAGATTTTGGGGCTGCTCTGCAGCCCTTTCGCGACACAAGGCCGCTCCCACAAAAGCACTGCGTACGCCGATCAATGTGGGAGCGGCCTTGTGTCGCGAAAGGACCGCAAAGCGGTCCCAATATGGATCAGTTAGCGCGGAATGACTGGCTGACGCGGCTTCTTGTTGCCCTTGCCACCCTTGGCCGCTTCCTTGCGCTCCTTGGCCGCCTGCTGGTTGCGCGCAAACGCTTCGGCCTTGGCCTTTTCACGCTTGTCCCACGGCTTGCTGCCATCACTGCCACGCGGCGGCAGGCCGGTGTGCTGGGTAAGGATCTTCTGGTCCTTGCCCACCTTGTGGCTACCCGCCGGGGTCGAGTTCTTGCGGCGCGCACTCTGGTAGGTATCGGTCTGCGGCTGGTGCAGCGGGATCAGCTGGTGCTTGCCCGGCCCGATCAGGTCGGCGCGGCCCATGCGCTGCAGCGCTTCACGCAGCATCGGCCAGCCCTTCGGGTCGTGGTAACGCAGGAACGCCTTGTGCAGGCGGCGCTGCTCCTCGCTCTTGACGATCTCCACCCCTTCGCTCTTGTAGGTCACCTTGCGCAGCGGGTTCTTGCCCGAGTGGTACATGGCCGTGGCCGAGGCCATCGGCGACGGGTAGAACGCCTGCACCTGGTCGGCACGGAAGCCGTTGCCCTTCAGCCACAGGGCCAGGTTCATCATGTCTTCGTCGGTGGTGCCCGGGTGCGCGGCGATGAAGTACGGGATCAGGTACTGCTCCTTGCCCGCCTCTTTCGAGAACTTCTCGAACATGCGCTTGAAGCGGTCATAGGTGCCGATGCCCGGCTTCATCATCTTGTCCAGCGGGCCACGCTCGGTGTGCTCCGGGGCAATTTTCAGGTAACCGCCGACGTGGTGGGTGACCAGTTCCTTGACGTATTCCGGCGACTCCACCGCCAGGTCGTAGCGCAGGCCCGAGGCGATCAGGATCTTCTTCACACCCGGCAAGGCACGCGCCTTGCGGTACAGTTCGATCAGCGAGCTGTGGTCGGTATTGAGGTTTTCGCAGATGCCCGGGAACACGCACGACGGCTTGCGGCAGTGCTTCTCGATGTCATGGCTCTTGCAGGCGATGCGGTACATGTTGGCAGTCGGGCCGCCAAGGTCGGAGACAACGCCGGTGAAGCCCGGCACCTTGTCACGCATCTCTTCGATTTCGTGCAGGATCGACTCGTGCGAGCGGTTCTGGATGATGCGGCCTTCGTGCTCGGTGATCGAGCAGAAGGTGCAGCCACCAAAGCAGCCACGCATGATGTTCACCGAGAAGCGGATCATCTCGTAGGCCGGGATGCGCTCCTTGCCGTAGGCCGGGTGCGGCACACGGGCGTAGGGCATGCCGAACACGTAGTCCATTTCTTCGGTGGTCATGGGGATGGGTGGCGGGTTGAACCACACATCTACCTCACCGTGCTTCTGCACCAGGGCGCGGGCGTTGCCGGGGTTGGTCTCCAGGTGCAACACACGGTTGGCGTGGGCGTACAGCACCGGGTCGTTACGCACCTTTTCGAACGATGGCAGGCGGATTACCGACTTGTCGCGGGTCATCCGCGGGCTGTCGAGAATCTGTACCACCTTGGCTTCGTTCGGGTCGTCCACCTCGCCCTTGGCCTGCTCGATGGCACAGGCCTGGGTGTCCTGGGTGTTCACGTACGGGTTGATGATCTTGTCCACACGGCCTGGGCGGTCGATGCGGGTGGAGTCGATCTCGTACCAGCCCTGGGGGGTATCGCGGCGCACGAAGGCGGTACCGCGCACGTCAGTGATCGTCTCGATCTTCTCGCCGTTGGACAGGCGCTGGGCCACCTCGACCACCGCGCGCTCGGCGTTGCCGAACAGCAAGATGTCGGCGCTGGCGTCGATCAGGATCGAGTGGCGAACCTTGTCCTGCCAGTAGTCGTAGTGGGCGATGCGGCGCAACGAGGCCTCGATGCCACCCAATACGATCGGTACATGCTTGTAGGCTTCCTTGCAGCGCTGGCTGTACACCAGGCTGGCACGGTCCGGACGCTTGCCGGCCAGACCGCCTGGGGTATAGGCGTCGTCGGAACGGATCTTCTTGTCCGCGGTGTAGCGGTTGATCATCGAGTCCATGTTGCCGGCAGCCACGCCGAAGAACAGGTTCGGTTCGCCGAGCTTCATGAAGTCGTCTTTCGACTGCCAGTTCGGCTGGGCGATGATGCCCACGCGGAAGCCCTGGGCCTCCAGCAGGCGGCCGATGATGGCCATGCCGAACGACGGGTGGTCGACGTAGGCATCACCGGTCACGATGATGATGTCGCAGGAATCCCAGCCGAGCAGATCCATCTCCTCCCTGCTCATCGGCAGGAAAGGTGCTGGCCCGAAGCATTCGGCCCAGTACTTGGGATAGTCGTAGAGTGGTTTGGCTGCTTGCATGTCAGTGACCGGTTCTGGTGTGCAGGGAAATCGCGGGCGCGGAATATAGCACAAATTTTGACCAAATCCGACGGTGGTTGTCGGATTCATGGGTTGCCTGTACCGGCCTCATCGCCGGCAAGCCAGCTCCCACAGGGGCTCCACCGGCCTCAAGGCAGTGATCTCCTGTGCGAGCTGGCTTGCCGGCGATGGGGCCAGTGGCTTATTCGTCGTCGTCGAAGTTGTACATACCCGGCGCAAGGTTCTCGAAGCGGGTGTACTTGCCGATGAACGCCAGGCGCACGAAGCCGATGGGGCCGTTACGCTGCTTACCGATGATGATTTCCGCCACGCCCTTGTGCTCGGTCTCAGGGTGGTACACCTCGTCGCGGTACACGAACATGATCACGTCGGCGTCCTGCTCGATCGCACCGGATTCACGCAAGTCGGAGTTCACCGGGCGCTTGTTCGGCCGCTGTTCCAGCGAGCGGTTCAGCTGCGACAGGGCGATGACCGGGCAGTTGAACTCCTTGGCCAGGGCCTTGAGCGAGCGGGAGATCTCGGAAATTTCGTTGGTCCGGTTGTCACCGGCCGAGCCCGGGATCTGCATCAGCTGCAGGTAGTCGACCATGATCATGGCGATTTCACCGTGCTCACGGGCCAGGCGGCGGGTACGCGCGCGCATTTCCGAGGGGCTGATGCCGGCGGTATCGTCGATGAACAGCTTGCGGTCGTTTAGCAGGTTCACCGCCGAGGTCAGGCGTGGCCAGTCGTCGTCGTCCAGCTGGCCGGAACGCACCTTGGTCTGGTCGATACGGCCCAGGGACGAGAGCATACGCATGATCAGCGATTCACCTGGCATCTCGAGAGAGAACACCAGTACCGCCTTGTCGGTACGCAGTACGGCGTTTTCCACCAGGTTCATGGCGAAAGTGGTCTTACCCATCGACGGTCGGCCGGCGACAATGATCAGGTCGGCTGGCTGCAGGCCGCTAGTCTTCTCGTCGAGGTCGGTAAAGCCTGTGGATACGCCGGTGATGTCGCTGTCGGAGTTGAACAGCGTGTCGATGCGGTCGATGGCCATGGTCAACAGTTCGTTGACCCCCACCGGGCCGCCGGTCTTCGGCCGCGCCTCGGCGATCTGGAAGATCTGCCGCTCGGCATCGTCAAGAATCTCTTCGGCGTTACGCCCTTGCGGGTTGAAGGCGTTGTCGGCGATGTCGGTACTGATGCTGATCAGCTGGCGCAGGGTGGCGCGCTCGCGAATGATCGCGGCGTAGGCCTTGATGTTGGCCACCGACGGGGTGTTCTTGGCCAGCTCGGCCAGGTACGCCAACCCACCGACTTGCGAAGAAAGGCCTTCCTTGTCCAGTTGCTCGTGCAGGGTCACCACATCGAATGGCTGGTTGGCGTCGGCCAACTTGTGCACGGCACGGAAGATCAGGCGGTGGTCATGCCGGTAGAAGTCGCCATCCGACACCTGGTCCAGCACCCGCTCCCAGGCGTTGTTGTCCAGCATCAGGCCACCGAGCACGGCCTGTTCGGCCTCGATGGAATGCGGCGGCACCTTCAGGGCTGCGGTTTGCAGGTCAAGCTGTTCGGAGGTGGTGATCTCGTTCATGGCCACGAAAGAATTCAGGAGGACGAAAAAGACAAAGGGCACGGCCTGTATGAACAGGACCGTGCCCGATGTTAACCGGCTGACACCTGACGGGCCAGCCAGTCAGCGCAGCTTAGGCAGCTACGACGACCACGCGTACGGTGGCTTCAACGTCGCTGTGCAGGTGCACGGCTACGTCGTATTCGCCAACCTGACGGATGGTGCCGTTCGGCAGACGAACTTCAGCCTTGGCCACTTCAACGCCGGAGGCGGTCAGGGCGTCAGCGATGTCGTGGGTGCCGATCGAACCGAACAGCTTGCCTTCGTCGCCAGCGGTGGCAGTGATGGTCACTTCCAGCTCGGCCAGTTGGGCAGCGCGGCTTTCAGCCGAAGCTTTCTTGTCAGCAGCTGCTTTTTCCAGCTCGGCGCGACGCTCTTCGAACGCAGCCAGGTTGGCGGCGTTGGCAACGGTGGCCTTGCCGAATGGCAGCAGGAAGTTACGGCCGTAACCAGCCTTAACCTTTACTTTGTCGCCCAGGTTGCCCAGGTTAGCGACTTTTTCCAGCAGGATCAGTTCCATTTGGTAAAACCTCTTAACTTTTAACCTTCACCGTTCGCGGAGTCATTCCCCTTGGGGGACTTGCGACCGCGAAAATCAATCAGGCTGTCGACAATGGCCAGAACCACCAGCAACGGATAAATCAGCTGCATGATCAGCGGCAACGTCACGTACATGCCCACCAGCCAGAAACCGGCCAGTCGCCCCTGCGCCACCAGCCCGTGCATCAAGGCGATGCCGGCCAGCACCAGTACCAGGCTCGAGGCCGATGCCAGAATGATGAACTGCGGGCCGATAAACGGCGCCACCACCATCACTGCCACCAAGACCGCCATGGTCTGTTTCGGCAACTTCAGTTCGCGAAACTCGCGCCCGAAGCCTCCAGGGTTGTACAACGCTGCCTGCCAATAGCGCGCCAGCATCAACGCCAGCACACTGAACAATTGCACCGTCACTGCTGTGGAAGCGACCAGCACGGGGCGGATCAGCTCACCAGAGAGCACCGGTTGCCCCTCGATTTTCGGCATGGCTTCGGCAAACGCCTTGGCCAGCACATCGAAGGTTTGCGCCAGCGCCAGATCAAGCACGAGGCTGAAAGCCACGGCGAACACGGCACTGGCGAGCAACACCCGGCTCCAGGGATGCTCGGCACGCAACATGGCGGCCAGGGCCAGGGCACCCGCAATCACCAGAAAGGTGATGGGATCGCCCATGACCCACACGGCCAGCCCGGCCAGCAGGCCGCCGGCGATGACCGTTGTAGCATCCTTGAACCCACGCCGCAGCAGCACAAGGCTGCCGGCAGCGGCACTCAACCAGAACAGCAGCGGCAGTACCGCGCTGATGACCACCACCAGGGTGGCCTGCACACGACCGCGCATGATGAAACTTGCTAACGCTCGCATGCTAATCCCTTACTGCTTGTCGACGACCCGGTCTCAGCGGCCGTGGCTGTCGGTGTAGGGCAGCAGGGCCAGGAAGCGGGCGCGCTTGATAGCGGTAGCCAGCTGACGCTGATAACGAGCTTTGGTACCGGTGATACGGCTTGGAACGATCTTGCCGGTTTCGGATACGTAAGCTTTCAGGGTGTTGAGATCTTTGAAGTCGATCTCTTTCACGTCTTCAGCAGTGAAGCGGCAGAATTTACGACGACGGAAGAAACGTGCCATTTAATAGGCTCCTCTAAAGGTCCGTGGATTACTCGTCAGCGTTATCGCTGGAGTCGCTGTCATTGCTGTCGTCGCCGTCGGCGGATTCAGCATGCTCAGGACGCTCACGACGCTCACGGCGCTCGCTGCGGTTTTCTTCAGCCTTCAGCATCTCGGACTGGCCGGTAACGGCTTCGTCGCGACGGATGACCAGGTTACGGATAACGGCATCGTTGTAGCGGAAGTTGTCTTCCAGCTCGGCCAGGGCCTTGCCGGTGCACTCAACGTTCAGCATCACGTAGTGAGCCTTGTGAACATTGTTGATTGCGTAGGCCAGTTGACGACGGCCCCAGTCTTCCAGGCGGTGGATCTTGCCACCATCTTCTTCGATCAGCTTGGTGTAACGCTCAACCATGCCGCCGACTTGTTCGCTCTGGTCCGGGTGAACCAGGAAGATGATTTCGTAATGACGCATGAATGCTCCTTACGGGTTAGTAGTCTGCCAGTAAATCTGGTCAGACAAGGAGTGAATGACACTGTATGTCTTGCACGGAGGGGAGGCACATGAGCGCCTGCCAGCTCGGCAAGGGGCGCAATTGTAGAGAAGGCGGGGCGCACAAGCAAGGTGATTGGTGAATATTTGAACAGCCTGATACACATTACAGACTGCCGGCCCTTTCGCGGGTAAACCCGCTCCCACAGGTACCCCACAGGGCTCAGGCCTTGTGCGATCCCTGTGGGAGCGGGTTTACCCGCGAAGAGGCCGGTACAGGCTGAAGATCAGCGCTTGGCCTGACGCTGACGCACAGCCTCGAACAGGCACACGCCAGTCGCCACCGACACGTTCAGGCTGCTGACGCTACCGCCCATCGGCAACTTCACCAAAAAATCGCAATGCTCGCGGGTCAGCCGGCGCATGCCCTTGCCTTCCGCGCCCATGATCATCACCAGTGGCCCGGTCAGGTCCTGCTGGTAGATCTCCTGCTCGGCCTCGCCGGCGGTACCCACCACCCACAGGCCACGCTGCTGCAGCTTTTCCAGGGTGCGCGCCAGGTTGGTCACGGCCACCAGCGGGATTACCTCCGCCGCGCCGCAGGCCACCTTGCGCACAACCGGTGTCAGGGTCGCGGACTTGTCCTTGGGCACCACCACTGCCGTGGCACCGGCGGCATCGGCGGTACGCAGGCAGGCGCCAAGGTTGTGCGGGTCGGTCACACCATCCAGCACCAGAATCAGCGGTGGTGTTTCGGTGCGTTCGAGCAACTCCTCGAGCATCAATTCGCCCCACACCTGGCTCGGGCTCACCTCGGCGACCACGCCCTGGTGCACACCTTCTACCCAGGCATCCAGCTCACGACGCTCGGCCTGGCCAACCGGCACGCGGTTCTCCGCAGCCAGCGCCAGCAACGTTTCGAGGCGTGGCTCGCTACGCCCTTCCGACAGCCAGATCTGCTTGACCCGCTTCGGATGGTGCTGCAGCAATGCCTGCACGGCGTGCACACCGTAGATCTTTTCCAGCTGACTCATGACTTGCTCTTGCTCTTGCGTGGCGCACCGGACTTCGGCGGGCCTTTACGGTGCTTGGTCGGCTTGCCGGACGACTTGCCGCCCTTGTCCGACTTGCTGCTGGCATGGCCGCCACTGCGTGCCTCGCTCATCAGCGCCTTCTTCATTTCACGGCTCTTGCGCACCTCGGCGTTACGCTGCACGGCATCTTTCGGGAAGTATGCCTCGGCGGTTTCGCTCTTGCGGCTGCGTGGTTTCGGCGTAGCCTTGGCCTCGACCGGTGCCTGCGCGGGCTGCTCGGCGGCTGGCGCAGCGCCACGCTGTTTGCGGCCAATCGGCGCAGCGAGGGTTTTCTCCGACACTTCGAAGTCGATCTTGCGCTCGTCGAGGTCAACACGCATGACCTTGACTTCGATGGTGTCGCCCAGGCGGAAGCTGCGCCCGGTACGCTCGCCGGACAGGCGGTGATGCACCGGGTCGAAGTGGTAGTAGTCACCCGGCAGCGCACTGACGTGCACCAGGCCTTCTACGTAGATGTCGGTCAGCTCGACGAACAGGCCGAAACCGGTCACCGCAGTGATCACACCCGGGAAGGTCTCGCCCACGCGGTCCTTCATGAACTCGCACTTGAGCCAGTTGACCACGTCACGGGTGGCTTCATCGGCCCGGCGCTCGGTCATCGAGCATTGCTCGCCGAGTTGCTCCAGGGTGTTCTCGTCGTACGGGTAGATGCGCGCCTTGGGGATGCTCATGGCGCCGGCACGCTTGACGTGCGGGGTATCCACCTTGGAACGGATGATGCTGCGGATGGCGCGGTGCACCAGCAGGTCCGGGTAACGGCGGATCGGCGAGGTGAAGTGGGTGTACGCCTCGTAGTTCAGCCCGAAGTGGCCGTTGTTGTCGGTGCTGTACACCGCCTGGCTCAGCGAACGCAGCATCACGGTCTGGATCAGGTGGAAGTCCGGGCGCCCGGCAATGCTCGCCAGCAGTGCCTGGTAATCCTTCGGCGACGGGTCCTTGCCCTTGTGCAGGGTCAGGCCCAGTTCGCCAAGGAAGGCTCGCAGCTTTTCCAGGCGCTCCGGCGGTGGACCGTCGTGCACGCGGTACAGGGCCGGCACGCCGTGCTTCTGCAGGAACTCGGCGGTGGCCACGTTGGCCGCCAGCATGCACTCCTCGATCAGCTTGTGGGCATCGTTGCGCACGGTCGGGCGGATTTCCGCGATCTTGCGCTCGTCACCGAAGATGATGCGGGTTTCCTGGGTTTCGAAGTCGATGGCACCCCGGGCGTGACGGGCATCCAGCAGCACCTTGTACAGGTTGTACAGGTTCTTCAGGTCCGGCACGACTGCCTTGTACTCCTCGCGCAGCGCCTTGCCCTCACGGGTGCGGGAGTGCTCGAGCATGCTGCTGACCTTGTTGTAGGTCAGGCGGGCGTGGGAGTGGATGACGCCTTCGTAGAACTGGTAGTCGACCATCTGGCCGGCTTTGTTCATGGTCATTTCGCAGACCATGGCCAGGCGATCGACATGCGGGTTCAGCGAGCACAGGCCGTTGGACAGCTCTTCGGGGAGCATCGGCACCACGCGCTCGGGGAAGTACACCGAGTTGCCGCGCTGCTGGGCCTCGACGTCCAGGGCCGAGCCCAGGCGCACGTAGCTGGACACGTCGGCGATGGCCACATAAAGGCGCCAGCCACCGGAGAACAGACGCAGCTTGCCCAGCGGCTCGCAATAGACGGCGTCGTCGAAGTCGCGGGCATCCTCGCCGTCGATGGTGACGAACGGCAGGTGGCGCAGGTCGACGCGCTTCTCCTTGTCCTTCTCTTCGACTTCGGAGCGGAACTTGCGCGCTTCCTTGATCACGTCCTTGGGCCAGACATGCGGGATATCGTAGCTGCGCAGGGCAACGTCGATTTCCATGCCCGGCGCCATGTAGTTGCCGATAACCTCGACCACATCGCCCTGCGGCTGGAAGCGCGGGGTCGGCCAGTGGGTGATCTTGATCTCGACGAACTGGCCAATCTTGGCGCCGCCGTTGCGCCCGGCGGTGACCAGCACTTCCTGCTGGATCTTCGGGTTGTCCGGGGTCACGTAGCCGATACCGCCTTCTTCGAAGTAACGGCCGACCACGCTTTCGTGGGCACGGGAGATGATTTCGACCAGCACGCCTTCACGGCGGCCACGGCGGTCGACACCAGAGACGCGGGCCAGGCCGCGGTCGCCGTCGAACACCAGGCGCATCTGCGACGGGCTGAGGAACAGGTCTTCGCTGCCGTCGTCCGGAATAAGGAAGCCGAAACCGTCGCGGTGACCGGAGACGCGGCCGCAGATCAGGTCCAGCTTGTCTACCGGGGCATATGTGCCGCGCCGGGTATAGATAAGCTGGCCATCACGCTCCATGGCACGCAGGCGGCGGCGCAGGGCTTCGATCTGGTCTTCGTCGTACAGACCGAACTCGGCCGCCAGCTCCTCGCGTGCGGCCGGTTCGCCACGGTCGGCAAGGCGCTGCAGGATCAGCTCACGGCTGGGAATGGGGTTGTCGTATTTTTCCGCTTCGCGAGCGGCCTCGGGATCGAGGGATTGCCAATCGGCCATCAGAAGGGGTTCACCTTGGGGTATATAGATAGGAATTCTGGCATAGGCGTATTGAAACCGGAAATGTCAGCCTTGGACAGCCCCACCGGCGTCTCCGGCGAGCCGGAATAGGCCTGCGGAATCAACAAGTTGAATTTTTTGAAATTTTTTTCGCTTGGGGGGTTTACAGCCCCCCGGACCGTCCGTATAGTGCGCACCACAACGACGGACAACCCCGAAGTTGTAGTAGAGATGAGCGGCGCTGTAAAGCATCAAGTAATCTCGAATGTGTGCCCAGGTGGCGGAATTGGTAGACGCGCTGGTTTCAGGTATCAGTGGCTTAACGGCCGTGGAAGTTCGAGTCTTCTCCTGGGCACCAAATATTTTCAAGTAACAGATGACCAAGGATCTGTTACTACTGTGTGAAAGCGAACGATAGTCGCCTTCTCCAGATGATGTAAAGCTTTGCCCAGGTGGCGGAATTGGTAGACGCGCTGGTTTCAGGTATCAGTGACTTAACGGTCGTGGAAGTTCGAGTCTTCTCCTGGGCACCATACAAAAACCCACTAGCTTGCTAGTGGGTTTTTTCTTGCCTGCGATTTTTGTCTCTCCCTCCTCGCCTGCCCGGACTGCTCTGGCGTCTATGAGATCGAGCGCCGCCCGCGCGGCGCATCGCGGCTAAAGCCGCTCCTACATTTGTTGCAACGTGGCCATGCCTGTGAAGCCATGGTTGTCAGCCTTGTTTGCATGGTTCAAGTCATGAGCCAGGGCTGGCAACCATGGCGTAACAGGTTCGGCACGTTGCAACAAATGTAGGAGCGGCTTTAGCCGCGATGCGCCGCGCGGGCGGCGCTCGATCTCACAGGCGCAAAAAGGCCCAAGGCAATCCGACCATGAATTTCTCGTCACCCGGCCACTTGAGAAACGATTTCGTTTACCATTGTTTCCAAATATGTAGCCGTAAGCGAGGAAGTACCCGCATGACGATCCGCCCGCAACCGCTGATGCGTACCTTGGCCGCCGCCGTGCTGAGCCTGGCCATCGGCGCTCCGGCCGCCATGGCAGACGCACCGGTCACCCTGACCATGTACAACGGTCAGCACAAGGAAATCGGCGAAGCCATCGCCCAGGCCTACGAGGCCAAGACCGGCATTCATATCGATATCCGCAAGGGCAGCAGCAACCAGCTGGCCAGCCAGATCATCGAGGAAGGCGAACGCTCGCCGGCCGACATCATCTATACCGAAGAGTCCCCTCCCCTGAACAACCTGGGTGAGCTGGGCCTGCTGGCGAAAATCGACGACGCCACCGCGAACATGATGCCCAAGGAGTACGTTGGCGCCAACGGCACCTGGATGGGCATCACCGCCCGTACGCGCATCGTCGTGTTCAACCCGAAGAAGGTCGACGAGAAAGACTTGCCGACCACAGTGATGGACTTCGCCAACCCCGAGTGGGAAGGGCGCGTCGGCTATGTGCCCACCAGCGGCGCCTTCCAGGAGCAGGCCGTGGCCATCCTGAAGATGCACGGGCGAGAAGCCACCGAAGAATGGCTGACCGGCCTGAAGGCATTCGGCAAGCCCTACACCAACAACATGGTCGCCCTGAAAGCCGTGGAAAAAGGCGAAGTGGCTGCGGTACTGGTGAACAACTACTACTGGTATGCGCTTGAGCGCGAGCGCGGCAAGCTGGACACCAAGCTCTACTACCTGGCCGATGGCGATGCCGGCAACCTGGTCACCATTTCCGGCGCAGCCGTGGTCAAGGCCAGCAAGCACCCGAAAGAAGCCCAGGCCCTGCTCAACTGGATGGCCAGCGAAGAAGGCCAGCGCGTGATCACCCAGACCACCGCCGAGTACCCGCTGCATAAAGGCATGGTCTCCGACCGTGGCCTGAAGCCGTTCGAAGACCTGCGCCCGCCGAAGATCTCGCCAGCCGACCTGGGCAATGCCGAGGAAGCGATCGAGCTTGAGCGCGAGGTCGGCCTGCTCTGATGACTGCCGCCCTGTCCGAGCCGGTGCCGGTACGCTTCGTACCGCGCCGCAAGCGCCCCTCGATCTGGGTGGTGCTGCCTGTGCTGTTCCTGGTGGCCATGAGCTTGCTGCCATTGCTGTACGTTGCCATGAAAGCCTGGGAAGCCGGCTGGCGCGAAGCCTTGCACCTGCTGTGGCGGCCGTTTGTCTGGGGGCTGATGCGCAACACCCTGATGTTGATGGCCGGGGTGACGCTGACCTGCATGGTGGTCGGCATGGCCCTGGCCTGGCTGCTGGAGCGCAGCAACCTGGCCGGTCGTCGGCTGTGGGGCGTGGTGCTGTGCCTGCCGTTCGCCGTGCCGTCGTTCGTCAGCAGCTTCACCTGGGTGTCGCTGAGCTCGGACTTCGAAGGGCTGGGCGGGGCAATCATGGTCATGGCCCTGTCCAAGTACCCGCTGGTGTTCCTGCCGGTGGCGGCAACCCTGCGCAACCTCGATACCTCACTGGAGGAATCGGCACGTACGCTGGGCTGCAGCCGCTGGGGCGTATTCATCAAGGTCACCCTGCCGCTGCTGTGGCCATCGATGCTGGGCGGCGCGCTGCTGATCGCCCTGCACATGCTGGTGGAGTTCGGCGCCTTGTCGATCCTCGGCTTGCAAACCTTCACCACGGCGATTTACCAGCAGTTCGAACTGGAGTTCAGCAATGCCAACGCCGCCATGCTGTCCGCCGTACTGTTGGCGATGTGCCTGGTGATGCTGTGGCTTGAGTTGCGGGTACGTGGCAAGGCCCGCCATGTGCGCATCGGCCAGGGTGTGGCGCGGCGAGCACAACCGGTGCGGCTGCGTGGCTGGGCAGTGCTGGCGCAACTGTTCTGCGTGGGCCTGGCGGTGTTGGGCAGCGGTATTCCGCTGGCCATGCTCGGCTACTGGTTGAGCGTGGGTTCATCGGCGGCATTCCCTGTGGCAGCCATTTCCAAGGCGCTGCTCACCTCGCTGTCGGTGTCGCTGGGGGGTGCCGGTTTCTGCGTGCTGCTAGCCCTGCCAATCAGCTTCCTGGTGGTGCGCTACAAGGGCCGCCTGGCAATTTGGGCCGAGCGCCTGCCATACCTGTTGCACGCCCTGCCAGGCCTGGTGATTGCCCTGACCCTGGTGTTCTTCGCCCTGCATTACGTGCCGGCGCTGTACCAGACCACGGCACTGTTGCTGCTGGCCTATGCGCTGCTGTTCCTGCCGCTGGCGCAGTCGCCGGTGCGCACCGCACTGAACAAGGCTTCACCTACCCTGGAGGAAGCGGCACGGACCTTGGGCGCGAGCAGCTTTGCCGCGTTCTGCCGGGTGACCCTGCCGATCATCTTCCCGGCCATGGCGGCAGCCTTTGCCCTGGTGTTCCTGGACGCCATGAAGGAGTTGACTGCCACCTTGCTGCTCAGCCCGACCGGCATGACCACCCTGGCCACAGAGGTGTGGGCGCATACGGCCAACGTCGAGTTCGCGGCGGCGGCGCCTTATGCGGCGTTGCTGATTGTGGTTTCGGGGTTGCCGGTATATCTGCTGACTACGCGGATGTATCTGAACAAGGCTTGATCCGCCTCGCCTTCATCGCCGGCGAGCCAGCCTCCACAGATACCGCGCCGCCCTAAGGCTTGTGCAGTACCTGTGGGAGCTGGCTTACCGGCGATGAGGCCATCAGATGTTACGCAGCATGCGGCGCACAATCGGCCCATGGGCTTTGCCGACCGGCAGCATGTAGAGGCGGCCGAAGCGGTTGAAGCACTGCACCGAGGTGGTCACACTCAAACGCTGCCGGCCATTCCTCTGCTCATCCAGATCCATGCTCACCATCACCGCCAGGTGCGTGTCACGCGAGGTCAGGACCAATTGCTGGTCGCTGATTGCCTCGACAAGGAAAAAGTCCAGATGCTCTCCTACTGCCGGCGAGCGTTCAGGGCTGCGCGCTGAGAAACCATGAATAGGAGTGACATTGAAGCGGCGCGAGATGAAATCGCGCAGGCGGAAGGCCTGGGCCAGCCAGCCGGGAATATCCGAGGTCATGGCGCAGTAGGCCTGGAGGGCGGTCATTGGCGCACTGACATGCACGCTGTCGCAATGAAGGAAATCCAGGGCGGCCGGGGCGGCGACCAGTTGGGCTGACATGAACAACTCCGTTTGCCATGTTTCGTTGCCATCATAGCAATACTGCCCACTGAGGTAAGGACCTGTATCGCGATCGATGTGGGAGCGGGCATGCCCGCTCCCACAATGATCGGGTCAGGCTCTGAACTGGCCCAGGCTGGCACGCAGCTGTGCAGCCAGGTCATCCAGCACCTTGCTGCTGGCGGTGGTCTGCATCACCACCTCGGCCGAGCGTTCGGCCTGGGCGTGTATGGTTTCCACCCGTCCACGCACGGCCTGCGCCCCGCTCGCCTGCTGCTCGGCCGCCCGGGTGGCCAGGCCGATGGCTGCGTGTACTTGCTCCACTGCCGCCTGCACCGACTGCTGGCGGCGCTCGTTGTCACGCAACACCAGAAGCCCCTCGCTGGCCTTCAGCCCTGCCTGACTGATGGTGGCCACGGCCTCCTTGGCGCCCTTCTGCAACGCGGCAATATGCGCCTGGATATCACCCGTGGAGCTTTGCGTCTTGCTCGCCAGCGCCCGCACCTCATCGGCCACCACGGCAAACCCGCGCCCGGTTTCGCCAGCACGGGCGGCTTCGATGGCCGCGTTCAAGGCCAGCAGGTTGGTCTGTTCGGCGATGCCGTGGATAACCGTCAGCACCACTTCGATCTGCTCGCTCTGCTTGGCCAGGCGCTCGATCACCTGGGAGCCGGCCTCCACCTGCCCGGCCAGGTTCTCGATCAGACCGGCTAGCTGGGTCGAGGTGCGGCTGTTCTCGTCAGTTGCCTGGCGGATATCCACCACCTGCTGCAGGGCTGCCTGCATCGCGTGGCTTTCAGCCTGGGCCTCGTCGGCCATGCTCGACAGGTCGCGCAGGCTGGCCGCCACTTCATCGCGTTGCAGCGCAGCGGCAGCATCGGCGCCGGCATTGCGCTGGGCCATCGCGCCAATCTCCACGCCGGTGCGCTGCGCCACCTCGCCCGCCTCGCGCACGATCGGCTGCAACTTGTCGACAAAACGGTTCACCGCCGAAGCCATGTCACCAATTTCGTCGCGGCTGTCGAGAGGCACACGCTTGGTCAGGTCGCCTTCGCCAGCCGCCAGGTCATCGAGGGCGGCAATCAGCAGGCGCAGCTTGCTCAGCACCCGGCGGCCAAGCACCACAGCCACCACCACCAGCACACCCAGGCCGACCAGCATCAGGCCCAGGCCGATGCGCCAGCGCAGTTCGGCGGCAGCATCACGCACGGTCTGTGCGGTATTGGCCTGCATCGCGGCAGCACTGCCCTGCGCCTTCTCCAGGCGCTCGCGCAGGGTCTTGCCGCTGTCGGCAGCAGCACCGACCAGGCTGTCGCCGACCAATTGCTCGCCGCTGGCGATCAGGGCAGCAAAGCGCTGGTCGAGGGCCTTGAGCTCCTGATCGATGCCGGCAGTGGAAACGCCCATCACCACCTTACCGATTTCTGCACCATTGGGGTTGATCGAGGCCTCGACGAAGTACACCGCCGGGTCGCGCCGGGCCGCGTCGATCACCTTGTCCAGCGCACGCTCGCCCTGGCCCTTGTCCATCAATGCCTGGTTGATCGGGTTTTGCCGGTTCAGGTAGCGGGTCAGGTGCTGGCCCTGGGCATCGTCGTAAATCACGAACAGCACGTTGGGGTTGCGCTGGGCACGCCGGGCGAAGTCGGAGAGCACCGGCACGTCGTTGTCCCAGATCGCCCGTGGGGCGACCGAGGCCAGCAGCTCGGCCATGTCGTTGGCGGAGTCCTTGAGGTTCTTTTCCAGCGTGCTGCGCAGTTGCTGCTGCTCACTTTGCAGGCGCGCCGACAAGCCTGCGCTCAGGCGCTGGCGGGTACTGCTGGAGAGGCCGTCGAGACCAGAGCGCACATCTTGCCCGGCTTGCTCCAGTTCACTGGCGAGTTGGCGGCTGTCATTGCCCAGGCGTTCACCCAGGTCGGCCTCCAGGGCGGTGACCGTGCTTCGGGTAAGCGCAACGGCAACCAGCACCTGCACCAAAAGAGCGATACCAAGGGCAACAAACACAGGCCGCAAAAGGCGGCTTCGTAACAGTGAGAGAATGGCAGACACGGTGTAACCCTCGTGTTTTCTGGCGCCACTATTTTGATGGCATCTTCAGAAACTTCTTACAGCAAGGGTTGTGCCGGGGGCAGCAGGGATAAGTGCCAAGGTTTAGCAATGGGTTTTCCGGTACTGGCCCTATCGCCGGGACAGGCATACCCCACAAATGAAAACGCCGCAGCCCCTTTCAGGGCCACGGCGTCAGATCAGCCTGGAAGGCAGATCAGGCGAACGGATGACGCAGCACGATGGTCTCGTTGCGGTCCGGGCCGGTGGAGATGATATCGATCGGTGCGCCGATCAGCGCTTCGATGCGCTTGATGTAGGCGCGAGCGTTGGCCGGCAGCTCTTCCAGGGTTTTCACGCCCAGGGTCGATTCGCTCCAGCCTGGCATCTCTTCGTACACCGGCTCCAGGCCGATGTAGCTGTCGGCATCGGAAGGCGCGTCGATGACGGCACCGTTCTCGTTCTTGTAGCCAACGCAGATGTTGATGGTTTCCAGGCCGTCCAGTACGTCCAGCTTGGTCAGGCAGATGCCCGAGATGCTGTTGACGTCGATGGCGCGGCGCAGGATCACGGCATCGAACCAGCCGCAACGGCGCGCACGGCCGGTGGTGGAACCGAACTCATGGCCACGCTTGGCCAGGGTCGCGCCAGTCTCGTCGAACAGTTCAGTCGGGAACGGACCGGAACCTACGCGAGTGGTGTAGGCCTTGGTGATACCCAGGATGTAGTCCAGGTACATCGGGCCAACGCCGGAACCGGTGGAGATACCGCCAGCAGTGGTGTTGGAGCTGGTGACGTACGGGTAGGTACCGTGGTCGATGTCCAGCAGCGAGCCCTGGGCACCTTCGAACATGATGTCCTTGCCGGCACGACGCAGGTTGTGCAGCTCGGCGGTGACGTCGAGCATCATCGGCTTGAGCTGTTCGGCGTAGGCCATGCATTCGTCCAGGGTCTGCTGGAAGTCGATGGCCGGCTCTTTGTAGTAATTCACCAGCTGGAAGTTGTGGTAGTCCAGCAGCTCACCCAGCTTGGCGGCGAAACGCTCGCGGTGGAACAGGTCACCCACGCGCAGGCCGCGGCGTGCGACCTTGTCTTCGTAGGCTGGGCCGATACCACGGCCGGTGGTGCCGATCTTGGCTTCGCCACGGGCTTTTTCGCGGGCCTGGTCCAGGGCAACGTGGTACGACAGGATCAGCGGCGCGGCCGGGCTGATGCGCAGGCGCTCGCGCACCGGTACGCCCTTCTCTTCCAGCTTGGTGATTTCACGCATCAGGGCATCCGGGGCAACGACCACGCCGTTGCCGATCAGGCACTGTACGCCTTCACGCAGGATACCGGACGGAATCAGGTGCAGAACGGTCTTCTCACCGTTGATCACCAGGGTGTGACCCGCGTTGTGGCCACCTTGGTAGCGCACTACGGCGGCAGCATGTTCGGTCAGCAGATCGACGATCTTGCCTTTGCCCTCATCACCCCACTGGGTGCCCAGGACGACGACATTCTTACCCATTACATTGGTCCTCATTCACGCAAACTTGGTTGCCGGCCTGTTGCCGGCGCAGAAACTCACTGGGCCAGCGGCAGAACCTGCCAGCGCCCGTCTTGCTGAATCAATTGCCGATCACAATCCGCCTCGAGAGCAGCACTCAACGGCTGGCCAGGCAGGGCCTGGACCACACGCTGGCCCTCGCTGCGCAACTGGCAGACTTGCTGCCAGAGGGCCGCGTCGCCACTGTCCGGCATCCAGATGCCGCCAGTTGGCAATACGACCTCCGCTCGCCCCAGTGTGACCAGGGTCTTCAAATCCGTGGAGAAACCGGTGGCCGGGCGGGCCCGGCCGAAATCGGCGCCGATGTCGTCATAGCGCCCGCCCTGGGCGATCGATTGACCCTCGCCCGGCACGAACACGGCGAACACCACGCCCGTGTGGTAGTGGTAACCGCGCAGCTCGCCGAGGTCGAAGTACAGCGGCAGGTCCGGGAAGCGCGCCGTCAGACGATCGGCGATTGCCAGCAGGTCGTCCAGCGCCGCCAGCACGCTGGCCGGGGCACGCCCCAGGCGCACGCGGGCTTCGGCCAGCACTTCGCGGCCACCGCACAGTTCGACCAGCGCGCGCAGCATGTTGCCCAGGTCCTTCGGCAGGTCGGCGGTCAGCACCTGCACTTCATCCACGGCCTTGCGCTGCAGGGCGTCGAACAGCTGCTGCTCGACCGCACCGGACAGGCCGGCAGCACGGGCCAGGCCGCGGTAGATGCCGACATGGCCGAGGTCCATGTGCACATCCGGCACATCGGTCAGTTGCAGCGTGGCGAGCATCAGGCTGATGACTTCGACATCGCTGGTGGGGCTGGCGTCGCCGTACAGCTCGGCGCCCAGCTGGATCGGGCTGCGCGAGGTGGACAGGGCTCGCGGCTGGGCGTGCAGCACGCTGCCGGCATAGCACAGGCGGCTAGGGCCTTCACGGCGCAGGGTGTGGGCGTCGATGCGCGCCACCTGCGGGGTGAAGTCGGCGCGGAAGCCCATCAGGCGGCCGGACTGCGGGTCCACTACCTTGAAGGTGCGCTGGTCCAGGTCCTGGCCGGCGCCGGTAAGCAGCGACTCCAGGTACTCGATATGCGGGGTGACGACCAGTTCGTAGCCCCAACTCTGGAACAGGTCCAACACCTGGCGGCGCGCGATCTCGATGCGCGCAGCCTCAGGTGGCAGTACTTCCTCGATGCCATCTGGCAGCAGCCAGCGGTCTACCGTTGCCATTACGCCATTTCCCCTCTGGTCCGGGCGGCTTGCCAAGCAGGCGAGCCGTCAGTAAAGCCGGTATCGCGCACAGCAGCGGGCAGCACTGATCCCAGCGCAGCCACCGTACCCGACACCCTCGAATTGCCTTGCGACCTGACCAAACCGCCAACTGGCGGTTTGCCAATCAACCTTGCAGACGCAAAAAAGCCGGGAAATTTCCCGGCTGCCTCATCATACACCCCTTTTCATTCAGGATGCACCCCGCCTGGTGTTTTAGCTGCCAGGCGGGGCGCCGCTGCATGAGAATCAGGGCCTGAGCATCACGGCCTGCTCTTGTCCAGGAAGCGGAAGAACTCGTTCTTCGGGTCCAGGACCAGCACGTCGCTCTTGCTCGAGAAGCTCTCGCGGTACGCCTGCAGGCTACGGTAGAACGCGTAGAAATCAGGGTCCTGAGTGTAGGCCTTGGCGTAGATGGCGGCCGCCTGGGCGTCGCCGTCACCGCGGGTTTCCTCTGCTTCGCGATAGGCCTCAGCCAGCAATACGCGGCGCTGACGGTCGGCATCGGCACGGATACCTTCAGCCAGCTCGTTACCCTTGGCGCGGTGCTCGCGGGCTTCACGCTCACGCTCGGTGCTCATGCGGTCGAACACGCTGCGGTTGACTTCCTTCGGCAGGTCGATGGCCTTGACGCGCACATCGACCACCTCGATACCCAGCTCCTTGGCAGCCATGCGGTTCAGCGAAGCAGTGATGTCAGCCATCAGCGCGTCACGTTCACCGGAAACCACTTCGTGCAGGGTACGTTTACCGAACTGGTCACGCAGGCCGCTTTCCAGACGACGCGACAGACGCTCGTCGGCAATCTGCTTCATGCCGGACGTGGCGGTGTAGAAGCGTTCGGCGTCCTTGACGCGCCACTTGGCGTAAGCGTCGACCATCACCGCTTTCTTCTCCAGGGTCAGGAACCGCTGGGTCGGGGCGTCGAGGGTCATCAGGCGGGCGTCGAACTTGCGCACCTGGTTCACGTACGGAATCTTCACGTGCATGCCCGGCTGTACATCCGCCTGGACTACCTTACCGAAGCGCAGCAATACCGCACGCTCGGTCTGGGACACGATGTAGAAGCTGTTCCAGGCCACGATGGCCAGGACCACGGCGGCGATCAGGGCGATCAGCGATCTGTTGCTCATCAGCGGCTCTCCCTAGTGCGCAGCGGCTGCTGTTGCTGTTGCAGGTCCTGCGCCGCACGGGCGGCCGCATCGTTGACCGATGGCGACACGCCAGTGGTCGGCGCGGACGGGTTGCGGCTGCCTTCGACCATCTTGTCCAGCGGCAGGTAGAGCAGGTTGTTCTGCCCGTCCTTGGTTGCCACCATGACCTTGCTCGAATTGCTGTAGACCTCTTGCATGGTTTCCAGGTACAGGCGCTGACGGGTCACGTCAGGTGCCTTGCGGTACTCGGCGACCAGCTTGGTGAAGCGGTCGGCTTCACCCTTGGCACGGGCGATGACTTCGTCGCGGTAACCGTTGGCGTCCTCGATGATGCGCTGGGCCTGACCACGGGCTTCCGGCACCACGCCATTGGCGTAGGACTCGGCCTGGTTGCGGGCACGCTGCTCATCTTCGCGGGCACGGATCACGTCGTCGAAGGCTTCCTGCACTTCACGCGGGGCTGCCGCGCTCTGGACGTTGACCTGGGTAACAGTGATACCGGTACGGTAGGTGTCGAGGAAGCGCTGCAGGCGTTCGCGGATATCCACGGCCATCTGCTCGCGGCCTTCGGTCAGCACCTGGTCCATCGAGGTGGAACCCACCACGTGGCGCAGGGCACTCTCGGTCGCGTGCTGCAGGCTGACCTCAGGCTGGTCGACGTTGAGCACGAAGTCCTGCAGGTTGCTGATCTTGTACTGGACGGTCAGCGGCACCTCGACGATGTTCTCGTCTTCGGTCAGCATCTGGCCCTGCTTGGTGTAGGCACGCTCGCGCGTGACGTTCTCCATGTACTTGCGATCGATCGGCGGGAAGTAGATGTTCAGGCCGGGGCCGACCGTTTCATAGTACTTGCCGAAGCGCAGCACCACGGCCTGCTCCTGCTCGTCGACCACGTACACGGCGCTGTACAGCCAGATCGCAGCCAGTACCGCCAGGCCGATGCCCAGCAGGCCCAGGCCACCGCCCTTGCCGACATTGCGGTCACCGCCGCCACGTTTCTTGCCACTGCCGAACATGCCGTTCAGGCTGTCCTGCAATTTGCGGAAGGCCTCGTCCAGGTCCGGTGGACCTTTCTTGTCACCACCGCCGCCACCGCCATTCCGGCGGCCGCCCCAGGGATCCTGATTGTTCGAGTTGCCACCCGGCTCGTTCCAAGCCATAGCGCTCTCCATCTGATAAAGCAAAGACGCGCCCACGGCGCGCCGTCCAATGCTACAGAATGCCTGTCATTGCTGCCCGGCGACCTCGACGAGCATTTATTGCAAAGTGTGTTGCTCGACAAACACTTGCGGCTCCATGCCTTCGCGGCTGACCAGGCGATTCAGTTCGACCATGGGCAGTCGCACGCTCAGCAGGCTGCGCCCTTCTTCATCATGCTCTTCACTCTGCACGGCACCCAGGGCAAAGAATTGCGCGCGCAAGCGGGCAAAACGCTGCTCCAGACACAAGGTACCGACAAACAGATCATCCCCCAGCAACTCGGCAATCGCCTGGCCGACCAGCTCCAGGCCACGCCCATCGCGTGCCGATACCCAGACCCGTTCCGGTTTGCCATCGGCATTGCGCTGGATCTGCGGCTCGACATCTTCGAGCAGGTCGAGTTTGTTATACACCTCGAGGATCGGCAACCCTTCGGCACCAATCTCGCCCAACACCGCCAGCACCTGCTCGATCTGCTCCATGCGCTCCGGCTCATGGGCGTCGATCACATGCAGCAGCAAGTCGGAGTTGCTCGACTCTTCGAGCGTAGCCCGAAATGCCTCGACCAGCTTGTGCGGCAGGTGGCGAATGAAGCCCACGGTGTCGGCCAGCACGATCGGCCCCAGGTCGTTCAGCTCGAGCCGGCGCAGGGTCGGGTCGAGGGTGGCGAACAGCTGGTCCGCGGCATACACCTCGGATTCGGTCAGGGCGTTGAACAGCGTGGACTTGCCGGCGTTGGTATAACCCACCAGCGACACCGACGGGATATCCGCGCGCTTGCGCCCGCGGCGCGCCTGCTCGCGCTGGCTGCGCACCTTCTCCAGGCGTGACTTGATCTGGCGAATGCGCACCCGCAACAGGCGGCGGTCGGTTTCCAGCTGGGTTTCACCCGGGCCGCGCAGGCCGATACCACCCTTCTGACGCTCAAGGTGGGTCCAGCCGCGCACCAGCCGCGTGCTCATGTGCTCGAGCTGGGCCAGTTCGACCTGCAGCTTGCCTTCATGGGTACGCGCCCTTTGGGCGAAGATATCGAGGATCAGCCCGGTACGGTCGAGCACACGACACTCGAACACACGTTCAAGGTTGCGCTCCTGACTGGGCGTGAGGGTGTGATTGAAAATCACCAGGTCTACCTGTTCGGCATGGACCAGGTCGTGCAACTCTTCGACCTTGCCACTGCCAATCAGGTATTTGGCGGAAGGCTGATGCCTTGCCACCGTGACCAGCGAGACGATGTCGGCACCGGCCGACAATGCAAGCTCCTGGAACTCCTGCGGGTCTTCGCGCGCCTCAGGGTTCTGACCTTCCAAGTGAACGAGCAACGCCCGCTCACCACCACCGTGGCGCTCAAAGAACAATGCAGGCTCCTATCAGGCGTTGCCTGGCTCGCTGTCGCCGTGTTCGGAATCGGACGGGCTTGGCAGACGAACCGGACGGGCAGGAACCACAGTCGAGATGGCGTGCTTGTAGACCATCTGGCTGACGGTGTTCTTCAGCAGTACCACGAACTGGTCGAAGGACTCGATCGAACCCTGCAGTTTGATGCCGTTGACCAGGTAGATGGATACCGGGACCTTTTCTTTTCTCAAGGTGTTCAAGTAAGGGTCTTGTAGCGAATGCCCTTTTGACATATGCCGCACTCCTGTAAGGATAAATAATAGAAAATCAAGAAAATCGATAAATTAGGCCGCCCCTTCGCAAGAATAGACGGCAATCAGCAGGGACTCAGCCCAATATGGAGATGGCCCCAAGGTATTTCAAGGTGCGGGACAGATTGTCGCAGGCCAGGCTGTCAAGCCAGTGTACTTCAGGCCAGCCACGCAACCATGTGAACTGCCGCTTGGCCAACTGCCTGGTAGCAATGATACCGCGCTCACGCATCTCATTCTCGGTCAGCTTGCCGTCGAGGTAGTCCCAGACCTGCCGATACCCCACTGCCCGTATAGACGGCAGCCCGGCGTGCAAGTCACTTCTGGCTCGCAGCGATCGGACCTCGTCGACGAAGCCCTGTTCCAGCATCTGTGAAAATCGTAACGCAATTCGATGATGCAAAATGTGACGATCTGTAGGAGCAATCGCCAAACTCGCGACAGTATAGGGCAAATGCCCGCCAGCGCCTGCGTCTGCGCCGCGACTTTCCGCGAATTGACGTTGGCGATGTGCTGTCATGCTCTCGCCACTCACCCGGTACACCTCCAGAGCCCGGATCAACCGCTGCGGGTCGTTGGGGTGGATACGCGCCGCCGACTCGGGGTCGACCTCGGCCAACTGGCGGTGCAACTCGGCCAGGCCCAGGGCTTCGGCCTGTGCCTCCAGCTCGGCACGCACCGCGGCATCGGCCGCCGGCATGTCGGCAAGGCCATCGATCAACGCCTTGTAATAGAGCATGGTGCCGCCCACCAGCAGCGGGATCTTGCCGCGCGCGGTGATTTCGGCCATGGCCTCCAGGGCATCGGTACGGAACTGCGCAGCCGAATAGCTTTCGGCGGGGTCGCGAATATCGATCAACCGGTGCGGGTGAGCGGCGAGGATTTCTTTCGACGGCTTGGCCGAGCCGATATCCATGCCGCGGTAAACCAGCGCCGAATCGACGCTGATCAGCTCGCACGGCAGTACTTTGGTCAGCTCGATGGCCAGGTCGGTCTTGCCGGCCGCTGTCGGGCCCATCAGGAATATTGCAGGGGGCTTGCCGCTCATTTCATCGACCGCGCAGGAAGAGTTTGTCCAGGTCGTCCAGGCCCATCTGGGTCCAGGTGGGGCGACCATGGTTGCACTGGCCGCTGCGCTCGGTGTTTTCCATGTCACGCAGCAGGGCATTCATCTCGGGGATCGCCAGGCGCCGGTTGGCGCGCACGGCACCGTGACAGGCCATGGTACCGAGCAGCTCGTTGAGGTGCGCCTGGATACGGTCGCTGGTGCCGTATTCCATCAGGTCGGCGAGTACATCCTGCACCAGCCGGTTGGCCTCGGCCTGCTTGAGCAAAGCCGGGATCTGGCGGATGGCCAGGGTCTCGGGGCCCAGGCGCTGCAGTTCGAAGCCCAGCCGCTGGAACCACTGCGCGTGCTCTTCGGCGCAGTCTGCTTCACGCTGGCTCAAGGCCAGGGTCTCCGGCACCAGCAGCGGCTGCCCGCTCAGGCCTTCGCTGGCCATGGCCACCTTCAGGCGCTCGTACATGATGCGCTCGTGAGCGGCGTGCATATCTACCAGCACCAGGCCGATGGCGTTCTCGGCCAGGATGTAGATGCCCTTGAGCTGCGCCAGCGCGTAGCCCAGCGGGGGAATGTCACCCTGGCTTTCGGGCAACGCCGTCGTCGGCGCCGCGCCTTCATCCAGCGGCTTGTAAAACTCGCGATACACCGCCTGTGCCTCGGCGGCCGGCAGCGGCTGCGAGGGGCGTGGGGTGTACTGGTATTGGTAACCCGCGCCACTGCCGCCATTGGAAAACGACTGCTGCGGGGCACGCGGCTGTTCAAGCACCGGCGAGGCCAGGCGCATTTCGCCCTGGGGGCCGAACTCGCCGGCCTGCTGGCCCGTGGGGCGGACCATCTCGGGCACGGCGACAGGCGCAGCCAACTGGTCTTCCGGGCGCACATCGGCCAAGGCGCGATGCAGGGTGCCATACAGGAAGTCGTGCACCGAGCGCCCCTCGCGGAAACGCACTTCGTGCTTGGTCGGGTGCACGTTGACGTCGACGCCGTTGGGCTCCAGCTCCAGGAACAGCACGAAGGTCGGGTGGCGGCCATTGAACAGCACATCGCGGTAGGCCTGGCGCACGGCATGGGCGACCAGCTTGTCGCGCACCGCACGGCCGTTGACGAAGAAGTACTGCAGGTCTGCCTGGCTGCGCGAGAAGGTTGGCAGGCCGACCCAGCCCCACAGGCGCAGACCGTTGCGTTCCACGTCGATCGGCAGCGCCTGCTCCATGAAGCCCGGGCCACAGATGGCGCCCACTCGCCGCGCACGGGCAGTTTCATCGTGGGCCTCGTGCAGGCTGAGGATGCTCTTGCCGTTGTGACGCAGGTGGAAGCCGACATCGAAGCGCGCCAGCGCCAGGCGCCGGATGACTTCCTGCAGGTGATCGAATTCGGTCTTCTCAGCCTTGAGGAACTTGCGCCGGGCCGGGGTGTTGAAGAACAGGTCGCGCACTTCCACCGAAGTCCCCACCGGGTGCGCCGCCGGCTGCACCCGCGGGGTCATGTCGCGGCCTTCGGTTTCCACCTGCCAGGCCTCGGTAGCGCTGGCGGTACGCGAAGTCAGGGTCAGGCGCGCCACCGAGCTGATCGAGGCCAGGGCCTCACCCCGGAAGCCCAGGCTCAATACCCCTTCGAGGTCTTCCAGCTCGCGGATCTTGCTGGTGGCGTGACGGGCCAGGGCCAGCGGCAGGTCGTCGGCGGAAATGCCGCTGCCATCGTCACGCACCCGCAACAGCTTGACGCCGCCCTGCTCCACCTCCACGTCGATACGCCGGGCGCCGGAGTCCAGGCTGTTCTCCAGCAACTCCTTGGCGACAGAGGCCGGCCGCTCGACAACCTCGCCGGCGGCAATCTGGTTGGCCAGCCGCGGGCTGAGCAGCTGGATGCGCGAACCACCACTCATTGCGAGGCCAATGTGGTGGCAGGGATATCGAGGCGCTGGCCAACCTTGAGCTCATCGGTCTTGAGGCCGTTGGTGCTACGCAGGCTGGCCGCGCTGACCTGATAGCGCACGGCGAGCATCGCCAGGGTTTCGCCAGGGCGCACCGTGTGCTCACGCGGCCCGGCGGCGATCTTGCCGGTGTCGCGCAACCAGGCGATATAGGTGCCAGGCGGCGGGTTCTGCTGGAAGTACTGGCGCACACCGGTGTGGATCGAGCGAGCCAGGGCCTGCTGATGGCTGGCGGTGGCCAGCTTGGCGGCTTCGTTGTTGTTCGAGATGAACCCTGTTTCAACGAGGATCGACGGGATATCCGGCGACTTCAGCACCATGAAGCCGGCCTGTTCCACCCGCTGCTTGTGCAGCGAGGTAATGCGGCCCATGTTGCCCAGCACCTTCTGCCCGACATTGAGGCTGGAGCTGAGCGTGGCGGTCATCGACAGGTCGAGCAGCACGCCGGCCAGCATGCGGTCCTTGTCGTCGAGGCTGACGTTGCCGGCACCACCGATCAGGTCGGAACGGTTTTCCGTGTCGGCCAGCCAGCGCGCGGTCTCGGAGGTGGCGCCGCGGTCGGACAGGGCGAACACCGAGGCACCAAAGGCAGCGCGGGATGGCGCGGCGTCGGCATGGATCGAGATGAACAGGTCGGCCCCCTTCTTGCGGGCGATTTCCGTGCGCTTGCGCAGCGGGATGAAGTAGTCGCCGGTACGGGTCAGCTCGGCCCGGAAGCCTTTTTCGCTGTTGATCTGGCGCTGCAGTTCCTTGGCGATCTGCAGCACGATGTCTTTTTCATGCTGGCCACGCGAGCCGGACGCACCCGGGTCTTCGCCGCCGTGGCCGGCGTCGATGGCAACCACGATGTCACGCTTGCCGCTGGGTACCGGCGGCAGCTTGATGGCGGGCTGGGCCGGGGTCACCGGCACTGCCGGGGTGGTAGCAGGCGTGGTTGCAGGCGTTGGTACCGGTGCCGGAGGCGGCGCGCTGGCCGCGACGGCGTCGGCTTCCTGGTCGTACAGGTCGACCACCAGGCGGTTGCCGTACTGGGCATTGGGCGCCAGGGTGAAGCTTTTGGGGGTGACCGACTTTTTCAGGTCGACCACCACGCGCAGGTCGGTCGGGGTGCGCTGGGCCGAACGCACGCTGCTGATCGGCGTATTGGAGGTAGCCACGTTCAGCGGCGCGGCCAAGGTCGCGCCATTGATGTCGATAACCAGGCGATCAGGTGCGCTCAGAGTGAAGACGCTGTGCTGCACAGGGCCAGACAGGTCGAAGACCAGCCGCGTGTTGTCGGGCGCGCGCCACAGGCGCATGCTCTTGACTTGAGTGACGGCCAGAGCGTCAACGGTCACCGTTGTCAGCAGCAGCCCAACGATGGCGACCAGTGCGCGTATGCGCATACCTACCCCACTTACTGTTTATAGTGTTCGGCCAGTGCAACGCACCAGGCCTCGCCGCGAGCCCCCTGCGGCGAAAGGATCAGCGAGCGTCCGCCCGCTTGGGGGCTTATGGTAATGGTCAGGTCGGGCTTTGGCAAAACGCCCGCACCCTTTTGTGGCCACTCGAACAGGCACAGCGGGTCGCCCTCGAAATAGTCACGAATGCCCATGAACTCCAGCTCTTCCGGATCGACCAGGCGATACAGGTCGAAATGGAACGCCCGCACCTCACCGATTTCGTAAGGCTCGACCACCGTGAAGGTCGGGCTTTTCACTGCACCAGTATGGCCCAGGCCACGAATCAGGCCACGCGACAGCGTGGTTTTGCCCGCACCCAGGTCACCCTCCAGAAAAATCACGCCGTGACCGCCGGTCACCTCGGCCAGGTGTGCGCCGAATTTGACCGTGGCCGCTTCATCGGCCAGAAACAGGTTTAAGCCAGACACGCAGAATGCTCCTCCAACAACTCACGAATGACCGGCGCCAGATCGCTGGCAGCCAGGCCTCTACCTTTAACGCCCAGACGCTCGCCGGCACAGGCGTGCAGCCATACCCCCAGCCCCGCGGCATGCCAGGCATCCAGGCCCTGGGCCAGCAGCGCCGCCAGCACACCGGTCAGCACATCGCCCAGGCCGGCACCGGCCATGGCCGGGTGGCCGCGTTCGCACAGCAGCAGTTGCCCGGCCGGGTTGGCGACCAGAGTGCCGGCCCCCTTGAGCACGCAGACGCTGTTGTAACGGCGCGCCAGTTTGCGAGCAGCCCCCGGGCGGTCCGCCTGCACAGCCTCGGTGGAAATACCCAGCAGCCGCGCCGCCTCCCCCGGGTGCGGGGTAAGGATGCTGCCACTGGGCAGGGCCAGCGGGGTACGCGCCAGCAAGTTCAGGGCATCGGCGTCCCACACCTGCGGGCGCTCGGCATTGGCCACCGCCGAAAGCAGGCTGCGACCCCAGGCTGCCTGGCCCAGGCCGGGACCGACCACCAGCACCGAAGCGCGCTCCAGCACGCCCATCAGCTGGTTGGCCGAA
The DNA here is from genome assembly GCF_036858055.1 of Pseudomonas sp. SF2. Lineage (NCBI taxonomy): Bacteria > Pseudomonadati > Pseudomonadota > Gammaproteobacteria > Pseudomonadales > Pseudomonadaceae > Pseudomonas > Pseudomonas sp. SF2. The sequence goes on along the minus strand of NZ_JAMBDI010000009.1, from coordinate 54,601 downwards.
CTGGCGCCCAGGCACATGACCTCGGGCAGGCGCGCCAGGCTGGCGGCCACGTGCTCGGGCCGGGTCGCCACGCTGACCAGTCCGGCACCACAGCGCAAGGCGGCTTCGGCACTGAGCAGCACGGCGCCACCGGTACCGAGGTCGCCACCGACCACCAGCACATGGCCGAAGTCGCCTTTATGGGCATGCGCATGCCGTGCGGGCAGGTGCGCGACAGTCACGCTGCTGAGCAATTGTGGGGTATGGCTGGGGTGTTTGGTCTGCGGCATGGGGTCAAAGGCTCCAATGTCTGGCAGAATTATACGCACCTGAGCCCGTATTGCCTTGCCCATCCATGTCCGCCTGTACGCCTGACCTCGCCCAACTGGCCCAATCGATCAAGATCTGGGGCCAAGAACTCGGTTTTGCCCACGTCGGCATCGCCGGGGTCGACCTTGGCGAACACGAACACCACCTGCAGCGCTGGCTCGACGCCGGCTACCAGGGCGAGATGGAATACCTGGGCGCCCACGGCAGCAAGCGCGCACACCCAGAGCAACTGATCCCCGGCACGGTGCGCGTGGTATCGCTGCGCATGGACTACCTGCCCGGCGACACGCAGATGGCGCAGCGCCTGGCACAGCCGGAAAAAGCCTACGTGTCGCGCTACGCCCTGGGCCGGGATTACCACAAGCTGGTGCGCAAGCGCGTGCAGTTCCTGGCCGATCGCATTCAGGAGGCTATCGGCCCGTTCGGTTACCGCGCCTTCGTCGACAGCGCTCCGGTGCTGGAAAAGGCCTTGGCCGAGCAGGCCGGGCTGGGCTGGATCGGCAAGAACACCCTGCTGCTCAACCGCAAGGCGGGCAGCTACTTCTTCCTCGCCGAGCTGTTCGTCGACCTGCCACTGCCGGTGGACGAAGCCACCACCAGCGAACATTGCGGGCGTTGCCAGGCCTGCCTGGACATCTGCCCGACCCAGGCCTTCGTCGGGCCCTATGTGCTGGATGCACGGCGCTGCATCTCGTACCTGACCATCGAACTGCGGGGGCCGATCCCCGTCGAGTTGCGCTCAAAGATGGGCAACCGGGTGTTCGGTTGCGATGACTGCCAGATCGTCTGCCCGTGGAACCGCTTTGCCAGGCACAGCCAGGAACAGGACTTCCAGCCACGGCACGGGCTGGAGAATGCCGAGTTGGCAGAGATGTTCCTGTGGGATGAACGGACCTTCCTGCGCAAGACCGAAGGCGGGCCGTTGCGCCGGGCCGGCTATGAGCGCTGGTTGCGCAACCTGGCGATAGGGTTGGGCAATGCGCCTTCGACGATCCCGGTGATCGAAGCGCTGAAGGCGCGACGCGAGGATGCATCGGAGCTGGTGCGCGAGCATGTGGAGTGGGCGCTGGCGCAGCACGGCATTTCGTAGCCCCCCTGTGGGAGATTGCCCAGCGCTTTAGGCTGCGCTGTTGCACAGACAACTGAATTCGCAAGCGGTCCTCGTACCCTGTGGGAGCGGCTTTAGCCGGTGTTCGCGGCTAAAGCCGCTCCCACAGGGTCCCTGCTAATTCAACGAGTAATGTGCAGCATGAGAGCGGTTTACCCGCGAAGAAGCCACCACGGTGGATGGCACGGGCTGCGCCCGTGTTCGCGGGTGAACCCGCTCCCACAGGGAACGCATGTCAAGACTACTGCTGGTCGTTGTAGTGGAACTTGGGCATTTCCCAATGGAACCGAATCGCCAGCAACCGCAGCAGGAACCCGCCAAACAAGGTCAGCAGCATCGCCTGTTCTGCCGGCACCTTGAAGTACACGCAGCCCAGGTAGAACCACGCCGCAGCGAACGAGACACTGGCGTACAGCTCGCGGCGGAACACCAGGGGAATGTCGTTACAGAAGATATCCCGCAGGATCCCGCCAAATACCCCGGTGATCACCCCGCTGATCGACGCCACCAGCATGCCCTGCCCCATCTCCAGTGCAGTCATGCAGCCAATCAGGGTAAAGGCCACCAGCCCCAGGGCATCGAGCACCAGAAACAGCGAGCGCAGTCGGCGCATCATCGGTGCGATGAAAATGGTCAGCAGCGCCGCACAGCTGGTCAGCACCAGGTATTCCGGATGCTTCACCCAGGTCAGCGGGTAATGCCCGAGCAGCACGTCACGCACCGAGCCGCCACCCAGGGCGGTGACGCAGGCAATCAGCACCACGCCGAACCAGTCCATGCCGCGGCGGCCAGCAGACAACGCGCCGGTCATGGCTTCGGCGGTGATGGCGATAAGGTAGAGCATCAACAACATGGTGCGGGGTCCGTGCGGGCGAGCGAGAAAGGCGCGCAGTCTAACCAGTTGCCCATGGCACCAAAAGGGGGCGCAGATACAATATCTGCGCCCTTTCGGCTCACACCTTGATGAAGTGCTCGCGATAGTGGCGCAGTTCGGCAATCGATTCGCGGATGTCATCCAGTGCCAGGTGGGTGTTGCCCTTCTTGAAGCTGTCACGCACGTCAGGCGCCCAGCGTGCGGCCAGCTCCTTCAAGGTCGAGACATCCAGGTTGCGGTAGTGGAAGTAGTTTTCCAGGTTGCGCATGTGGCGGTAGAGGAAGCGGCGGTCCTGGCAGATGCTGTTGCCGCAGATCGGCGACTTGCCTTTCGGCACCCACTGCTCGAGAAACGCAATGGTCTGCGCCTCGGCTTCGGCCATGCCGACCTTGCTCTCGCGTACGCGCTGGGTCAGCCCCGAAGCGCCATGGGTGCGGGTGTTCCACTCGTCCATGCGCGCCAGCACTTCATCACTGTGGTGGATGGCGATCACCGGGCCTTCGGCCAAGGTATTCAGCTCGCTGTCGGTGACGATGGTGGCCATCTCGATGATGACGTCGCTGTCCGGATCCAGGCCGGTCATTTCCAGGTCGATCCAGATCAGATTCTGTGGGTTTTGCATGCGGGGGCTCCTCGTATAGGCCGTCATATTAGCGTAGTGGCCAAGGCACGCCCATTCACGGCACGAAGGTAAGCGAAATGGTCCGGCGCCTGGCGTGCTAAACTGCTTGCCGTTTTCAACCTGCCCCTCCACGCACGGAACCTTCATGGCCAAACGCCAGCTCAATCGTCGCCAGAACTGGCGCATCGAAAAAATCCAGAACGAGCGCGCCGCGCGTGCGGCCAAACGCGAACAGCACGTACTGCAGGAACTGGAGGGTGGCGACCTGGGGCCGGAGCAGTTGGGCCTGGTGATTGCGCACTTCGGCGTGCAGGTAGAAGTGGAAGCCCAGGACGGCGAAGTCGCCGGCCAGGTGTTCCGCTGCCACTTGCGCGCCAACCTGCCGGCGCTGGTTACCGGCGACCGCGTGGTATGGCGTGCGGGCAATCAGGGCATTGGCGTGATCGTCGCGCAGATGCCGCGCAGCACCGAGCTGTGCCGGCCGAACAACCACGGCCAGCTGAAGCCGGTGGCGGCCAACGTCGACCTGATCGTGATCGTCTTCGCCCCCGCGCCCGAACCGCACCCCAACCTGATCGACCGTTACCTGGTGGCGGCGGAACATGCCGGCATTCGCCCGCTGCTGCTGCTGAACAAGGCCGACCTGATCAACGACGAGAACGGCCCGGGCCTGCATGCGCTGCTAGAGGTGTACCGCGAGCTGGGCTACCCGCTGCTGGAGGTTTCAGCGCACCACGGTGACGGCATGCAACGCCTGCAGCAGATGCTTGACGGCCACATCAGCGTGTTCGTCGGCCAGTCGGGGGTGGGCAAGTCGTCGCTGGTCAACAGCCTGCTGCCGGACGCCGGCACCCGTGTCGGCGACCTGTCGGAATGGTCTGGCCAGGGTACCCATACCACCACCACCGCGCGGCTGTACCACTTCCCCAACGGTGGCGACCTGATCGACTCACCGGGCATCCGCGAGTTCGGCCTGGGTCACGTCAGCCGCAGTGATGTGGAGGATGGCTTCATCGAGTTCCGCGACCTGTTCGGCACGTGCCGCTTCCGCGACTGCAAGCATGATCGCGAACCGGGCTGTGCACTGCTCAAGGCGCTGGACGAGGGGCGTATCAAGCAGCAACGGATGAACAGCTACCGCTCGATCATTGCCAGTTTGCCCGAAGACGCCTACTGACCGCCTGCTCCACAGGCTCTGCACAAGGCTCGAGGGCTACGCCAATCCTGTGGGAGCGGGCGTGCCCGCGAAGCAGGCACCTCGGTGGTTGGCACGGGCTTCGCCCGTGTTCGCGGGCAAGCCCGCTCCCACAAGGGACCGCGCAGGACGAAAGAGGGTTTACTGGTCCTTGGCCTCATCCATCTTCAGCGTCCCCTCTTCGAAGATGTTCAGCTTCTGGCGCAGCTCGCGCGGCTGCATGGGTGCCTGCTCGGTCTCCCCTGGCGCAGCCGGTGCAGCAGCGCCCGGCGCTGCGGGCGTAGCAGCCGGTGCTTCCGGCGTCCCCTGCTCACCCTCGATGTTGCGCTGGGCCTTCTTGGTCAGCACGATGATGTCGATGCGGCGGTTGACCGGGTTGAACGGGTTCTTGCGGTCGAACAGCGAAGACGACGCGTAACCCACCACCCGTGCCACCTGGCCATCCGGGTAGCCACCGGCCACCAGCGCACGGCGCGCGGCGTTGGCACGGTTGGCCGACAGTTCCCAGTTGCCGAACTCGCCACTGCCGGCATACGGCTTGGCGTCGGTGTGGCCACTGATGCTGATCTTGTTCGGCACCGCCTTGATGGTGTCGGCCATGGCCAGCAGGATGTCCTCGAAGTACGGCTGCAGGCGCGCGCTGCCAATGTCGAACATCGGCCGGTTCTCGGCGTCCATGATCTGGATGCGCAGGCCGTCCTGGGTGATCTCGAACAGGATCTGGTCCTTGAACTTCTGCAGTTGCGGGTTCTCTTCCACCTTGTTCTGCAGTTCCTGCAGCAGCAACTCCAGGCGCTCACGCTCGACCTGCTCGGCCATGGTCTCCACCTGGTCCTTGTCCAGCTGGATGCTGGTATCGGGCGTCGGCTCGGACTTGGCTTCGGGGTTGATGGTCTTTTCCGGCGCCAGCTGAGGCGAGCCGCCCAGGTCGATGACGTAGGGCGTGCCGCTTTCCGAGAAGCCGATCGGGTCCTTGAAATAGCCGGCAATGGCGATCTTCTGTTCCGGCGTGGCCGTGGACAACAGCCACAGCACCAGGAAGAACGCCATCATCGCCGTGGCGAAGTCGGCGAAGGCGATTTTCCAGGCGCCGCCGTGGTGGCCGCCGCCAAAGCGCTTGACGCGCTTGACGATGATGGGCTGATTGTTCTCCATGACTCAGCGACCGCGAACCGCTTGTTCCAGCTCGGCGAAGCTTGGGCGGTGCTTGGGGTACAGCACCTTGCGCCCGAACTCGACCGCCAGCGAAGGTGGCATGCCCGAGGCCGAGGCCACCAGCGAAGCCTTGATCGATTCGTAGAGGTTCAGCTCTTCCTTGGCATCGTGCTCCAGGCACTTGGCCAACGGGCCGAAGAAGCCGTAGGCCGCCAGAATACCGAAGAAGGTACCCACCAGCGCCGCACCCACATGGAGGCCGATGGAGGCCTGGTCACCATCACCGAGCGAGGCCATGGTCACCACGATACCCAGTACCGCCGCAACGATACCGAAGCCGGGCATGCCGTCGGCGATACCGGTCACCGCATGGGAAGGGTGCTCCAGCTCTTCCTTCATGCTCAGCAGTTCCATGTCGAACAGGCCCTCGAGCTCGTGCGGGGCCATGTTGCCGGTGGACATGATGCGCAGGTAGTCGCAGACGAACGCAGTCATGCGTTCATCGGCGAGCACCGTCGGGTACTTGGCGAAGATCGGGCTGGCGGCGGCGTCTTCGATGTCGGCCTCGATGGCCATCATGCCTTCACGACGGCTCTTGTTGAGGATCTCGTACACCAGGCCCAGCACTTCCAGGTAGAAGGCGTGAGTAAAGCGCGAGCCGAACATCTTCATCGACTTCTTGATGACGTGCATGGTCATGTGGCCAGGGTTGGCCTGCAGGAATGCACCAAAGGCCGCACCGCCGATGATCAGTACTTCGAACGGCTGGATCAGCGCTGCGATCTTGCCGTGGGAGAGCACGTATCCGCCGAGCACGCTCGCGAATACGACGATGATGCCGATAATTTTAGCCATAGGTTCAAAGCACTTGCTGTCGTGGTCAGGGGAAGAGGCGGGAGCTTTAAAACTCTTCTTCTACTTATCGGCAGAACTGCGCCAGACTATAGCCACTCAATGCGAAAAGCCAGTTCGGACTGATGTCAAAATGCCAATTGAAACCAAGGTGCCCGCTCAGGCTCCACGTACGCTAGAGGCCTGGGTAAAGCTGCTCGAGAGTGTTCGCATCCCCGTGCCGAAGCACAGCTACGACCGGGTCATGGCCGCCATCCACGATAGCCGCCGCTCGCTGCGCGATATCGCCGAACTGATGCAGGACAGCCCGGCACTGGTGCTGTCGGTGATGCGCGAAGCCAATCACCCCACCAATGCCAGCCTGGCCGAGCCAGCCGAAAGCCTGGAAGTCGCCCTCAACCGCCTGGGTCTGGAGCGCAGCGAACAGTTGCTCAAGCGCCTGCCTGCGGTACCCGTCGAAGAGATCCCGCCGGTACTGTGCCAGTTCCAGCTGATCAGCCAGCACGCTTCGCAGCAGGCCAGCGGCCTGTTCGCCAGCCGCCTGGCACGGCTGTGGCAGGAGATCCACTGGGGTAGCCTGCTGTTCCTGTCGCCACTCTGGCCGCTGGCGCTGGCCTACCCCAAGCTGCTCGACACCTGGGAGCTGCGGGTTATCCACAAGGGCGAGGACGCCACCCATGTCGAGGAAGAGCTGTTTGGCGTGCGCATCATCGCGCTGTGCCAGACCATGGCGGAGTACTGGCGCCTGCCACAATGGGTGACCCAGGGATACCGCCTGCTGCTGGAAGAACGCGAACAGCTGGCCCAGGTGCTCAATATCGCCCGTGACCAGGACCTGCTCAGCCAGCAACACCGCCTGGATGCCGAGCCCGGCCTGCGCCGCTGGTTCAACCAGCCGGCCAACACCGTGCTGCTGGCCAATAACCTGGCCCTTGCGGCCCAGGTGGGCTGGGACAACCCGCACCTGCTGCGCTGGCAACTGCTGACCGCGCTGTACCTGCAGACCTCGCTGGATGACGTGCAGCAGCAAGTGCACCAGCAGGCTGCGGCCAGCGCCCGCCGCCATGCCCAGCATGCCTTGTTCCACCCCGCCGAAGCGCTGATCTGGCCCTGGCACCAGCGTCGCCCGCACCCGGACATGCTGGCACCGCCACCGCCCAGCAGCGACGACCTGGCGCGCTGGCGCAAGCTGTGCCAGCACCTGCTGGCCCAGCCCAGCCCGTTCACCAACACCGTGCACCTGGCCACCCAGGCCATCGAAGCCCTGCTGGCCTGCGGCATGCAGCGCATCCTGCTGCTGAGCCTGGACAAGGCCAGCGACTACCTGCGAGTACAGCAACTCGCCGGCCTGCCCAAGGAGGCCGGGGCCCTGGCCCTGCAGGTGTCGCAGAACAAACTGCTGCAAAAGCTGCTGGCCCAGGCTGGACAACTGCGCATCACCCCGGAAAACCACAGCCAGTTCTCGGCCCTGCTGCCGGCCCCGCTGCGCGCCTTGTTCCGCAGCGAGCACGTGCTGCTGCGCTCGCTGGCGGTGAACGACCAGGTGCTGATGCTGATGGTGGCTGACCAGGGCTGCCGGCCACTGGCCGATATCAGCGTGCAAGCCTTCGGCAAGACCGCACAATGCACCGAGCGGGCGCTGTCGGTGTTTGCCAACCGCAAGGCCTGAGCCTTGCGCTACAATCGGCCCTCTTTCCACACTGGAGACCGTGGATGACTGACTTTTCCGGCCTGCCCCTGGTAATCGAAGCCGCGGACCTGCTGCAACGCCTGGATTCGCCACAGCTGATCCTGGTCGACCTGAGCAGCACCAACCGCTATGTCAGCGGGCATATTCCCGGCGCACGCTTCGTCGAAGGCAAGCGTACCCAGCTCGGCCAGCCCCCCGCGCCCGGCCTGCTGCCGGCCCTGGGCGAGCTGGAAAAACTGTTCAGCGAACTCGGCCACCGCGACGATGCCGTGTATGTGGTGTATGACGATGAAGGCGGCGGCTGGGCCGGGCGCTTCATCTGGCTGCTCGACGTGATCGGCCACAAGCGTTACCACTACCTCAATGGCGGCATCCAGGCCTGGCCGGCCGACAAGCTCTCCACCGAAGTACCCGCCAGCGGCAACACGCCTGTGCACCTGCGCATCGACAGTGAGCCCACCGCTACTCGCGAGTACCTGCAAAGCCGCCTGGGCGCCGACGACCTGGTCATCTGGGACGCCCGTGGCCCGCAGGAATTCAGCGGCGAGAAAGTGCTGGCAGCCAAAGGCGGCCACATCCCCGGCGCGATCAACTTCGAGTGGACCGCCGGCATGGACCTCAACGACCACCTGCGCATCCGCCAGGACATCGCCGAAGTCCTGCAGAACCTGGGCATCACCCCCGACAAGGAAGTGATCACCCACTGCCAGACCCACCGCCGCTCCGGTTTCACTTACCTGGTGGCCAAGGCCCTCGGCTACCCACGCGTCAAGGCTTACGCCGGCTCGTGGAGCGAATGGGGCAACCACCCGGACACGCCTGTAGAAGTCTAAGGAACCTGCATGAAATCCCGTTTGTTCATCATCAGCCAGTACCTGCTGCCGCACCACCTGCTGTCACGGCTGGCCGGCTGCATTGCCGAGTGCCGCGTGCGCTGGTTCAAGAACGCCTTCACCGCCTGGTTCGCCAAGCGCTACCAGGTGAACATGGCCGAAGCCATGGTCGAAGACCTGAGCGCCTACGAGCACTTCAATGCATTCTTCACCCGTGCCCTGAAGCCAGGTGCCCGCCCGCTGGACGAGACCCCGGGCGCGATCCTGTGCCCGGCCGACGGTGCCGTCAGCCAGCTTGGCCCGATCGAGCACGGCCGCATCTTCCAGGCCAAGGGCCACGGCTTCAGCGCGCAGGAACTGCTGGGCGGTGACCCGGCCATGGCCGCGCCGTTCATGGGCGGCGAGTTCGCCACCATCTACCTGTCGCCCAAGGACTACCACCGCGTGCACATGCCGCTGGCCGGTACCCTGCGTGAAATGGTCTACGTGCCGGGCCGCCTGTTCTCGGTCAACCAGACCACCGCGGAGAACGTCCCCGAGCTGTTCGCCCGCAACGAGCGCGTGGTCTGCCTGTTCGATACCGAACGCGGGCCGATGGCCGTGGTGCTGGTTGGCGCGATGATCGTCGCTTCGATCGAAACCGTGTGGGCAGGGCTGGTGACGCCGCCCAAGCGTGAGCTGAAGACCTTCCGTTACGACGAGGCCAGCCGCGCGCCGATCCATCTGGAGAAAGGTGCCGAACTGGGCCGTTTCAAGCTGGGTTCGACCGCTATCGTGCTGTTCGGGCCGGAGCAGGTGAAGTGGGCTGAGAACCTGGGTGCTGGTTCTGCGGTGCGCATGGGGCAGCAGTTGGCGGCGCCTGCGCAGGCTTGATTCGAACAGTATGAAAGAGGCCCTGCATTGCAGGGCCTTTTTATTGGGTCCGCTGTGCGTGCCCGCGAAGGGCTGCACAGCAGCCCCAAAGTCCCGATCAGCCGCGCGCGTCGCGGTCGCGCAAGCCCAGCAGGTACAGCACGCCATCAAGCCCCAGGGTGGAAATAGCCTGCTTGGCCGACTGGCGCACCAGCGGCTTGGCACGGAACGCCACGCCCAGGCCGGCCAGCGACAGCATCGGCAGGTCGTTGGCACCATCACCCACGGCAATGGTCTGCTCCAGCTGCAAGCCTTCTTCGCTGGCCAGCTTCTGTAGCAGCTCGGCCTTGCGCTGGGCATCGACGATCGGCTCCACGGCCACGCCGGTCACCTTGCCATCAACCACTTCCAGCTCGTTGGCGAACACATAGTCGATACCCAGCCGCGCCTGCACCTGGCGAGCAAAGTAGGTAAAGCCACCAGACAGGATCGCAGTCTTGTAACCCAGGCGCTTGAGCTCGGCAAACAGGTTCTCGGCCCCCTCGGTCAGGCGCAGCGATGCACCGATCTCGTCCAGCACGCCCACATCCAGGCCCTTGAGCAGCGCCATGCGCTCCTTGAAGCTGGCGCGGAAGTCCAGTTCGCCGCGCATGGCGCGCTCGGTAATCGCAGCCACCTGCTCGCCCACGCCAGCGGCCTTGGCCAGCTCGTCGATGACTTCGGCTTCGATCAGCGTCGAGTCCATGTCGAACACCGCCAAGCGGCGGTTTCGGCGGAACAGGTCATCTTTCTGGAAGGCAATGTCGACGCTCAGCTCTTCAGCCAAGGCGAAGAAATCGGCACGCAGAGCCTGGGAGTCACTTGGCACGCCACGCACGGAGATCTCGATGGCCGCCTTGCCCTTGTCGGTCTCGGCATCCAGCGCCACACGGGCCGACAGGCGCTCGATACGCTCGATGGTCAGGCCATAATGGCTGATCACTGCACTCACCCGCTGCAGCTGCTCGGGGGTAATCTTGCGGCTGAGCAGGGTGACGATGTGGCGCGCCTCGCCCTGGCCATCGGCCCAGTGCTGGTAGTCCGCCTCGGAAATCGGCGTGTAGCGGGCCTGCAGGTTCAGTTCGTGGGCCTTGGCCTGCACGCTTTGCAGCAGGGCGGTAGCCACTTCGTTGTCCGGGATATCGACCAGAATGCCGAACGACAAGGTACCGTGCATGACTGCCAGGCCAATGTCGAGGATGCTCACACCGCCCTGCAGCAGGACGCCGGTGATAGCCGCAGTGAGACCGGGACGGTCCTCACCGGTGATGTTGATCAGGACGATTTCGCGCACAACCTGGCTCCGACTTCGATGAAAAATGCGCATTCTACCGATTTTCCGTGACCATCGGGCGCCAACGATACTTTGCCGACAAAACCCGGCTCGCTATACTGCCCCACACTTTCATGCCATTAAGAGCCGAGCTCAGTGAACCGGCCCACGCCCGTCAAAGCAGACAACTTCTTCCTGATGATCTATCGCGCCCTGAGTCAACGTCGCGTGCCACTGGCACTGCGCATCGCCTGCACCAACATATTCCTGGTGGCGCTGGCGTTGGTGATCTACGCCTGTGTCATGGGCCTGCAGTTCAAGCAGGCCATGCACGAGCAGGCCGATGCCCTGGGCCAGAGCCTGACCACCCAGACCGCCACCTCGGCGACCGAGCTGCTGGTGGCCAACGACATCCTCAGCCTCAACGTGCTGCTCGGCAATCTGGTGAAGAACCCGCTGGTGGCCCATGCGGCGATCTACAGCGTGGACAACCGCATCCTCGCCGAGGCCGGCCAGCGCCCGCGCAACAGCCTGCTGGGCGAGGCCGAAGGCCTGTACCAGACCAAGATCACCTTCCAGGACGTGACTGCCGGGCAACTGCGCATCAGCCTGGACATGAGCCAGTTCCAGCAGCCGATGCTGATCAGCCTGCAGAGCATGGGCATCCTTGCCGCCATCCTGCTGGTACTGGCGCTGACCCTGAGCCTGCGCCAAGGCCGCTTCATCACCCTGCCGCTGCTGCAGCTGCGGGTGTGGCTGCGCGACCCGCAACCCTATACCCCGGCCACCGACCGCCAGGACGAGATCGGCGACATCGCTCGCCAGCTGCATGCGCGCCTGGCCCCTCCGCCGCCACCTGAGCCAGAGCCTGAGGAAGAGGACGACGAGCAGTACGACGACCTGCACGATGCCACTCCGGCAGCCAAGACCGCACCGCGCGCCAAGTTTGCCGCCCAGGCAGACGAGGATGACGAACAAGCCTTCGCCGGCCTGCTGGACGACGACAGCGCGCCCAAGGCCACCGTGGTCGAATCCGACGAACCGCAGTACAGCGCCGTGCTCGCCGTGCAACTGGGGTCGCAGGAGCAGCTGCGCCGCCTGCCACGCACGCGCCTGACCGAACTGACCGAGCGCTACCGCGATTGCCTGGAGCACGCGGCCTCGCTCTACGACGGTGAAACCCACACGCTCAACGACGGCAGCACCCTGGTGCTGTTCCACAGCCGCGACTGTGGCGAGGACTACCTGACCAACGCCATCTGCTGCGGCGAACTGTTGCGCGCCCTGGGCCATGCCCTGCAGATCGAGGTGGCGGACAGCGGCATTACCCTGCAGTTGCAACTGGGCCTGGCCCTGGGCAACGACCTGCAAGGGCTGGAGCTGGTGGACCTGCTGATGGCCGAGAAGGCCCAGGACGCCCTGGCGCTGTCGCAGCACAGCCGCAACCTGTTGCTGGTGGAGCGGCAGATCAGCGATGACACGCTGATTCGCCAGCGCGCCCGCATTCGCCCGATTGCCAGCCCGGAAGGCGCCTGCTGCGTGGAGCGCCTGATGGAGCCCTACCCGTCGATGCTGGAGCGGCAGTTGGCGCGGATGCACGAACGCCGGGCCTGATACCGGGCTGGCCTCTTCGCGGGTAAACCCGCTCCCACAGGACCTGCGCCGAACCTGTGGGAGCGGGTTTACCCGCGAAGAGGCCGCTACAGGCAGTACAAAAACAGCAGATACGAAAAAGCCCGCAGCAATGCGGGCTTTTTCGTATCTGGCAGCCCAATCAGAACCGATAGACTTCCATATCGGTACGAATTGGTGCAGCCATCGGGATCTTGGATTTCTCTGGCGTCTTCTTCACCTGTACCGGCGCAGCTGGCTTCTTAGGCGACTCTTCGGCAATCGCTGGCTGGTTGGCCAGCGGCTTGACCGCCGTGCTCAGCTGTTCGGCCAGCTTCTGCAGCAATTGGCCCTGGGCCTGCACCTGCGACGCCTCGCTGCCCGCGTGCGGCTGCTCAAGGTGAACGATGCGGTTGTCACGCACATGGCCACGGCGGTCCAGAAGGCGCCACTGGGCATCCAGAATGGCCGGCTGGTCCTTGCCCGAGTCCAGGCGAGTGATCGACAGCAGCACTTGTACATCCGGGTTGAAACCGGCAGCCGCCGGGGCCAGCACCACGCGCTGGCTGTCCAGGCGCCAGGCGAGCTGGCGCACCAGCAGCTGGTCGATATCCGACGAAAGGCTGCCAGCCCAACGACCGTCGGTCGCCGAAGTCAGGCTGCCGTCGGCCTGACGCTGCAGGAACGTCTCGCGTTGCAGGTAATCGGCCACCGATACCGGGCCGAGTACCACGGCCATGCCTGCACTCTGCGAAGGCTGGCCAGGATCACCACTGTCGAGCTGGTACAGGGCAACCGGCTGGTGCATGGTGCACCCGCCAAGGCCCAGCAGGCCAGTCATCAACAGCGCAAATGGAAGGCGCAGAAATTTCATCATCCCATCCAGGCGGTCGCCATCAGGCCAACCGCAGTGATACATGTAGATTCAAACGGGCACACGGCCACGCCGGCACCGCAAGGGCCATATCATCCGCGAAATAACCGTCCGACTCCAGCATTTCTGCCCGGAACGACGCTGAAATTGCCGTTCCAGACATTTCTACCGGTTACGCCGGCACTTCCACCTGCAACCCATCGACCCGCTGGAACCCACGTGGCAGCTTGCTGCCGCGCCGTCCTCGCTCGCCCTTGTAATGCTCCAGGTCGTCAGCTTTCAGAGATAGGGTACGCTTGCCGGCTTGCAATACAAGAGTCGCGCCTTCGGCAATCACGGCCAGATCGGTAACAAATTCTTCACGGCTGGCCACCCGGTCGCCCGGCACACCGATGATCTTGTTGCCCTTGCCTTTGCCCAACTGGGGCAAGTCGCTGACCTTGAACACCAGCAGACGGCCTTCGGTGGTCACCGCCGCCAGCCAGTCCTGCTCGCGGTTGGCCACCGGGCGCGGGGTCATGACCTTGGCGCCGTTGGGCAGGCTGAGCAAGCCCTTGCCGGCCTTGTTCTTGGCCTGCAGGTCTTCACCCTTGACCACGAAGCCGTAGCCGGCGTCCGAGGCCACCACGTACAGCGCGTCGTCGTCCGGCAACAGCACGCACTCGAAGGTGGCCCCCGGTGGAGGCGTCAGGCGCCCGGTCAGCGGTTCGCCCTGGCCACGCGCCGAAGGCAGGCTATGGGCGGCCAGCGAGTAGCTGCGACCGGTGGAGTCGATGAGCACGGCAAACTGGTTGGAGCGCCCGGCGGCAGCAGCCTTGAAGCCATCGCCGGCCTTGTATGACAGGCCGGTGGCATCGATATCGTGGCCCTTGGCGCAGCGCACCCAGCCTTTCTCCGACAGCACCACGGTGACCGGCTCGGTCGGCATCAGCTCGTTTTCCGACAGGGCCTTGGCTTCGGCACGCTCGACGATCGGCGAGCGGCGGTCGTCGCCATAGGTTTCGGCATCCTTGATCAGCTCGCTGCGTACCAGTTTGCGCAGCTTGGCATCGCTGCCCAGCAGGGCAAGCAGTTTGGCCTGCTCTTTCAGCAGTTCATCCTGCTCGCCGCGGATCTTCATCTCTTCCAGGCGCGCCAGCTGCCGCAGGCGGGTCTCGAGGATGTAGTCGGCCTGGATCTCGGTCAGGTCGAAACGGGCAATCAGGGCCTGCTTGGGCTGGTCCTCGGTACGGATGATGTGGATAACCTCATCCAGGTTGAGGAACGCGGTCAGCAAACCTTCCAGCAGGTGCAGGCGCTTCTCCACCTTGTCCAGGCGGTGCTGCAGACGGCGACGAACGGTAGTGGTACGGAACTCCAGCCACTCCAGCAGCAGCGCACGCAGGTTCTTCAGCTGTGGCCGGCCGTCCAGGCCGATGATGTTGACGTTGACCCGGTAGCTGCTCTCAAGGTCGGTGGTGGCGAACAGGTGCTGCATCAGTTCATCGGCGTCCACGCGGTTGGAGCGCGGGATGATGACGATGCGGCACGGGTTCTCGTGGTCCGACTCGTCACGCAGGTCGGCGACCATCGGCAGCTTCTTGGCCTGCATCTGCGCGGCAATCTGCTCCAGCACCTTGGCCCCGGAGACCTGGTGCGGCAGCGCGGTGACGACGATGTCGCCATCCTCGACGCGGTACACGGCGCGCATGCGGATAGAGCCACGGCCGCTTTCGTACATCTTGAGGATTTCTGCCCGCGGCGTGACGATCTCGGCCTCGGTCGGGTAGTCCGGCCCCTGGATGTGCTCGCACAGCTGCTCGATGCTGGCCTTGGGCTCGTCGAGCAGGCGCACACAGGCCGCGGCCACTTCACGCAGGTTGTGCGGCGGCACGTCGGTGGCCATGCCCACGGCAATACCCGTGGTGCCGTTGAGCAGGATATTGGGCAGGCGCGCCGGCAGCACGGCCGGCTCCTGCAAGGTGCCGTCGAAGTTCGGCACCCAGTCCACGGTGCCCTGGCCGACTTCGCTGAGCAGCACTTCGGCGTAGCGCGACAGACGCGCTTCGGTATAACGCATGGCGGCGAACGATTTCGGATCGTCCGGCGCACCCCAGTTGCCCTGGCCGTCGACCAGGGTGTAGCGGTAGCTGAACGGCTGCGCCATCAGCACCATGGCCTCGTAGCAGGCCGAGTCGCCGTGGGGGTGGAACTTGCCGAGC
Source organism: Pseudomonas sp. SF2 (assembly GCF_036858055.1). Classification (NCBI taxonomy): domain Bacteria; kingdom Pseudomonadati; phylum Pseudomonadota; class Gammaproteobacteria; order Pseudomonadales; family Pseudomonadaceae; genus Pseudomonas; species Pseudomonas sp. SF2. The sequence continues at coordinate 39,113 of NZ_JAMBDI010000009.1, read as the reverse complement.
ACGTCACCGACGGTACGCGCCGACTTCTTGTGCTTGGCATCGGCATCGAGCCCCAACTCGCTCATGGCGTAGACGATGCGTCGCTGCACCGGCTTCAGGCCGTCGCCGATGTGCGGCAGGGCGCGGTCCATGATCACGTACATGGAGTAGTTGAGGTAGGCCTGTTCGGTGAAGTCAGCCAGCGAGCGGCGTTCTACGCCGTCCAGGCTGAGTTCCAGTGAGTCGCTCATGCGGGCCTCGTCATTTCAGGTTCTGGCGCAGCAGCATGGTGCCGCCGCGCTGGGTAAATTCAAGTTGTTTCAAGGCACTCATGCCCAGCAATACAGTCTGCCCGTCCAGGCCCGGCACCACGATGGCGCGCACGTCCTGCAGGCGGATATCCCCCAGCTGCAGGCTGGCCAGGCGCGTGCGGTAGCCTTCGGTACGGCCGTTGGCGGTACTGAGCTGCACCGGGCTGCCGCGCTCCAGGCCCAGCTCGCGGCCCAACGCCTCGGGGATGGCCACGTCGGTAGCCCCGGTGTCGAGCATGAAATGCACCATCTGGCCGTTGATCGCGCCATCCACCACGAAGTGGCCCTGGCCGTTGCCCAGCAGGCGCACCTCGATAAAGCCTTCACCATGCGACGACTGCACCTGGGCATTGGGGTTGCGCTGGCTGTCTTCCCATTGGCCGAAGAAGCGCGTGGCAAGAAACAGCGCCGCCGCCCAGGCGACGATCATCAATACCTTGCCAGCCCGCTTGCCCGGTGCCTGGCTCATGGCTTGGCGCTCCATCCGCCTTCCGGCGCGTCGAAGCGCCAGACGATCGGGCGTGTCTCGCCATCGGCGCGGGCGCCGTTGTTGTTGTCCACACCGATCCAGGCGCCCTTGGCGTCGATCACCAGGGCCTCGGCCAGGCCAAACGGCTGTTGATAGCGGCGCGACTCGACCAGGGCATCGGCAGCGAACGACCAGCAGCGCTCGACCTTGCCGCTGTCGGTATCCCGCCGGCAGACCCGGTAGGCGTTGCGTTCCAGGGTGAACAACTTGCCCTCGAACCAGGCCAGGTCGGCGAAGTCGCGCGACAGTGCCTGGGCATTGGGCATTTGCGCCGGCTGCATTTCGACGCCAGCCTCGCTCAGCAGCACACAGCTGCGTCCGCAGGTCCACACCGATTGCTGGCGTTCGATGGCCACCAGGCCACGGCGTTCGCGCTCGGCGGCCAGCCACAGGCGGTCGCCCGCCGGGTTGATCGCCAGGCCTTCGAACAAGGCGTTGAAGTTCAGCAGCATGCCGCTGGCCCGGGCCTGACGAACCATGGCAGGGTCAATCTTCAACCAGTCCGCCTCGCCTTCCAGCGGCAGTTGCAGCACCGCGGCATGAGCCTCGCTGACCAGGTACAGGTTACCCGCCTGGTCACAGCTGATGCCTTCGAAATCCAGCTCGCCACCACGGATATACGACGCCGCCCAGTTGCGCGACTTCAGGCCCCACGGCAGGCCACTTTCCGGTACCGCTGGCGGGGTGAAGGTGAGCGGTTGCGCGCGCCAGGTCGGGTTTTGCCGGTCGAAACGGTAAATACGGTCGTCGTCGCGGTCGGACACGCCCCACAGCCCGCCCCGGCATTCCACCAGGCCAGACAGGTTGCCTCCGCGCATGCCGTCGATCGGGTGCTCGGCGCTCAGCTTCAGCTCTGGCCAGTTGCCCGCCAAGCTCGGCAGGGCAACCAGCGCCAGGCAGGCAGCCAGAAGCTGCCGAATCAAACCATGACCTCGGCCAGGTTGCCCTTGGTTTCCAGCCAGCTCTTGCGGTCGCCCGCGCGTTTCTTGGCCAGCAGCTTGTCCATCAGCTCGCAGGTGGCCTGCACGTCGTCCAGGGTCAGCTGCACCAGGCGCCGGGTGTTCGGGTCCATGGTGGTTTCGCGCAGCTGTGGCGGGTTCATCTCGCCCAGGCCCTTGAAGCGGGTGACCTGTGGCTTGCCGCGCTTCTTCTCGGCCACCAGGCGGTCGAGGATACCGTCGCGTTCAGCCTCGTCGAGGGCGTAGTAGATTTCCTTGCCCAGGTCGATGCGGTACAGCGGCGGCATGGCCACATACACATGCCCGGCCTCGACCAGCGCGCGGAAGTGCTGGACGAACAGCGCGCACAGCAGCGTGGCAATGTGCAGGCCGTCGGAGTCGGCATCGGCAAGGATGCAGATCTTGCCGTAGCGCAGCTGCGCAAGGTCGGTGGCCCCCGGGTCGACGCCAATGGCCACGGCGATGTTGTGCACTTCCTGGCTCGCCAGGACTTCGCCACCGTCCACTTCCCAGGTGTTGAGGATCTTGCCGCGCAGCGGCAGGATCGCCTGGAACTCCTTGTCGCGTGCCTGCTTGGCCGAGCCACCGGCCGAGTCACCCTCGACCAGGAACAGCTCGGCACGCATCGGGTCCTGGCCGGCGCAATCGGCCAGTTTGCCGGGCAGTGCCGGGCCCTGCGTGATGCGCTTGCGCTCGACCTTCTTGCTGGCCTTGAGGCGGCGCCCGGCGTTGCTGATGGCCAGCTCCGCCAACTGCATGCCCAGCTCGGGGTGGGCGTTGAGCCACAGGCTGAAAGCGTCCTTGACCACGCCGGAAACGAAGGCAGCCGCCTCGCGCGACGACAGGCGCTCCTTGGTCTGCCCCGAGAACTGCGGGTCCTGCATCTTCATCGACAGCACGAAGGTGATGCGTTCCCAGACGTCTTCCGGCGCCAGCTTCACGCCGCGTGGCAGCAGGTTGCGGAATTCGCAGAATTCACGCATGGCATCCAGCAGGCCCTGGCGCAGGCCGTTGACGTGGGTGCCGCCCTGGGCGGTAGGGATCAGGTTGACGTAGCTTTCCTGGATGCTGTCGCCACCTTCGGGCAGCCACAGCAAGGCCCAGTCCACCGCCTCCTTGTTACCGGCCAGGCTGCCGCAGAACGGCTCGTCAGGCAGGCGCTGGAACTCGTTGACCGAATCGACCAGGTAGGAGCGCAGGCCATCCTCGTAGTGCCATTCGACCTTCTCGCCGCTGGCCTTGTCCTCGAAACTGACCAGCAGGCCCGGGCACAGCACGGCCTTGGCCTTGAGCACGTGCTTGAGGCGGCTGATGGAGAACTTCGGCGAATCGAAATACTTGGGGTCGGGGCTGAAGTACACGCTGGTGCCGGTGTTGCGCTTGCCGACCGAGCCGACCACTTCCAGCTCGCTGGCCTTGAAACCATCGGCGAAGGTCATCTGGTATTCGTTGCCGTCACGTTTGACGCGCACGCGCACCTGGGTCGACAGGGCGTTGACCACCGAGATGCCGACGCCGTGCAGGCCGCCGGAGAACTGGTAGTTCTTGTTGGAGAACTTGCCGCCGGCGTGCAGTTTGGTAAGGATCAGCTCGACCCCGGACACGCCCTCTTCCGGGTGGATGTCCACCGGCATGCCACGACCATCGTCGCTGACTTCCAGCGAGTGGTCGGCATGGAGGATGACCTGCACCGAACGGGCGTGACCGGCCAGGGCTTCGTCGACGCTGTTGTCGATGACTTCCTGGGCCAGGTGGTTGGGGCGGCTGGTATCGGTGTACATGCCCGGCCGCTTGCGGACCGGGTCAAGGCCCGAGAGGACTTCGATGGCGTCTGCGTTATAGGCGCTAGCGCTGGGAGTGGCCATAGGGTCTCGTCGTCAGTCTGGTGAATGCAAAAGGTCAAAATACAGAAAAATCGAGCGCTGCATACTGCCCACGGGCAATGCCGGCGAAGGCCAGCAGCGCCGGCAGGCGCTCGGCGAAGCCCTGGAAGCTGTGGTCGCCACCGGCCTGGATGCGCAGGGCACAAGCACGGTAATAGCGCTCGGCGTGGCGATAGTCCAGGGTTTCATCGGCGGTCTGCAGCCACACTTGATAGCGGCTGGCGTCCAACGGGGCCGGTACTTCCAGTTCGGCCAGGGCCTGCACGTGATCGTGGGTCAGTTCCCAGGCTTCACCGGTGTAGTGATTGTGCTGGGTGCCCAGGTAGCCGTCGAAATGCTTGTGCGGCGTTACCGCCGGGTTTACCAGCAGGGCCTTGAGGCCATAGCGCTCGGCCAGATGGGTGGCATAGTAGCCGCCAAGCGAACTGCCTACCAGTAATGGCGCGCCAAGCTCGGCGATGGCCGCTTCGAGCTGGGCGATGGCCTGCCGTGGGTGGTGGTGCAAGGCGGGCACCCGCAACTGGTCTGCCAGACCGAGATGTTGCATGACAGCCTCGAGTTGAAGCGCCTTCTTCGACAGCGGTGAACTGTTGAAGCCATGGATATAGAGGATGGAACCCGACATGCTGCCCCCGGAATCTGTGGCTTCGCGCCTGATAATGCGGGCGCAGGGACGCGCAGTGTAGCGCGTTCGCCGGCTTTTGGCGCCGCACAGGGGTTTTAGCAACAAATTCTTCAACAGGGGTACGCGGTCTCCTGGGGGAGCGGCCTTGTGTCGCGATAGGGCTGCGCAGCAGCCCCAAAATCGTCAATACCCCGGGCTATCGAAGTCGAGCTTCACTTCGAAGTCCAGCGCCCGCTCCACCCCGGTCTCCAACCGCCCGTCGGCATGCAGGCGCAACCAGCGGTAGCCCGGCTGCTCCTCGCTCACCTGGAAATCCTCGCTACGCGCCGCGAACTGGATACAGGTCGACGGCGTAGCCAGCAGGCGCAGGCCGCCACGCACTTCATCCCATTCCTGGTGCACATGCCCCCAGAGCAAGGCTCGCACCTGTGGATAACCCTCGACGATATCGAACAGCGCCTGGGCATTGCGCAAGCCGATCGGCGCGATCCAGGCACAGCCGATGTCCACCGGCTGATGGTGGAAACACACCAGGCAATGCCGCTCGCCCGCCCCTTTCAAGGCGGCCTCCAGCACTGCCAGCTGGTCATTCTCCAAAAAACCGTGAGTCGCGCCGTACACTGCGGTGTTGAGCATGACGATGCGCCAAGCACCAACATCGGTTACCGCCTGCAGCAGTTCCGGCGCCACCTGCGCCATGACCCGCGCCTCGTCATGGTTGCCCGGCAACCAGCGAGCAGGCACGGCAAACGGTGCGGTCAGCTCGCGGAACGCCTCATAGGACGCCACGCTGGCGTCCTGCGAAAGGTCGCCGGTGCACAGCAGCAGGTCGACAAGCGGTTGCTCCCGCCGCACCTGGGCAACCACATGGCGCAGGCTGTCACGGGTATTGAGACCCAGCATGCTGCCGGCCGGGTCGGCGAACAGGTGGGCATCGGTCAGTTGCACCACATGCACGGGGCGCGTTTGGTCTGGCTGCGGCAACGGCCGTCTCCTCGAACGGATTCAGCGCGAATTATGGCTGTACAACGGTTGCGAGCAAACACCCGCACCCAAACCACGTCACAATTCAGCGAACGCTTGCCAGCTCGTGGCCACAGGCCAGGCAGTGGCTCAGCCATTCACCGAGGAACAGGTTGAGCTGGGCCTTTTCGTCCGGCTGGTGCATGGCCTCGTTGGGATAGGGGTAGATGCTGCGCAAGCGCCGGGTGTGTTCGGCACTGACCACTTCGGCCATGCGCGCATCGTGATACACCTGCACTTCCAGGTGTGGCACCGGCAACCACGGCAGGCTGTGCTCCTGGCGCACGTGCAGGGTGGTGGTGTACGGGCAGGCCAGCACCACGTCGAGCACCAGCACGCCAAGCATCTGGTCGCCCTGGGTCATGCCGATGCGGCGCGAGCTCTGGGTGGTACGCATGTCGGGCAACAGGCGCATCAGCCGGGCGTAGTTGGCCTCGCAGGCTGCCTGCAGCCCGACCAGGTCGACCCGATAACGCTCGCGCAGCAGGTTCACTTCCACATACCTCGTACTTCGTCACGGTTCAGCGCCAGCCACTGCAGGCCGATGATGGTCGCCGCGTTGCAGATGCGCCCGTCGCGCACTGCCTGCAAGGCATCCTCGAACGACCACACGCGCACGCGAATGTCCTCGCCCTCTTCTTCCAGGCCGTGCAGGCCGCCTGCCCCTTCGCTGCTGCAACGGCCGAGGAACAGGTGAACGTATTCGTCACTGCCGCCGGGCGACGGGAAGTAACGGGTCATCGGCCACAGGGCGCTGAAGGTCAGGCCGGCTTCTTCTTCGGCTTCGCGGTGGGCGACTTCCTCGGGTTGCTCGTCCTTGTCGATCAGCCCGGCCACCATCTCGATCAGCCAGGGGTTGCCCACCTTGTCCAGCGCCCCCACACGGAACTGCTCGATCAGCACCACTTCGTCGCGTTGCGGGTCGTAGGGCAGCACGCACACCGCATCATGGCGCACAAACAGTTCGCGGCTGATCTCGCGGCCCATGCCCCCGGCAAACAACTCGTGGCGCAGGCGTAGCTTGTCGAGCTTGTAAAAGCCCTGGAAGCAATTGGCCCGCTCGATGATTTCGAAGCCCTTGGGCACTGAGTTCAACGCGTCTGACATGGAAATCCTCATTACCTCGAATACCGCATCGCGCCATCCTACTCTGCACGCCTGCCGGTTTCATCCCTTTCCGGCAACCGTTCGCGCACTCGGGACAGCGCGCCTTCTCTCTGTTAGCTTAGTGGCGAACTGAAGGCCGCGCAGACGGTCAAAGGCCGACTTTTCCCTGTTCTGCAAGGATCCCCATGACACTTGTCAAACTGACTTCCGTGGCTGTGCTGGCCCTGGCCCTGGGTGCCTGCCAAAGCCTGTTCACGCCCAACTACCGGGCGCCGCTCGAGGTCAAGCGCGATGCCTGGGAGCATGTCAAACCCGGCTGCAGCGAAAGCGACTGCCCGCTGGTGAACATCGACATGATCCATTTCCCGGCCTTGCCCAAGCTCGATGGCATCGTCGAGAAACGCCTGCTGCAACTGACCGAAGACAACCAGCGCGGCAACGCACCGGCCACCCTGCAAGCCTACGAGCAGCAGTACCTGGCCAGCGCCGACAAGCGCAACAGCAGCTACCTGCAGGCCAAGGTACGCGAGCAGCATGACGGACTGGTGATCATCGAACTGTCCAGCTACCTGGACAGCGGCGGCGCCCACGGCATGCCCGGGCGTGGTTTCATCAACTATTCGCGCAAGCTGGACAAGGTGCTGACCCTGCAGGACATGCTGGTGCCCGGCCAGGAAGACACCTTCTGGAAAACCGTCGAGGAATCGCACCGCGCCTGGCTGATCAGCGTGGGCATGGACAAGGACGCCGAGTTCATCAAGACCTGGCCGTTCAAGCAGTCGCCGCATATCGCCCTGACGTACGGCGCGGTGGTGGTCAAGTACGAGGTCTATAGCATCGCGCCCTACTCCATGGGCCACGTGGAATTGAAGATCCCCTACCCGCGCCTGAATGGCGTGCTCAAGCCTGAACTGTTTCCCGGCCGCGGCTGAAGCTGAGCAGCCCGTGCAGTAGCCCTGCCAGCAGCAATGCCGGCAGGGTCGCCCCCAGGTCCGGCGCTTGTGCGGCGATCACATGGTACGCCGCCACACCCACCACCCAGGCCAGCAGTGCCTGCCAGTGCAAGCCATTCACCTGTGCCGGCAGGCGGCGGCGACGGATCACGTAGTGGTCCATCAGTACCACACCGAACAGCGGTGCGAACACCGAACCGATCAGCAGCAGGAAGTTTTCGTACTGTGCCAGTGGCGCCAGCAGGGCGATCAGCGTGCACAACACACCAATGGCCAGCGCCAGGTGCTCGACCTTCAGGCGTACCAGCACACCGGTGGAAACGGCCGCCGAGTGTATGTCGGCAAACGCCTTTTCCGACTCGTCCAGCAGAATCAGCAGCAATGGAATGCCCATGCCGGCGCCCGCCAGGGCCAGCAGCAGGGCGTTGGCTTCGCCGCTGCCGGCAAAGGCCAAGGTGTAGCCCACGCCCAGGCTCATCAGCCAGGTGTTGCCGATGAAGTAGCCCAGCACCGTACCGCCGAATACCTGTTTGCCGTTGCGGGCAAAACGCGAGTAGTCGGCGATCAGCGGCAACCAGGAAAGCGGCATCGCGATGGCAATGTCGAAGCCCACGGCCAGCGACATCGAACCGTCACCGGCGCGGTTCCACAGTGCTGCCAGGTCAGCCTTGGCGAACAGGTTCCAGGTCAGCCACAGGCACGCGCCCAGCAGCAGCCAGATGCCCCAGGTGCGCAGTACCTTGCGCACGAACGCCAGCGGCCCACCGACCGCGAGCAAGGTGGCCAGGGCGCCGAAGCACAGGGTCCAGAGCATCGGGCTGTTCCAGGCACTGGCTTCGCCGAACGCCCGCGCGCCCAGCAGGCTGGCGGCATCGCGCATGACAATGATCTCGAACGCGCCCCAGCCCACCAGTTGCAGCAGGTTGAGCAGCGCCGGCAAGCGCGCGCCATGGCCGCCCAGGCTGAGTTTCAGGGTGCCCATGGCCGACAGGCCGGTGTCGCTGCCGATGACACCGGCAGCCCCCAGCAACAGCACACCCACGCCGGTGCCCAGGGCGATGGCCAGCACCGCACCGGCAAGGCCCAGGCCTGGGGCCAGCATGGCGCCGACCTGCAGCACCATCAGGCCGATGCCCAGGGAGAACCATAGCGAGAACAGGTCGCGGGCGCCGAAGATGCGCTGGGCGATGGGGACCGGGTGGTCGGGGGAGAATTGGCTGGGTGATGTCATGGTTGGCGCTCGCCGGCAATGTTGTTGGTGTTCCTGGCGAGGACTGCGTCCTCGTATCGCGACACAAGGCCGCTCCCACAAAAACCGCGCTGGCCTCAAGCCTTGCGCGGTCCCTGTGGGAGCGGCCTTGCGTCGCGAAAGGGCCGCAAAGCGGCCCCAGCGGTCTTAGACTTTGTGATACAGCTGGCTGCCTTCCTGGCGGAACCGCTCGGCCTGCTCGCGCATGCCTTGCTCGACCGTCACATCCACGGTTTCGATCTTGGCGGCGTACTCGCGTACTTCCTGGGTGATCTTCATCGAGCAGAACTTCGGCCCGCACATCGAGCAGAAGTGCGCGACCTTGGCCGATTCCTTCGGCAGGGTCTCGTCGTGGTAGGCACGGGCAGTGTCCGGGTCCAGGCCGAGGTTGAACTGGTCTTCCCAACGGAATTCGAAGCGCGCCTTGGACAAGGCGTTGTCACGAATCTGCGCGCCCGGGTGGCCCTTGGCAAGGTCGGCGGCATGAGCGGCGATCTTGTAGGTGATGATGCCGGTCTTCACGTCATCCTTGTTCGGCAGGCCCAGGTGCTCCTTGGGCGTGACGTAGCAGAGCATGGCGCAACCGAACCAGCCGATCATCGCCGCACCAATGCCCGAGGTGATGTGGTCGTAGCCAGGCGCGATGTCGGTGGTCAGCGGGCCGAGGGTGTAGAACGGCGCCTCGTCGCAGCATTCCAGCTGCTTGTCCATGTTCTCCTTGATCAGCTGCATCGGCACGTGGCCGGGACCTTCGATCATGCACTGCACGTCGTGCTTCCAGGCGATCTTGGTCAGCTCGCCGAGGGTTTCCAGTTCACCGAACTGCGCAGCATCGTTGGCGTCGGCAATCGAGCCGGGGCGCAGGCCGTCGCCCAGCGAGAAGCTGACGTCGTAGGCCTTCATGATTTCGCAGATTTCTTCGAAGTGGGTGTACAGAAAGTTTTCCTTGTGGTGCGCCAGGCACCACTTGGCCATGATCGAGCCACCGCGGCTGACGATACCGGTGACGCGCTTGGCGGTCAGCGGCACATAGCGCAGCAGTACACCGGCGTGGATGGTGAAGTAGTCCACGCCTTGCTCGGCCTGCTCGATCAGGGTGTCGCGGAACAGCTCCCAGGTCAGGTCTTCGGCTACGCCGTTGACCTTTTCCAGGGCCTGGTAGATCGGCACGGTACCAATCGGCACCGGCGAGTTGCGGATGATCCACTCACGGGTTTCGTGAATGTGCTTGCCGGTGGAAAGGTCCATGACCGTGTCCGAACCCCAGCGGATGCCCCAGGTCAGTTTGGCCACTTCTTCCTCGATCGAGGAACCCAAGGCACTGTTGCCGATGTTGCCGTTGATCTTCACCAGGAAGTTGCGGCCGATGATCATCGGCTCCAGTTCCGGGTGGTTGATGTTGGCCGGGATGATCGCGCGGCCACGGGCGATTTCCTGGCGAACGAACTCGGGGGTGATTTCTTTCGGAATGTTGGCCCCGAAGCTGTGGCCGGCATGCTGCTCGTCGAGCAGGCCGGCGGCGCGTGCCTCTTGCAGCTTCATGTTTTCGCGGATGGCCACGTATTCCATCTCGGCAGTGATGATGCCCTGGCGGGCATAGTGCATCTGCGAGACGTTGGCGCCCGCCTTGGCGCGACGCGGGTTGCGCACGTGGGCGAAACGCAGCTTGGCCAGTTCGGCATCGTTCAGGCGCTGCTGGCCGAAATCGGAGCTCAGGCCGGCAAGGCGCTCGGTGTCACCACGTGCGTCGATCCATGCCGAACGCACGTCGGCCAGGCCCTTGCGCACGTCGATGACCACGTTGGGGTCGGTGTACGGGCCGGAAGTATCGTAGACCAGTACCGGGGCATTGGACTCGCCACCGAAATCGGTCGGGGTGTCGTCCAGGCTGATTTCACGCATGGGCACGCGGATGTCCGGGCGCGAGCCTTCGACATACACCTTGCGCGAACGCGGGAACGGTTGCACGGACTGCTGATCGACTTGTGCCGATTCGCTGAGGTTGATCGCTTTTTCTTGTTTGGTCATCACAGGCTCTCCAGACGGCTTCCTAGCAGTGGAATGTCGGGGTGAACCTGAAAGGCGCGGACGCACCCTTCATGGGTGCAGTGCCGGATATGGGGGTGCCTGAAGCTGCATGCAACTGTGACAATCCCGGACCTGGCACAAGAGGCTCCCCGGGAAGGCGAGCAATCTTGTTCCCTACGCAGGCGCTAACCTGATCAGGTTCAACGGGATCCGCAACTTTGCGATCTCAGCCTTTGCTTCAAGGCACCCCGACAAGAACATGCGCAGTCTAGACTGGAGTGGTCGGCAAAGCCAAGCAGGTAAATGCGCGGATGATGAAAGGCACCCCGAGCGATTGTTGCCGGGTGCGCATGGCACTAAACTGGCCCGTCGCTCGATACTCAACAGTTCAGTAATTCAATTTCGTACAAGGATTGCCTCTATGCTGCGCAAACTCTCACTGGCAATAGCCGTGTCTTGTGCGTCCAACGGAGTGGTCTGGGCAGCGGACGTGCCCCAAACAGTGAAGACCGACCTGGTCAGCGTCTACCAGGAAGCGGTCGACAATAATGCTGACCTGGCTGCAGCCCGCGCCGATTACGGCGCCCGCCGCGAAGTGGTGCCGCAGGCCCGTGCCGGGTTGCTGCCCAATCTTTCGGCCGGTGCCGAGATGCAGAACACCCGCACCAAGTTCGACGAGCCGTCGGCCACCAGCAACCGCAGCGGCAATACCTGGAGCGCGACCCTGGCGCAACCGATCTTTCGCGCTGACCGCTGGTTCCAGTTGCAGGCGGCCGAGGCGGTCAACGAGCAGGCGGCACTGGAGCTGTCGGCGACCGAGCAGAACCTGATCCTGCAAACCGCGCAAAACTACTTCGCCGTGCTCCGCGCCCAGGACAACCTGGCCGCGACCAAGGCTGAGGAAGCTGCCTTCAAGCGCCAGCTGGACCAGTCCAACGAACGGTTCGACGTCGGCCTTTCCGACAAGACCGACGTACTGCAATCCCAAGCTAGCTATGACACGGCACGGGCCAACCGGATCATTGCCGAGCGCCAGGTACAGGATGCCTTCGAGGCACTGGTTACCCTGACCAACCGCGAGTACACCTCGATCCAGGGCGTGGTGCATACCCTACCGGTACAGGTGCCAACGCCCAACGACGCCAAGGCCTGGGTTGAAACCGCCGGGCGCCAGAACCTCAACCTGCTGGCTACCAACCACGCGGTCACCGCTGCCGAGGAAACCCTGCGCCAGCGCAAGGCCGGCCATGCGCCGACGCTGGATGCGGTTGCCAAGTACCAGAAAGGCGACAACGACAATCTTGGCTTCACCAACTCGGCTGCCCAGCCAAACGTGCACTACAGTGGCGACGTCGAGCAGACCAGCATCGGCCTGCAGTTGAACATCCCGATCTACAGCGGCGGCCTGACCAGTTCGCAGGTGCGCGAGGCCTACCAGCGCCTGAGCCAGAGCGAGCAGCAGCGCGAAAGCCTGCGCCGCCAGGTGGTGGAAAACACCCGCAACCTGCACCGCGCGGTGAACACCGACGTGGAACAGGTGCAGGCGCGCAAGCAGTCGATCATCTCCAACCAGAGCGCGCTGGAAGCCACCGAGATCGGCTACCAGGTGGGTACCCGCAATATCGTCGACGTGCTCGATGCCCAGCGCCAGCTGTACACCTCGGTACGCGACTACAACAACAGCCGCTATGACTACATCCTCGACAACCTGAGCCTGAAGCAGGCAGCCGGCACCTTGAGCCCGCAGGACCTGCAGGACCTCAAGCAGTACCTGAAGCCGGACTACAACCCGGACAAGGACTTCCTGCCACCGGACCTGGCTGCCGCCGCCGCCAAGAACTTCGAGCGCAGGCCTTGAGATAGGTGTTGGCTTCTTCGCGGGCTCGCCCGCTCCCACAAGGATTGCGCAGCCCTCGAAGCATGCATCAATCCTGTGGGAGCGGGCGAGCCCGCGAAGAAGCCAATGCAAAAATCAGCGGATAAACGCACCCAGCCCATCGAGCAACCGTTGCAAGGCCCCCTGGTTGGCCCGCATCACCGCCCTGCCCGCCTCGCCCATGCGCTGCGCGTCCTGCGGCAACTCGACCAGCCGCCGCACCGCCTCGGCCAGCCCGTCGGCATCATCCACCTGCTGCAACGCCCCCGCCTCGCGCAGCATCGCGCTGATTTCGAGGAAGTTGAACACATGCGGCCCCATCAGCACCGGCAAGGCCAGCGCCGCCGGCTCCAGCGGGTTGTGCCCGCCAGTCGCCACCAGGCTGCCACCGACGAAGGCGATGTCGGCCAAGGCATAGAGGAATAGCAACTCGCCCATGGTGTCGCCGAGCAGTACCGGCGTCTGCGCATCGACCGGCGTGCCGGCAGAGCGGCGCACGGTGGTGAACTGTTCGCTGCACAGCGCATGCACCGCAGCGAAGCGCTCGGGGTGGCGCGGCACCAGGATCAGCAGGGCATCGCCATGCACCTGCAACAACTGCCGATGTGCCTGCAGGATCAATGCGTCTTCACCTTCATGGGTGCTGGCGGCGATCCACACCGGGCGCTGTGCAGCCCCCCACTGTTCACGCAATGCCCTGGCACGCGGCAACAGTTGCTCATCGATCTTCAGGTCGAACTTGATCGAACCGGTGACCTGCACGCACTCCGGACGCGCGCCCAGGTCACGGAAGCGCCGGGCCTCGGTTTCGGTCTGCACGGCAATCAGGCTCATCTCGGCCAGCATGGGCCGGGTCAGCCTGGCAAAACGCCCATAGCCACGGGCCGAGCGCTCAGACAAGCGTGCGTTGGCCAGCGCTACCGGAATGCCGCGCTTCGCACACTGGTGAATGTGGTTGGGCCACAGCTCGGTCTCCATGATGATGCCCAGCTTCGGCTGCACATGATCAAGAAAACGCCCTGCCGCCCAAGGCAGGTCGTAGGGCAGGTAGCAATGCTGCACGCGCGGTTCGTCGGCGAACATGGCGCGAATACGCTCGGATCCGGTCGGGGTCATGCAGGTCAGTGTGATCGGCAATCCCGGGTAGGCCTTGAGCAAGGCACGCACCATCGGTGCCGCTGCAATGCTCTCGCCCACCGATACCGCGTGCACCCAGATGCCGCCCTGGCGCATGACCGGCAGCTTGAAGGCAAAGCGCTCGCCGATGCGTTGGCCATAGGCCGGCGCCTTGCGCGCGCGCAGGTACAGGCGCAGCGCAACCAGCGGCAGGCCCAGGTGAAACAACAAGGTATAGAGAGTTCTGTTCATGGCCGCGGAGTTTACCCGATCGCGCGCAGGTGCACCGCAAAGCGCTCGGCCAGCCACTGCGCGGCCGGCCCCAGTGGCGCGTCACGGCGCCAGGCCAGTTCCACCACCAAGGCCGGTGGCCGCCACTCGCTGTCCAGTTCGACCATGTGCGCCTGGTAGGTCGGGTACTGCACCACGTGCCGCGGCAGCCAGGCCCAGCCCAGGCCGCGCATCAGCAGTTCGGCCATGGCGTAGAAGCTGTCGGCGCGCCACACCTGCGGGCTGATCGCCTCGCCACCGGGGTAGCCGCTTTGCTGCGGGGCGATCAGCAATTGTCGATGGCGCGCCAGTTGCTGGCGAGTGACCCGGCCTTCGCCGGCGAGCGGGTGGCCGACCGCGCACACCGTGACCATTTCCACACTGCCCAGAGCCCGCCGCTCCAGCGAAGCCGGGATGCTCTCGTGGTGGAAGAACAGGCCAAGGTCGGCGCGCCGCTCAACCAGCTTGCGCGCCACGTCGCCCTGGGCGCCGCTGGCCAGCTGCACCTCCAGGAACGGGTAGCGGCTGGCCAGCTCGTCGAGGCTGTCGATGACCGGCTGATAGGGCATGGCTTCGTCCTGGGCGACCCGCAGCAGGGCTTCCTGCCCGCGCATCAGCGCCAACGCACGGCCATCCAGGCGCTCACACTGGCGCAACAGTTCACGGGCATCCTCCAGCAGGGCGCTGCCGTTCTCGGTCAGTTTGGGTTGCCGGCCACTGCTGCGCTCGAACAAGGTGACCCCCAGGTCGGTTTCGAGCAGGGCGATCGCGCTGCTGATCGCCGACTGGGCCTTGCGCTGCTCGCGGGCCACGGCAGAGAAGGAGCGCAGTTCTGCAACGCGAAGGAAGGTACGTAGCTGTTCAAGGTTCCACTGCTCGGCCATCGACCTATCTCCCATACTGATAGGTAATGACTTTACCCCATCCAGGTAACGCCTAGAATGCCCACCCAGTTACCGGAGGATCTCGCCATGAATGCCTACACCTACCTCGCCATCGCCATCTGCGCCGAAGTCATCGCCACCGCGTCCATGAAAGCGGTGAAAGGCTTGAGCACGCCCTTGCCGTTGCTGCTGATGGTGGTTGGCTATGGCATCGCGTTCTGGATGCTCACCCTGGTGGTGCGCAGCATTCCGGTGGGGATCGCCTATGCCGTCTGGTCTGGGCTGGGGATTGTGCTGATCAGTGTGGCGGCACTGGTGATCTATGGGCAGAAGCTGGATGTACCGGCGATGCTGGGGATGGCGATGATTGTGGGAGGGGTGGTGGTGATTCAGCTGTTTTCGAAGACGGCTGGGCATTGATGTTCGCCTGAATATTGTCGGGGCCGCTTTGCGGCCCTTTCGCGACACAAGGCCGCTCCCACAAAAGCATGTGCTCTACCTGTGGGAGCGGCCTTGTGTCGCGATGGGCTGCACAGCAGCCCCAAGGATCGCAAAGCCCCCGCAGGCGCGACCCTGTATACTTGCCAGCTGTCCCAGTCTTCGAGGTACCGCCATGCCATCCGCCATTTCCACTGACGTGCTGATCGTCGGCGCCGGGGTCGCAGGCCTCTGGCTCAATGCCCGCCTGCGCCGTCTGGGCTATTCGACAGTATTGGTGGAACGCGCCAGCCTTGGCGGCGAGCAGACCATCAAGTCCCAGGGCATCATCCATGGCGGCACCAAGTACGCCCTGCACGGCGCCCTCACCGGCGCCTCGGAAGCCATCGCCGACATGCCGCGCCGCTGGCGCGAAGCGCTGAGCGGCAGCGGCGAGCTGGACCTGACCAGCACCCGCCTGCTGTCCGACGCCCACTACCTGTGGTCGCCAGGCACCCTGGCCGGCAACCTCACCAGCTTCTTCGCCAGCAAGGCCGTGCGCGGCAGGGTCGACCAGGTGAAGGGCGAGCAACTGCCACCCGCGCTGCAGGACCGCGCCTTCAAGGGCAAGGTCTATCGCCTGGCCGAGCTGGTCATCGACGTGCCCAGCCTGCTGGCCAACCTGGCCGAACTGGCAGGCGACAGCCTGCTGGCCGGTGAACGCATCGAGCCACTGCGCGAGGGCGACGACCTGATCGGCCTGCGCGTGGACGAGCGCGACATCCGCGCCCAGCGCATCGTGCTCAGCGCCGGCGCCGGCACCGAAGACCTGCTGCATGGCCTGGGGCTGAGCCAGCCGGCCATGCAGACACGCCCACTGCACATGGTCATGGCCAAGGGTGCCAACCTGAAACCACTTTACGCCCATTGCCTGGGCGGCGGGCCGAAGCCACGGGTGACGGTTACCACCCACCCGGCCGCCGATGGCCAGTGGGTCTGGTACCTGGGCGGCGACCTGGCCGAAGCCGATGGCGTTGCCCGCGAACCGGCTGCGCAAATCGCCGCGGCACAGAAAGAAATCGCCAGCCTGCTGCCATGGGTCGACCAGAGCCAGGTGCGCTGGGCCACCCTGCGGGTCGACCGCGCGGAACCTGCACAATCAGGCCTGGTACGCCCGGACAACGCCTTCCTCGCCGACCAGCAACGCCTGCTGGTCGGCTGGCCGACCAAGCTGGCCCTGGCACCGGACTTCAGCGACCGGGTCATCAGCCACCTGGAGCGCGACGGCATCCGCCCACAGGCGCAGGCCGACCTGGCCGACCTGCCACGCCCACCGCTGGGCGTACCGGCCTGGGAGCGACTGCTGCCATGAGCCTGCCCACCCTGCACGACTTCCATCGCCCATTGGGCAGCACCGGCTTCAAGGTTTCGCCGCTAGGCCTGGGCACGGTCAAGCTGGGCCGCGACCAGGGCGTGAAGTACCCCACCGGCTTCACCATCCCCGGCGATGACGAAGCCCGCCTGCTGTTGGCCCAGGCCCGCGAGCTGGGCATCAACCTGATCGACACCGCCCCGGCCTATGGCCGCAGCGAAGAACGCCTGGGCCCGCTGTTGCGCGGCCAGCGCGATGAATGGGTAATCGTCAGCAAGGTTGGCGAAGAATTCGACAACGGCCAGTCGCACTTCGATTTCAGCGCCGCCCACACCCGCCGCTCTGTGGAGCGCAGCCTGCGGCGACTGGAAACCGACCGTATCGAGCTGGTGCTGGTGCACTCCGACGGCAACGACCTGGCGATCCTTGAACAGCAGGAGGTCTACCAGACCCTGGCTGAGCTCAAGCAGGAGGGCAAGATCCTCGGCTTCGGCCTGTCCGGCAAGACCGTCGCCGGCGGCCTGAAGGCGCTGGAGCAAGGTGACTGCGCCATGGTTACCTACAACCTCAACGAACAGGCAGAACGCCCGGTGCTGGACTACGCTGCCGAACACGGCAAGGCCATCCTGGTGAAGAAGGCCCTGGCCAGCGGGCATATCTGCCTGGCCCCGGGCATCGACCCGGTGCAAGCCAGCTTCGAACTGCTGTTCGCCCACCCGGGCGTCAGCAGTGCTATCGTCGGCACCATCAATCCGTTGCACCTGGCCCACAACGTGGCCACCGTCGCCCGTATCCTGGGCCAGCATTGAGTTGCCCCAGGCCCAAGGGCCTGGAGACTGACCCGACGCAAGGAGGAGCCTCGTGGCGCGAACGCTGATCCGCAAGAACCCGAGCAACTTCAAGACACTGCCGCTGCATGTCGAGGCCACGCCCGAAGGGCTGATCTACCAGAGCATCGGCATGCCGCTGAACTTTGCCCAGACCCAACAGCGGCGCAAGGCCATCCAGCTGCCCGACGTGCAGCGCTTCGTGGTCGAACTGGCCAACCTGGGCGTGTCGGTGCGGCTGACCCTGCATTGGCAGAACCGCGATTACTGGGTGCTGGTACGTCAGCGCCGGCAAGACCGTGGCGATGTGGTGCTGAAACTGATTTCCGGCTATGTACCGGCGCAGGAGCTGAACCTGCCGTTGCACACCGCCGTGCAGGAAGTGGCCGAGGAATGCCTGCTGGAAACCCCGGAGGGCTGGCTGGGCGGGCGCTTCAACGACACCTGGCTGCCGGTGCCCTACGCTGCCGCCCTGCACTACCGCGAAACGCCGCACTTCGTGCTGGCCCCGGAGTCCGGTGCGGCGCGCCCGGTGCACTGCGGCAAGCTGATGCTGCTGGAACGGCCACGGGCGTATGTGCACTTGCCCACCGCCTCGCTGCAGCTGATCTATGACATGCGCCTGCAGGTACCCCGGGACGCCAAGAAACTCAGCCTGTTCCACGTGGATGAGCGGCTGGAGGGCGACCAACTGGTGGCGCGGCTCAACCGCAAACGGCCGGACCTGTACCTGATGCCGTTGAAGGACGGCCAGCCACTGGCTGAGCTGTATACCGTGAAGAAAGACGAACTGGTGCCGGCGAGCACGCGCGGGCTGTACCTGGCCGAAAGTTTTGCACGGCAGGAGGGCTGGGTGGTCACGGACGAGCGGGTGCGCTGGAGGGATTGGGTGAAGCAGCAGGGGCTGGTGGAGAGCAAGCCGGTGCGGGCATCGCACCTGCAGCGGTTTGGCGACAAGGCGCGGGAACTGCTGGAGCGGGCGCGTACTTCACTGCATAAATGATGATTGGGGCCGCTATGCGGCCCTTCGCGGGCACGCCCGCTCCCACACAAGAGCGGTGTAATGCTCAAGCCTGCGCCGTACTTGTGGGAGCGGGCATGCCCGCGAAGGGCTGCACAGCAGCCCCCAAAGCATCAGTTCTTGCGAATCTTCTCGACGATCGCCGTGGTCGAGCTGTTCTCGACCAGCCCCAGCACCTTCACGGTACCGCCATAGGACTTGACGATATCGGCCCCCACCACCTGGTCGATGCCATAGTCACCACCCTTGACCAGCACATCCGGCTTGACCTGGCTCAGCAGGTTCTCCGGCGTGCCCTCGGGGAAGCTGATCACCCAGTCCACCGCCCCCAGCCCGGCCAGCACGGCCATGCGCCGGTCGACGCTGTTGATCGGCCGGCCCGGCCCTTTCAGGCGGCTGACCGAGGCATCATCGTTGACCGCGACGATCAGGCGATCGCCCTGGGCCCGCGCCTGCTCCAGGTAGGTGACATGCCCGGCATGCAGGATGTCGAAGCAGCCGTTGGTGAAGACGATCTTCTCCTTGTGCGCCCGCGCGTCATCGATGGCCAGCAGCAGCTGCTCCAGGCCCAGCACGCCGCGCTCGGAGCCTTCCTCACGCTGGATCGCCCGGCGCAGCTCGGGGGCGCTGATCGCAGCCGTACCCAGCTTGCCGACCACGATGCCCGCCGCCAGGTTGGCCAGGGCCACTGCGTGGGGCAGGTCCTCGCCGGCAGCAATGGCCGCCGCGAGGGTGGAGATGACGGTATCACCGGCACCGGTCACGTCGAACACTTCACGCGCCCGCGCCGGCAGGTGCAGCGCCGGCTGGCCGCTGCGCAGCAAGGTCATGCCATGCTCGCCACGGGTCACCAGCAAGGCGCCCAGGTCCAGGTCCTGCAGCAGCTGCAAGCCCTTGGCAACCAGCTCGGCCTCATCGGCGCAGCGGCCGACAATGGTCTCGAACTCGCTGAGGTTGGGGGTGATCAGGCTGGCGCCACGGTAGATGGAAAAGTCCTTGCCCTTGGGGTCGGCCAGCACCGGAATGCCCTTGGCCCGCGCCGCCTGGATCAGGCTCTGGTGGTTTTTCAGTGCGCCCTTGCCGTAGTCGGACAGGACCAGCACCTTGACGCCTTCGAGCAGGCTGTCGACCTCGGCACCCAGCGACAGCGGGTCGGTGGCGAACGGTTCTTCGAAATCGATGCGCAGCAACTGCTGGTGACGGCTCATGACCCGCAGCTTGACGATGGTCGGCTGGTGCGCGATGCGCTGGAACACCGAGCGCACGCCTGCAGCCTGCAGGCTGTTGGCCAGGCTGTCGGCGGCCTCGTCCTGGCCGGTGACGCCAATCAGCGAAGCCGGTGCGCCCAGGGCGGCGATGTTCAAGGCAACGTTGGCCGCGCCGCCGGGGCGATCCTCGATCTGATCGACCTTGACCACCGGGACTGGCGCTTCAGGCGAGATACGCGAAGTACCGCCATGCCAGTAGCGGTCGAGCATGACATCGCCGACCACCAGTACCGGGGCTTGATCGAAACGCGGCATGGACAACTTCATGGGCAACCCATATGGAAATAATGAACAGGGGCAGGATATTAGCACAGGGTAGACGACGGCTTTATGGCCAGATCACCCCAGGAAAATTCCCGTGACAATCGGGGCCGCGACGGCCCCGATCAACGAGGGTTCAGGTGATATCGGCCTTGGCCGGTTCATCCAGGCCCATGGCATGCAGGCGGGCATAATGGCCATTGGCCGCGAGCAGCTCGGCATGGGTGCCGCGCTCGACCAGACGGCCCTGGTCCATGACCAGGATCTGGTCGGCCTTCTCGATGGTCGACAGGCGGTGGGCGATCACCAGCGTGGTACGGCCTTGCATCACATGGTCCAGGGCAGCCTGGATATGCCGCTCGGACTCGGTATCCAGCGCCGAGGTGGCTTCGTCGAGGATCAGCAGCGGTGCGTTCTTCAGCAGTGCCCGGGCGATCGCCAGGCGCTGGCGCTGGCCGCCGGAGAGCAGCACGCCGTTTTCGCCCACTTCGGTATCGAAGCCTTTCGGCAGGCGATCGACGAATTCCTTGGCGTAGGCATCGGCCGCAGCGGCTTCGATGTCGGCGCGCGGGGCGCCGGCCAGGTCGCCATAGGCGATGTTGTTGGCCACGGTGTCGTTGAACAGGGTGACGTGCTGGGTCACCTGCGAAACGTGGCGACGCAGGTTGCGCAGGCGATAGTTCTCGATCTCCACGCCATCGAGCAGGATCTGCCCCTGGTCGTGGTGATAGAAGCGCGGGATCAGCGCCGCCAGGGTCGACTTGCCGCTGCCGGAGCGACCGACCAGGGCAATCATCTGCCCCGGCTCGGCAACGAAGCTGATATCGCTCAGCACCTCACGCTCGGTACCCGGGTAGGTGAAGCTCAGGTTGCGCACTTCCAGGCGCCCTTCCACCCGTTCCTTCTCGACGGTGCCGCTGTCCACTTCAGGTGCTTCGTCCAGTTGCTCGAAGATGCTCTCGGCACCGGCCAGACCTTTCTGGATGGTCGAGCTGACCTCCGAAAGCTGACGAATCGGCTTGGGCAACAGGCCGGCGGCGGTGATATAGGCCACCAGATCACCGGCAGTGGAGTCACCACGCAGGAACAGCACCAGGAACATCAGCGCGGCCATGGCGGTGTAGATCACCAGCTGCAGCATCGGCGTGTACAGCGAGCCGGTCTTGGTCATGTGCAGCTGCTTGTCGGTGTTGCTCTGGCTGGCCTTGCCGAAACGCTCCTGCTCGTAGGCCTCGCCGCCGAAGCTGCGCACCACGCGGTAGCCCTGGATGGTTTCCGAAGCGACGTGGGTGACGTCGCCCATGGCCACCTGGATCTTCTTGCTCTGCTTGCGGAATTTCTTGCTGGCGACGCTGACCATCACCGCGATCAGCGGCAGGATGGCGACCATCACCAAGGTCAGGTGCCAGTTCATCCACAGCAGGTAGCCGAACAGGAACACCACGGTCAGGCCTTCGCGGATCACCACCTTGATCGCATCGGTGGCGGCACCGGTGACCATGGTCACGTTGAAGGTGATGCGCGAAATCAGGTGCCCGGAGTTGTGGTTGTCGAAGTAGCGGTTAGGCAGCACCAGCAGCTTGTTGAACAGTTCCACACGCAGGTCGTGCACCAGGCACAGGGAAACCTTGGCCAGGAAGTAGTTGCCGAGGAACGAACCCAGGCCCTGCCACGCGGCAATCAGGATGATCAGCAGCGGCACCGCCTGCAGCAGTTGCAGGTCGCGCAGGTAGGGGACGTTGGGGAACAACACCGCTTCGGGGTTGCTCAGCCCATCGACGAAATACTTCAGGATCCCCGCCAGCATCGGCTGGGTCGAGGCAAAGATCACGAAACCGATGATGCTCAGCAGGAAAATGCCGACATAGGGTTTCACATAGCTCAGCAGCCGGAAGTAGATCTTCAGGCTGGAGGTGTGTTCCGCCGGTCGCGGTGTTTCGGCCATTATCAAGCTCGCTGTTCAGGTTGAACCGGAAATTTTACCACAGGCGTCATTTTCGGCACGCCCCCATGGCAGCAACATAGCCAGGCCCACGGGCAGCCAGCTGATGAACCATTCGGCACGTGGCGTGCCGGTGAGGCTGGCGGCATCGAACTGCATGGCCAGGGTCGAGTAGACCCAGAAGCCAAGCAGGATCTTGCCGAACAGCGTGCCGCGTGCGCGGATGATTTCGCCCAGGGTGTACAGCCACACCATGACCCACAGCAGCATGCCAGGCAGGCCCATCTCCACTGCGATGTGGGTGAACATGTTGTGGGTGTGGTCGAAGTGCTTGCCCACTGCACTCACGTCGTAGGCAGCCCCCAGGCCAAGGCCGGTCCAGGGATGCGCGGCGATCATGTCGACCACGGCATGGAAGATTTCCGGCCGGTAGGACGAGCCGCGCTGGGCGATCAGGTCGTACACGAGATAGAAGGCCAGGCCGGTGGCAATGGCCGCCAGCATGGCGAACACCTGGCTGTGGCGGTCACGGAACCACAGCGGCGCCATGAGCACGGTGAGCACCAGGGCCAGGACCGCCCCACGGCTCTGACTGAGCATGGCAAACAACCCCAGGCACGCCAGTGCTGCCAGCCACAACAGCTGCAGGCCACGTTGCCGCGGCGGCTCGTAAAGCAGGAAGAGCACGGCCGAACCGATGACGTAGGCGCCCAGGATCGGGTGCGATATTTCGCCGATGCCCTCCAGGCGGGCCACCAGCGGCATGCCCAGCACGCCGTAGAAATGAATGACCGAAACCAGCGCGGCCACGGCCAGCAAGGCGCTACCGGCCAGCAGCAGCTGACGAATGCGGGCCAGGCCAAGCTGGGCCAGCAGCGGGAACGCCAGCAGGAACAGCAGGATGTAGAGCAGGCGCTTGGCCTCGCGCCCCGGGTCTTGCGCGGCAGACCAGGTCAGGCTGAGCCCGCTCCAAGCCAGCAGCAACAACACACTCCCCCACAAGGCCGGCTGACGCCGCCAGGCCTGCACGATTACTTGCCGTGCGGACCACGCCATTACCAGCGTTGGCAACCACAGGAACAACACCAGGCCTTGCTGATAAATCTTGTTGCTCGGTGCCAAGGCAATCGCTGCCAGGAACCAGACCAACCCCAAACCCAACCAGGCTCGCGCCCAGTTTTTTTGATACAACATCCTTTCCCCCGATGAATCAAAGACACCATCCATGGTGCAACTGCATTATTTTCGGCATTATTGCCGGTCATTTTGCTCGCCAGACGACAAGGCTCTATTCATGCAATGCTCCCGGCTCACCCAGGTCGACTTCGATCAGCTGACACAAGGCGCACAGGTGCTTGAGGCAGATAGCCATGGCGCCAAAGTCTACCTGCTTGCGGATGGTAATTTCCTCAAGGTTTTCCGTAGGAAGCGGCTGATTTCATCTGCACTGCTGCGCCCGTACTCGCAGCGCTTCGTCGACAACGCCGCGCGCTTGGCACAACTGGGCATCCCCACTCTGGAAGTGATCAGCCAGCACAAGCTCGACCTGCCAGGGCGCACTGCCGTGCTGTACCGCCCGCTGCCAGGGCGCACCTTGTTGCAAATGTCGCGCGATGAAGGTTTCAACTGGGGTATTTATCTGCCGCGCCTCATCGAGCTGATCCGCCAGTTGCACCGCAGCGGCGTGTACTTCCGCTCGTTGCACCTGGGAAATGTGGTGGTCACCCCCGACCAGCAACTGGGCCTGATCGACGTGGCCGACATGCGTTTCCTGCGCCCGCCGCTGTCGGCGCGCATGATTCGGCGCAATGTGCAGCACATGGTGCGTTATATCGAACGGGAGAACCTGGGCGACCGGTTCCCCCTTGCCGACTTCGAGGCGGCCCTGCTGGCGCGCTGAGCGTCAGCTGCGCAGCAGGCTCTGCGAGCCGTTGCAGAACGCCTGCCAGGCCTGCTCCGGGGCCAGCGCCTGGCGCTGCCGGGCGGCTACCGCCGGGGCACTGAGCGCCGTGCAACGCTCGATCGCCTCGGCCCAGGCATTTTCATTGGCAACGGGCAGGTAGCCACCGGTGTCCTGCAACTGCTCGCGAAACACCTGCAGGTCGCTGCACAGCACCGGTACGTCGGCCATGACCGCCTCCTGTACCACCAGCCCCAGGCCTTCGGAGCGCGAGGGCACCAATAGCCAGTCGAATGCCCGGTACAGCTGCTGCAGGTCGTCGCGGTGACCGCTCAGGTGAACACGCCCGGCCAGGCCCAGCGCGTCGATACGGGCCTGCAGCACCGCACGCAGGGGGCCTTCGCCGATGATGGCCAATTGCATGTCCGGCTGGCGCGCACTGGCCTTGGCGAATGCCTCGATCAGCATTTCGAAGCCCTTGCTCTCCACCAACCGCCCGACCGCGCCCAGCATCACCCCATTTACCTGTGGCAACTGCAGGGCCTGCCTGGCCGCTCCTCGACTCAACAACGGCTCGGCGAATGCCCGCGGGTCAAGGGCCATGCGCAAGGTCTGCACCGGCCTGCCCAGGTCGTGTTCGATGGACGCGGCAAGTGTCTGCGAAACGGCGGCAATGCTCAGCCGCTCGGCCGGGAACATGCGCAGCAGGCGAACATCACTGTCACTCAGGCGCGTCTTGCCGTGAAACAGCACCTTGGCACGCACCTGCGGAACCTGCTCCAACAACGGCAACACCAGCCGCGCCACACCGACACCGTCGAGCAGCACGACTTCAGCCTGGGCCTCGTTCAGCGCCTTGCGCAAGCGCATGCGCAACCATGGGCGCAACAGGCGCCAGAAATGCCGCCCTTTCAGCGCCCGTGACGGCATGTGCCACTCCCGGGTCGCACCAAGCCCACAGCAGAGCCCACTACCCAGCAGCAGCCAGTTGGTAATCCGGGCATCGGCCCCCGCGTGCGACAGCACCTGCCGATGCACCTTGTGGATGGACATGTACGGCGTTCCACCCGCCCACATCATATTGACGATGTTCATGGGCCCTCTCCCGCTCATGCCAGGTGGGGCAGCGACTTCATTGAACAAAAATGGTGATTCCCATGCCAATCACGGCACCCGCCACGAGCGTCAATGCCAACTTGATCCGATCACGTTTACGACGTTTGGCCTTGCGCTCCACTTCGATGGGCAAGGTCACGTGATTACCGAATCCAGTATGTAATACTGCATCACCCTCCAAGGTGACCGCTGTCAGGTTCAACTCAGCGTAGCGTCGGGAAAGTGCCTTCTCTCCAGCATAGGCGGCAAATGGCGCGCAACGCTGGTAATCGCTCAAGCGACGCAGCCCGGGGTTGAGCGAAAAAGCCTGCCACTCGGCCTTGTCGGACAGCAGCGGGTAGCAAGGGACGCCAGCGATCACCTGGCGATCGCCCAGGTGGATGTACGGGCTGTGGATGGCCAGGTCATGGGCATGGCTGCGCAGCCAGACCTGCAACAGGTTGGGGCTGACCTCCAGGATGGCCCGGGAGTCTTCGACGAAGCTCTGGCGATAGAAGTGCCAGTCGTCCTCGCAGTGAAAGATGTAGGGCGTCTTTACATGGCTGTAGGCCAGGTCGATAGACGGCAGTTGGCCCAGCTTGGGCCGGTTGACGAACACCTTGCAATGCGGCTTCCAGTGCTCAGGCACAGCGGCATGCACGGCATCGTCACCGGAATCTTCGGTGATGAACACTTCGCGAATGGGCGCGGTATTGTAGCGATCGAAACTCTCAAGGGTATCTTTGAGCAGATCGAACCGCCCACAACTGGTCACGACAAGCGTGATGTCACTCTCACCTGAAAAGCGCACCGGACTCCCTCCGCATTGCGACTATCGACTTCCGGCACCCTTTCCGTAGGCGCGAAAGTTCTTATGTTAGATGCCCAGCTTCAGGCGCAGCCGCTGCCATGCAGACAACGGTGGGTGGGGCCTGAGCGCCGGGCGCATGTGGTCGACGATGCTACGTCCAACTGCCGCGAAACTGAAACGGGAAACCGCCAGGTGGCGGCCATTTTCTGCAATCTGCCGCGCCAGCTCAGGGTCCGAACGCAAACGGCGGAGCTTTTCCTGAAGGGTGGGGATACTGTCATAGAACACCACGTTGTGCATGTCCTGCAGGCCCAGCGCGCGGTTCTCTTGCTCGCCCTGGTCATACGCCAGCAACACACAGCCACAGGCCATGGCTTCGAAGTTCTTGATCATGTATTCGCCCATGCCGACGTCGGCACTGACGAAGAAGCGGATCCGGTTGAGCGTGTTGCAGTAGTCCTCACCCGATTTGGTACGGGTCACCACCAGGTTCTCGACCCGACCCAGCTCGTCCAGCAACGCCTTGCGGCCACTGTAGGCCACGCTGTTGGTGCTGCCGACGAAGGCCAGTTCGATGTCGCGCTCACGCCCCTGGTCGGCCAGCAACTGCTCGTCGTAGCCCTTGGGCACGAACACGGCATCGAAACCTTCCTGACGCAGGCGCTCGCTGACCATGTAGCCGGAGCTGATCACCCGCGCCCAGGGCAGCTTGCGGTAATGGGCGCTGAACTTGCCGGTGTACTTGCACGGGATGTAGTTCTGATAGGCATCATGCTCGAGGATGACCAGGTTCGGCACGGTGCGGATGAACGCCGCCTGGCGGATTTCCTGCTTGAAACGCAGGAAGAACACAATGCGGTCATAACGCTCGACCTGCACTTCACGCTTGAAATAACGGCGCAGATTGCGCTGGTCTTCGCTGGTCAGCCAGCGCAGGTCGCACTCGCAGTTGGCCGCGACGCCATCGTACAGGCGGTCGAGAATCGCCCGCTGTTCCTTCTGCACCAAAAATAGGACTTTCATTGCATTCCTTGGGCGCTCTGCGCCATCGCGGTCAACCATGGGGGCGCGGCTACAGCTCACGCCGCCAGAACAGTTCATGTCGGCGCACGGCCTTGCGGAAGAATTCGTTCTCGCCGTAAGGCGACGGCCGCCGCCCGGCCAGCCAGCGCTGCAACAAGCGGCGCAGGCGGCGCTTGAACGGCGCCGGCGGCTGCAGGTCGTGCATCATGCCCAGGGCCATGGCCTTGTCGCGCTGGGTCGCCAGATCCAGCACAAGGCTGCAGGGTGCCCAGGCCTGGGCAGCGCTCAGCTGCGGCGGCAAGGCCACGCCATCACCACTGTCGCCCATCGGCCAGCGATCGTTGTCATGCAGGTGGTTGGCGTAGCACAGCAGGGTTTGCGGCTGCCAGGCAAGGCCTTGCAAGGCTTCCAGCACCGCTGCCTGGGCACAGATGTGGTCGGGGTGCGGGTCGAGTTGCGGGTGCGGCATCACCAGCACCTCTGGCCTGGCCATTTCCAGCAAGGCACGCAGGTCGGCCAGCAGGTTGTGCCAGGTCGGCGCGCCATCGCCGTCGGCCGGCAGCGGGAACGGGTTGAACCGGCGGAATACGCGAATGTCGGCGAGGTCGGCCTCGCGAGAAGCGGCCGGCTGGTCTGGCGCGGCCTGCATGGCAGGCAGTTGCAGGCAGAAGTAGCCCAGCTGCACGCAGCGCGACTCCGCCACACCGGCCCAGCGTGGCACGGCGATACTGTCCCAGGCCCGCAGGCGCCCCTTCAGGCGCGCGGCCTCGGCCTTTGCCAGGCCCATCTGCTGATAGTGCTCGGCCTCGATTTCACCAGCGGTCAGGGTCACTACCCAGGTTTCATCGGCCTGGCTGTAGAGGCCATACGCGGCCAGCTCGGCATCATCGGCATGCGGCGCGATCACCATCACCCGGCGCTTTTGCAGCTCGACCGCCGGAGTTATCCACAAGCGCGGCTGGCCCGTCAGCCGGCAATGCCGGCCACGCAGGCGCAACGCGCCAGCCTGCAGCGGTGCGGCAAGGCCGGTCAAGTTGAGGAAGCGCACGCCATCGACGCCGCGCTCGAAAGTTTGCCGGTCGGTCTGTTCACCAGCCACCAGCTCGACCTGCGGGTCGAGGAAGCGCCCAAGCCAGCGGCTTTCTACCCGCAGCTCGAGGATCAGGGTCTCGTTGCCCTGCAGCGCGCAGTCAGCCTTGAGCAGGCCGCCGTTCAGGCTGGCAGGGGCTTGCCGGGTCTGCTCGCCGAAGTCGTAGGCGTAGTCCTCGCCTGGCGCATAGAACAGGTGGTCGGCAAACCAGGCTTCATGGGCCGCCCACAGCAGCGGCAACAGCAACAGTGGCAACCACCACCAGCTGAGCACACCCAAGGCCACCAGCGCGACCAGGCCCGCCAGCAGGCCCAGGCGCTTGTTGCGCCGGTGGCGCTTGAGCAACTGCTGCTTGCGGCTCACGCCTGATACACCGGCACGGGGTTGCACCAGCGGTCCTTGTACTCGCGGTCGGCACGGCCGAACGAGAACCGCAGCGGCTTGTTGCGCGCACGGGCGTCTTCCCAGGCGGCCTGGGTATTGAGGAAGCTCAGCACGCTGCCGGGGCTGAAGGCCTTGGTTTCAGGGTCGACACCGCCATTGATGTACTCGACGCTGACCCATTCCGGCGCTTCGACACGGTATACCAGCTGGATGGCGATCGGCTTGCCGTCCAGCAGCAGGACCGAACCGATCAGCAGCGCGCGCAGGCGCTCGAGCACCTCGGCCATGCGCTCGGCACCGGTGGCCGGGAAGCCCCAGCGGCGCTGGAACAAGTCGCAGTACATGCTGGCGATTTCCTGCGCGCTGAAGTCGCTGATCGGGCGCACCACACCGCCCGCCTCTTCCAGCAGGCGAAGCTCGCGGCGCTGGTTGTAGCGGAACTTCTTCGACAGGTCTTCGTGGGCGCGAGCCATGGCCAGCTGTTCCTTCTGCACCTTGAGGCCACTGAAGCGGCCCTGGTTCAGTTCGGACAGGTAGCGCGCGGCATGGCGCAACGGCGCGGCGGCATCGGCCGCCGCCGGCAGGATGATCTCGGCGTTACCCAGGTCGAACAGCGCCTTTTTGCCGGCACGCTTGAGCACGTCCTTGGACAGCGCAAGGTGGCGCCCCCAGGTGGGGATGGCGGCCTTCAGCTCACCGGCCTGGTGCCAGCCCAGGTAACGCACCGGGATCTGCGCCAGATCCGCAAGCTGCTCGACCACCAGAGGATGGGTGGCGACACTGCCGCCAAAGCGGGCCCATGCCTCGGCGTAGGCCTTGGCATCGATCACTTGCCAACCGCGCTCGCGGAAGGCCTGGATACGGTTGAGCATCAGGCCTTCCCCACCAGCGCACGGACCTGCGGCAGCTGCCAGAAGGCCTCGCGCACCGCCTGGTCGGAGAAGCGTTCATGCAGGCGCTGCAGCATGTGCCCGGCACAGGCCTGGCGCTGCTGCCCATCGAGCACGGCCATGTGCTTCAGGCCTTGGGCCAGTTGCCCGGCATCGCCCAGCGGGAACAGCACGCCAACACCCTCGACCACTTCACGGGCACCGCCACAAGCCGTGGCCAGCACGGGTACACCGGCAACCATGGCTTCAAGCAGGACCATGCCGAACGGCTCATGGTCGGAGCTCAGGGCGAACACGTCGAACGCCTGGAAGTAACGACGCGCATCCGGCACCTGGCCAAGGAAGTCCACTTGCCCGGCAATGCCCAGCTCGGCGGCCAGGTCCTTGAGCCTGGCTTCCAGGCGGCCCTTGCCGAGGATCGCCAGGCGGGCACCGGCCGGCAGCCCCGGTAGTGCTTCGGCAAAACCACGCAGCAGGGTAGCCTGGTCCTTGTCCGGGTGCAGGCGCCCGACGTTACCGACAATCCACGCCTGCGCATCCAGGCCCAAGGCCTGGCGCGCCTCGGCGCGCGGCACCAGGGCCGCTTGCAGGGCGTCGATGTCGATGCGGTTGTACAGGGTCTGGATACGCTCTGCCGGCCACTGCGGCAGGCAGCGGCGCATGTCGTCACGCACGGCGTCCGACACGCCCAGCAGGCTCAGGCGTTTGCTGAACAGGTTGGCGAAGATGCGTCGCCCCTTGCGCTCGTAGTCACCGAAGGCATGGTGCACACCGATCACCGGCAAGCCGGTGCCCAGCAACGCCACGTAGATCGGCTTGAAGCGATGGGCAATGCAGAAGGCGAAATTGCGCTCGGCCGCGATCCGCCGCAATGCACGGATGGCGCCGAGCTTCAGGCCGCGTACGGCCTTGGAGCTGAACTCCAGGAACAGCACCTCGTCCGACGCGCAGCCGGCCGCTACCTGCGGGTCGGCTGCGCCGGTGAGAAACACCGTGGTGACCTGGTAGCCACGCCCCTGGAACAGGCTGGCGTACTGACGGGCGCAGTCCAGGAACGGCCCGTCATAGCCATGGCAGAACTGCAGGATGCGCGGTTCAGAGCGGCTGGTCATACGGGGCCGCGCCGTCCTTCACAACCAGGATGTCTTCCATGATCAGGTACTGCAGGTCCGAGCCGAAGAACATGTTCAGGGCGTCGGTCGGCGAGCA
Source organism: Pseudomonas sp. SF2 (assembly GCF_036858055.1). NCBI lineage: Bacteria > Pseudomonadati > Pseudomonadota > Gammaproteobacteria > Pseudomonadales > Pseudomonadaceae > Pseudomonas > Pseudomonas sp. SF2. The sequence goes on along the minus strand of NZ_JAMBDI010000009.1, from coordinate 8,811 downwards.
GATCATCGGTTCACCACGGCGGTTCAGCGAGGTGTTCAGCGACACGCCGTTGCCGGTCAGGTCTTCCAGCGCCTTCATCATGTCGTAGTAGCGCGGGTTGTACTCGCGCTTGAGCACCTGGGCACGCGAAGTGCCGTCCTCGTGGACCACTTCCGGCACGCGGGTCTTCCACTCTTCAGCCACTTCGAAGGTGAAGGTCATGAACGGCGCCGGGTGGTCGACCTTGATCATCTGCGGGGCGACGGTGTCGAGCATCGACGGGCAGAAAGGTCTCCAGCGTTCGCGGAACTTGATCTGCTCGTTGATGCGGTCGGCCACGCCCGGCACGCTCGGGCAGCCGATGATCGAACGGCCGCCCAGGGCGCGCGGACCAAATTCCATGCGGCCCTGGAACCAGGCCACCGGGTTGCCATCGACCATGATTTTGGCGATGCGCTGCGGCATATCGTCGAGCTTGCGCCACTTTGGCGCGTTCGGGTGACGGGCGCAGGCAGCGATCACGTCTTCGTTGGAGTACGACGGGCCGAGGTAGACGTGTTCCATCTTCTCGACCGGCACGCCACGGGCGTGGGAAACGTAGGCGGCAGCACCCACGGCGGTACCCGCGTCACCAGAAGCCGGCTGCACGAACAGCTCTTTCAGGTCTGGGCGGGCGATGATCTTCTGGTTGAGCTTGACGTTCAGCGCGCAACCGCCGGCAAAGGCCAGCTTGCCGGTTTCACGCAGGGTGTCGCCCAGATAGTAGTCGATCATCTGCAGGGCGATTTTCTCGAACAGCGCCTGCATGCTGGCCGCGTAATGGATGTACGGCTCGTCGGCGATATCGCCTTCGCGCTTGGGGCCCAGCCATTCGATCAGCTTCGGCGAGAAGTAGAAGCCCTTGCCCTTCTCTTTATAGCGGCGCAGGCCGATGACGTTGGCGTATTCGGTGTTAATCACCAGTTCGCCATTTTCGAAGCTGGCCAGGCGCGAGAAGTCGTACTTGCTGGCGTCGCCATACGGCGCCATGCCCATGACCTTGAACTCGCCGTCGAGCATCTCGAAGCCGAGGAACTCGGTGATTGCGCCGTACAGGCCGCCCAGCGAGTCCGGGTCGAAGAATTCCTTGATCTTGTGGATCTTGCCGTTTTCGCCATAGCCAAAGAAGGTGGTGGCGTATTCGCCCTTGCCGTCGATGCCAAGGATTGCGGTTTTTTCCTTGAAGCCCGAGCAGTGGTAGGCGCTGGAGGCGTGGGCCAGGTGGTGCTCGACCGGCTCGATCTTGACCTTTTTCGGGTCGAAGCCCAGTTGCTCCAGGCACCAGACAATCTTCTTGCGGTAGCGCTTGTAGCGACGGTTGCCCATCAGGATAGCGTCGAGGGCGCGGTCCGGGGCGTACCAGTAGCGCTTGGCATAGTGCCAGCGCGCCTTGCCGAACAGGCTGATCGGGGCGAACGGGATGGCTACCACGTCGACGTCGGATGGCTTGATGCCTGCCTGTTCCAGGCAGAACTTCGCCGACTCGTAGGGCATGCGGTTCTTCGCATGCTTGTCACGCACGAAGCGCTCTTCTTCGGCGGCGGCAATCAGCTTGCCGTCAATGTACAAGGCCGCGGAAGGGTCATGGCTAAGGGCGCCGGACAGGCCAAGAATCGTCAATGCCAAGGGATTAGCCTCTTCATTCGGTAGAAATGCGCCAGCGGCCTCTTGGGCGGGTGGCGGCTAAAGGGCGGGATTATAACGCAAACATCAGGATAGGCACTGCATTAACCTGTGGGAGCGGGCGTGCCCGCGAACACCGGCAAAGCCGGTGCCATGCACCGCAGCGCCTGCTCCCACAGATGCCCCAAGGCAACTGCTTATTCGGCGATCAGCCAGTCCATACGGAAGCTGCCGGCGGTCTGCGCCAGCTCCTTGGCCAGCCATGGCAGCAGCTCCTTGAGCTCGTCCTCCAGCCCCCACGGCGGGTTGGCGATGGCCAGGCCGGAGCCATTGAGCCCCTGCGGGCTGTCCTGGTGATGCACATACAACTCGACCCGCAGCAGCTTCGGCGCGCCGGTGCTGGTCAGGTCCTGGTAGAAGCGGGTCAGCGAACGCTGGTCCTTGATCGGATACCAGATGGCCGCGACGGTCTGGCGCATGCGGCCGATCGCTTCTTTCATCGCCGTGGTGCAGCGCTTCAGCTCATCAGCTTGCTCGAACGGCGGGTCGATCAGCATGATCGCGCGCTTTTCCTGCACGGGCAGCAAGGCCCGCGGCACATGCCAGCCTTCACCCAGGTGCACGACCACGCGCGGGTCTTTCTTCATGTTCTCTTTGAGCAGCGGCCCGTCTTCGGGGTGCTTCTCGTTGAGCAGGGCGCGGTCCTGCTGACGCATCAGGCGGCGGGCCAGCTCGGGCGAACCGGGGTAATAGCGCAGCTCGCCATCGGCATTCAGGCGTTTGATGATACGCAGATAGTCGTCAGCCATGGCCGGCAGGTCATCGCGATTCCACAGGCGGGCGACACCTTCCAGGTACTCGCCGGTGCGGGTTGCCTGGTCGCCTTGCAGATCGTACAGGCCAAGCCCTGCGTGGGTATCGATGTAGGCGAACGGCTGTTCCTTGCGCGACATCAGGGCGATGAGGCGGGTCAGCACGATGTGTTTGAGGACGTCGGCGTGGTTGCCGGCGTGGAAGGCGTGACGATAGTTCATGGCAACTCCTGCGGGGGTGGCAAGTTTACCTTGCCTTGCAGGCGGAGTCAGGCCTGGCTGCTGATCGGCGGCGGCTTCTTCGCGGCTAAACCCGCTCCCACAGGCACCTCACAGAATTTGAGTTCTGCGCAATTCCTGTGGGAGCGGGTTCACCCGCGAAGCAGGCGCCGCCGACTCAACGGGTATTACTTGTCAGCGTGATACGCCGCATCAGCAGTCTCGAAGCGCTTGACCATTGCCTGCGACGGGCTGCCCAGCTTGCTCACCACGATGATGGCGATGCTGGCGAACAGGAAGCCCGGGATGATTTCGTACAGCCCGAGGGTGTCGAAGTTCTTCCACAGGATCACGGTCAGCGCACCCACCACGATACCGGCCAGCGCGCCGTTACGTGTCATGCCTTTCCACAGCACCGAAATCAGCACCACCGGACCGAAGGCAGCACCAAAGCCGGCCCAGGCGTAAGCCACCAGGCCCAGCACGCGGTTTTCCGGGTTGGCGGCCATCGCAATGGCGATCAGGGCGACGGCCAGCACCATCAGGCGGCCGACCCACACCAGCTCGACCTGCGAAGCGTTCTTGCGCAGGAAGGACTTGTAGAAGTCTTCGGTCAGGGCGCTGGAGCACACCAGCAGCTGGCAGCTCAGGGTGCTCATCACCGCCGCCAGGATGGCCGACAGCAGCACACCGGCAATCCACGGGTTGAACAGGATCTTGGCCAGCTCGATGAACACGCGTTCGTGGTTCTCGGTGACCGGGCCCGCCAGCTCAGGGTGTGCCGAGAAGTAGGCGATGCCGAAGAAGCCCACGGCGCAGGTACCGGCCAGACACAGGATCATCCAGGTCATGGAGATGCGACGGGCGTTGGCGATCGATTTCACCGAGTCGGCAGCCATGAAGCGCGCCAGGATGTGCGGCTGGCCGAAGTAGCCCAGGCCCCAGCCCATCAGCGAGATGATGCCGATGAAGGTGGCGCCCTTGAGCATGTCGAAGTTGGCCGGGTTCGCCGCATCGATGGCAGCGAAGGTGGTGTCGAAGCCGCCAGTGGAGATCAGCACGATCACCGGGGTGAGGATCAGCGCAAAGATCATCAGCGAAGCCTGCACGGTGTCGGTCCAGCTCACTGCCAGGAAACCACCGACGAAGGTGTAGGCGATGGTCGCTGCGGCACCGGCCCACAGGGCGGTTTCGTACGGCATGCCGAAGGTGCTCTCGAACAGGCGGGCACCGGCAACGATGCCGGAAGCGCAGTAGATGGTGAAGAACACCAGGATCACGATGGCCGAGATGATCCGCAACACGCCGCTGTTGTCTTCGAAGCGGCTGGAGAAGTAGTCCGGCAGGGTCAGTGCATCGCCGTTGTGCTCGGTCTGCACGCGCAGACGGCCAGCGACGAACAGCCAGTTCAGGTAGGCGCCGACGGTCAGGCCGATGGCAATCCAGGCTTCGGACAGGCCGGAGAAGTAGATCGCGCCCGGCAGGCCCATCAGCAGCCAGCCGCTCATGTCGGAAGCGCCGGCGGAAAGCGCGGTAACCACGCTACCCAGGCTGCGACCGCCGAGGATGTAGTCGGAAAGGTTCTTGGTGGAGCGATAGGCGGCGAAGCCGATCAGCACCATTGCCGCGATATAGATCACGAAAGTGATCGTTAGTGGATTGCCCATGCGTGTGCCCTGGCGTTTGTTTTTATGTCATGCACAACCGCAGCCATTGCGGTTGCACCCAGGCGGCGAATCCTATGCAACAACGCAAAGCGGGTGCAACCATTTTTCATTTGCAAGTTGCACCTGCTCGTGCATTTTTAGTCAAAGCCGCTTTTTTGCTCCACTTTTGGAGCAACAAGGTCGTTTTTCAGAAGAAAACGCACCAAAAACGACCCTTTCCAAGGTGTGGAAATATCTGTCGGACGAGTTGCACCTTTTCCACGAAAAATTCGGGTTGCACCTGGTTGCACCCGAATTGTCCTACAGCTACTCTTGGCGCCAGCTTAGGCCACAACCGTGGCAATAACGAGGATAAGAAATGGCGACGACCACCCTTGGGGTCAAACTCGATGACCCGACCCGTGAGCGACTCAAGGCAGCTGCGCAGTCGATTGACCGCACGCCGCACTGGTTGATCAAGCAAGCGATCTTCAACTATCTGGAGAAGCTCGAGGGTGGTGCCACCCTGACCGAACTCAACGGCCATGCCAGCAGCCTGGCCGACGACGCCGGTGAAGTCCAAGCCGACCACAGCCACCAGTGCTTCCTCGAGTTCGCCGAGAGCATCCTGCCGCAGTCGGTACTGCGCTCGGCGATCACCGCCGCCTACCGCCGCCCCGAGCAGGAAGTGGTACCGATGCTGCTGGAGCAGGCGCGCCTGAGCGCCCCGCTGGCCGAAGCGACCAACAAGATGGCCGCCGGCCTCGCCGAAAAACTGCGCAACCAGAAGAGCGCTGGTGGCCGTGCCGGCATCGTCCAGGGCCTGCTGCAGGAGTTCTCGCTGTCGTCCCAGGAAGGCGTGGCACTGATGTGCCTGGCCGAAGCCCTGCTGCGCATCCCCGACAAGGGCACCCGTGACGCACTGATTCGCGACAAGATCAGTACCGGCAACTGGCAGCCACACCTGGGCAACAGCCCGTCGCTGTTCGTCAACGCCGCCACCTGGGGCCTGCTGTTGACCGGCAAGCTGGTGTCCACCCACAACGAATCCGGCCTCACCTCCTCGCTCACCCGCATCATCGGCAAGAGCGGCGAGCCGATGATCCGCAAGGGCGTCGACATGGCCATGCGCCTGATGGGCGAGCAGTTCGTCACCGGCGAAACCATCGCCGAAGCGCTGGCCAACGCCAGCCGCTTCGAGTCCAAGGGCTTCCGCTATTCCTACGACATGCTCGGCGAAGCCGCACTGACCGAGCACGACGCACAGAAGTACCTGGCGTCCTACGAGCAGGCCATCCATTCGATCGGCAAGGCCTCCCATGGCCGTGGCATCTATGAAGGCCCGGGCATCTCGATCAAGCTGTCTGCGCTGCACCCGCGCTACAGCCGCGCCCAGTACGAGCGCGTGATGGAAGAGCTGTACCCGCGCCTGCTGTCGCTGACCCTGCTGGCCAAGCAGTACGACATCGGCCTGAACATCGACGCCGAAGAAGCCGATCGCCTGGAGCTGTCGCTCGACCTGCTCGAGCGCCTGTGCTTCGAGCCTTCGCTGGCCGGCTGGAACGGTATCGGCTTCGTTATCCAGGCCTACCAGAAGCGCTGCCCGTACGTGATCGACTACGTCATCGACCTGGCCAAGCGCAGCCGCCACCGCCTGATGATCCGCCTGGTGAAAGGCGCCTACTGGGACAGCGAGATCAAGCGCGCCCAGGTCGAAGGCCTGGAAGGCTACCCGGTCTACACCCGCAAGGTGTACACCGACGTGTCCTACGTCGCCTGCGCCCGCAAGCTGCTGGCCGTGCCAGAAGCCATCTACCCGCAGTTCGCCACCCACAACGCCCACACCCTGTCGGCCATCTACCACATTGCCGGGCAGAACTATTACCCGGGCCAGTACGAGTTCCAGTGCCTGCACGGCATGGGCGAGCCGCTGTACGAGCAGGTGGTCGGGAAAATTTCCGAAGGCAAGCTGAACCGCCCGTGCCGCGTCTATGCACCGGTCGGCACCCACGAAACGCTGCTGGCCTACCTGGTGCGTCGCCTGCTGGAAAACGGCGCCAACACCTCGTTCGTCAACCGCATCGCCGACCACTCGATCTCCATCCAGGAACTGGTCGCCGACCCGGTCGCCAGCATCGAGCGCATGGGCACCCAGGAAGGCAGCATCGGCCTGCCGCACCCACGTATCCCGCTGCCGCGTGAACTGTATGGCAGCGAGCGGGCCAACTCGGCCGGCATCGACATGGCCAACGAACACCGCCTGGCGTCGCTGTCCTGCGCCATGCTGGCCACCGCCCACAACGACTGGAAAGCCGCCCCGCTGCTGGCCTGCGCCGCCAGCGAAGGCGCTGCTGCGCCGGTGCTGAACCCGGCGGACCACCGCGACGTGGTCGGCCATGTTCAGGAAGCCACTGTCGCCGACGTCGACAATGCCATCCAGTGCGCACTGAATGCCGCACCGATCTGGCAGGCCACCCCGCCGGCCGAACGCGCTGCCATTCTGGAGCGCACCGCCGACCTGATGGAGGCCGAAATCCAGCCGCTGATGGGCCTGCTGATCCGCGAAGCCGGCAAGACCTTCGCCAACGCCATCGCCGAAGTGCGTGAAGCCGTGGACTTCCTGCGCTACTACGCGGTGCAGGCACGCAACGACTTCAGCAACGACGCCCACCGCCCGCTGGGCCCGGTGGTGTGCATCAGCCCGTGGAACTTCCCGCTGGCGATCTTCACCGGCCAGGTGGCCGCAGCGCTCGCCGCCGGCAACCCGGTACTGGCCAAGCCGGCCGAGCAAACCCCGCTGATCGCCGCCCAGGCCGTGCGCCTGCTGCTGGAAGCCGGTATTCCGGAAGGCGTGCTGCAGCTGCTGCCAGGCCGCGGTGAAACCGTCGGTGCCGGCCTGGTCGGTGACGAGCGCGTCAAAGGCGTGATGTTCACCGGTTCCACCGAAGTGGCCCGCCTGCTGCAGCGCAACGTCGCCGGCCGCCTGGACAACCAGGGCCGCCCGATCCCGCTGATCGCCGAAACCGGCGGCCAGAACGCGATGATCGTCGACTCCTCGGCACTGACCGAGCAGGTAGTGATCGACGTGGTGTCCTCGGCCTTCGACAGTGCCGGCCAGCGTTGCTCGGCCCTGCGCGTGCTGTGCCTGCAGGAAGACTCCGCCGACCGCGTGATCGAAATGCTCAAGGGCGCCATGGCCGAAAGCCGCCTGGGCAGCCCGGACCGCCTGGCCGTGGACATTGGCCCGGTAATCGACGCCGAAGCCAAGGCCGGTATCGAGAAGCACATCCAGGGCATGCGCGAGAAAGGCCGTTCGGTCTATCAGGTGGCCATTGCCGATGCTGCCGAGATCAAGCGTGGCACCTTCGTCATGCCGACCCTGATCGAGCTGGAAAGCTTCGACGAGCTGAAGCGTGAAATCTTCGGCCCGGTGCTGCACGTGGTGCGCTACAACCGCCGCAACCTGGACCAGCTGATCGAGCAGATCAACAACTCCGGCTATGGCCTGACCCTCGGCGTGCACACCCGCATCGACGAGACCATCGCCAAGGTGGTGGAAACCGCCAACGCCGGCAACATGTACGTCAACCGCAACATCGTCGGTGCGGTGGTGGGTGTGCAGCCGTTCGGTGGTGAAGGCCTGTCCGGCACTGGCCCGAAAGCCGGCGGCCCGCTGTACCTGTACCGCCTGCTGTCGACTCGCCCGGCCGACGCGATTGGCCGCCACTTCCAGCAGCAGGACGGCGAAGGCAAGCCTGACCGCGCCCTGCACGAGCAGTTGATCAAGCCGCTGCACGGTTTGAAGGCCTGGGCCGAGAGCAACCAGTTGGCCGACCTGGCCGCGCTGTGCAGCCAGTTCGCCAGTCAGTCGCAAAGCGGCATCGCCCGCCTGCTGCCAGGCCCGACCGGCGAGCGCAACAGCTACACCATCCTGCCGCGTGAGCACGTGCTGTGCCTGGCCGACAACGAGGCCGACCTGCTGGCGCAGTTCGCCGCAGTGCTGGCGGTTGGCAGCTCGGCGGTATGGGCTGACGGCGAGCCGGGCAAGGCCCTGCGTGCCCGCCTGCCGCGTGAGCTGCAGGCCAAGGTCAAGCTGGTGGCGGACTGGAACAAGGATGAAGTGGCGTTCGACGCCGTGATCCATCATGGCGACTCGGACCAGCTGCGCGGCGTGTGCCAGCAGGTGGCCAAGCGTGCCGGTGCGATCGTGGGCGTGCACGGGCTGTCCAGCGGGGATCATCAGATTGCGCTGGAGCGTCTGGTGATCGAGCGGGCAGTGAGTGTGAACACTGCTGCTGCCGGTGGTAATGCCAGCTTGATGACCATTGGCTGAAGCTGAGGCTGAGGGTTGTTGAAGAAAAGGGAGAGCTTCGGCTCTCCTTTTTTTATGGGGGCTGGGGTTGGGCTGACACGTGTTCGCCACAAAATTTTCTGCGCCTGTGATATCGAGCGCCGCCCGCGCGGCGCTTCGCGGGGCAAGCCCGCTCCCACAT
>NZ_JAMBDI010000089.1:0-426 GCF_036858055.1 Pseudomonas sp. SF2 | reverse complement strand
CTGATCATGGCAACCATCTGGATATTCAATTCAACGTCAGGGTCCGGGCATGATCCTGCCATTGGCGGGCAGCTGGTAAAAGTATCAAAAAACACCTTATGCCTGCGAAATCCATGGGTAACAGATTCCGTATTTATGGGGAAATTATACTGTGCAATGACGATCATACTACTGATTGGTTTTTACCCCTACCTCCTCCCAAGCATCCCAGACCTATATACCGAAGACACTATATTGCTGTTATTATTTTTAACAGCACCTTTCATATTCACCCCTTTTCTGATCTATCGAATTTACTTTATAAAAGGCTTATCAAGTTTCTGCCTCAACCGTTCAACCCAAAGAATCTACTACCAGCGCTTGAGTAAGGTATTAATTTTTGAATGGAGCAATACGGGAGGTGGAATTTTCAAACGCACCGAATAC
>NZ_JAMBDI010000088.1:0-677 GCF_036858055.1 Pseudomonas sp. SF2 | reverse complement strand
TTGTGCACCATGGTGTAGGCGTAATCAACGCCCATGCCGTAGGCACCGCTGTGTTCCACGACCAGGTCCATGACCGCCTGGTAGGTGTCCTTGTGTGCCCAGTCACGCTGGTACTCCAGCAGAACCTGCTGCCAGGTCACCGGAATCGCACCGGCCTGAATCATGCGCTGCACCGACATGTCGTGTGCTTCCTGAGTGGTGCCACCCGAGGCGTCGGTGACGATGTACACCTCGTAGCCGGCTTCCATGGCTTCCAGAGCCGGGAAGGTCAGGCAGACCTCGGTCCACAGCGCGGCCATGACCAGCTTCTTGCGGCCGGTGGCCTTCACGGCTTCAACCAGCTTGGCGTCTTCCCAGCTGTTCATCGAGGTGCGCTCGATCGGCTTGGCGCCCGGGTTCACTGCCAGCAGTTCGGGCCAGATGTAGCCGCTGAAGCTTTCGGTTTCGACCGAGGTGTAGATGGTCGGCACGTTGAAGATCCTGGCGGCCTTGGCCAGGCCAACGGTGTTGTTCTTCAGGGTCTGACGGTCGATCGACTGGACACCGAAAGCCATCTGCGGCTGGTGGTCGATCAGGATCAGAGTGGAGTTGGTTGGGTTCAGCAGTTCGCGTTTGGACATGGTCGTGATCTCTTCAGAATGGTTGAAAGCCATGGGTTTTAAATGGGTCACCGCGCT
>NZ_JAMBDI010000087.1:0-1457 GCF_036858055.1 Pseudomonas sp. SF2 | reverse complement strand
TGAACTGCGCCCCTGATGTTGGACAAAAATCCAACCTCAGGGGCGTTTCACATGAGCAAGCACACCAGACAGTTCAAGCTTTCCGCCATCCAGGCTTTTCTGCAACGAGGCCTTGGCTACCGTTTCATTGCCGCGAAGTTCCAGATGGATCCCTCCTTGCTGCGCCGCTGGGTACAGGCCTACCGCATCCATGGCGAGACCAGCCTGTCCAGACAAGCGCGGACTTTCAGCCCTGAGTTCAAGCTCTCGGTGCTCGAGCGGAAATGGCGCGACAAGTTGTCGTTGCGCCAAACAGCGGCCGTTTTCAACCTGACGCATTCCAGCCAGATAGGCATATGGGAAGCGCAGTACTACAGTGGCGGCATCAAAGCCCTGGTAGCAGGAACCAAAGGACCGCGTAACGTCATGATCAAACCATCCGTCCCACCCGCCAGCACGTCGCCCAAGGCCGATGAAGAACTCTCGCACGCCGAACTGCTAGCCAAGCTGCGCCACGCCGAGATGGAGATCGCCTACCTAAAAAAGTTAAAAGAACTGCGCGAGGAGAAGGCGAGACAGAAGAAGGCCGGGAAGAAAAAGTCCTGATCATCTCGGCCCTGCGCACCCGCTTCCCGCTCGACGGCCTGCTTAAGCTGGCCGGACTGGCGCGCAGTACGTATTACTACCAGCGCAAGTTGATGGCCGCCGGTGACAAGCTGGCTCCGCTCAAGGACCGTATCCGTGAGATCCAGGAGCGGCATAAAGGTCGTTACGGCTATCGGCGCATGACAGCGACACTGCGCAGCGCCGGCCATGTAGTGAACAGCAAGGTCGTGCGGCGACTGATGGCCGAGCTCGACCTCAAATGCACGGTCCGCGTGAAGAAGTACAAGTCCTATCGTGGCCAGCCCGGACGCATCGCCCCCAACACGATGGAGCGCAAGTTCACGGCAGAAGAGCCAAACACGAGGTGGGTAACGGACGTGACCGAGTTCAAGGTGGCGGGTGAAAAGCTGTATCTCTCTCCGGTGCTGGACCTGTTCAATGGCGAGATCGTGGCACATCAGATCGACACCTCGCCGCACTATCCATTGGTTGGTCAGATGCTCGAACAGGCGCTGTCACGGCTGCCGGAAGGGGCCAGGCCTATGCTGCACTCCGACCAGGGCTGGCAGTATCAGTACTACCGCTACCGGAATCGACTTGAGGAGAAGGGACTGGAGCAGAGCATGTCACGCAAGGGCAACTGCCTGGACAATGCGCGAATGGAGAGTTTCTTCGGCACACTGAAGACCGAGATGTATCATGGTCAGCGCTTCGCCAGCATCAAAGATCTGAGTACTGCAATCGATGAATACATCGATTACTACAACCATGATCGAATCAAGATGGGGCTGGCCGGCCTGAGTCCCGTGGCATACAGGAATCAGGCCGCAGCAGCCTAATCAAAGATTGTCCAACAAATGGGGCGCACCTCA
>NZ_JAMBDI010000086.1:0-223 GCF_036858055.1 Pseudomonas sp. SF2 | reverse complement strand
CGATGGCAGCGGTAATCCGATTGGCCAGGTGACGGCCGATGGCAGTGGCAACTGGAGCTTCACTCCAGCGACGCCGCTGGCCAATGGCACCGTGGTCAATGCCACCGCGAGCGACCCGGCGGGCAATACCGGCCCGGCAGCGACGGTCACCGTCGATTCCAGCGCGCCGGCTGCGCCGATTATCAATCCGAGCAACGGCGTAACCATCAGCGGTACGGCTGAA
>NZ_JAMBDI010000085.1:0-277 GCF_036858055.1 Pseudomonas sp. SF2 | reverse complement strand
CGTGCTGTTTGGCTCAGCGGTACCGCTGAGGCTGCTGCCGTCACTCAGGTTGACGGTGGGCGCGCCTGGCGCCACAGCGTCCACCGTGGTGCTGGCCGGCGCGCTGGTGTTGCCAGCTGGGTCGGTCGCCGTGGCGTTGACCACCGTGCCATTGGCCAGCGGGGTCGCAGGCGTGAAGGTCCAGTTGCCGCTGCCGTCGGCGGTGGTCTGGCCGATCGGGTTGCCGCTGCCGTCGGTGAGGATCACCCTGGCGCCCGCTTCAGCGGTACCGCTGATC
>NZ_JAMBDI010000084.1:0-1097 GCF_036858055.1 Pseudomonas sp. SF2 | reverse complement strand
CTGCCGTCGGCGGTCGTCTCGCCGATCGGATTACCGCTGCCGTCGGTAAGGATCACCTTGGCCCCCGCTTCAGCGGTACCACTGATCACCACCCCGTTGCTCGGGTCGATGATGGGTGCGGGCGGCGCGACGGCGTCAACGGTGACGCTGGTCGGCCCGCTGGTATTGCCGGCCGGGTCCTGGGCCACGGCATTGATCACCGTGCCATTGGCCAGCGGGGTCGCAGGCGTGAAGGTCCAGTTGCCGCTGCCATCGGCGGTGGTCTGGCCGATCGGGTTGCCGCCGCCGTCGGTGAGAATGACCGTCGCGCCGGCTTCGGCGGTACCGCTGATTTCCGTGCCATTGCTCGGCTCGACCACTGGCGCCGCCGGGGCCACGGCGTCCACGGTAATGACCGCCGGTGCACTTTCGGTCCCACCGGGGTTACGCGCCACCGCGTTGACCACGGTACCATCCGGCAGCGGTACGCCGGGGGTAAAGCTCCAGTTGCCGCTGCCATCGGCGGTGACCTGGCCGATCGGGTTGCCGTTGCCATCGGTGAGGATAATGGTGTTGCCCGCATCGGCGGTGCCGCTGATCACCGAGCCGTTGCTCGGCTCGACCTGCGGAATCGACGGCAGCGACGAGTCCACGGTAGTGCTACCGGGGTTGCCGGTATTGCCGGCGGCATCGGTCGCCGTGGCGTTGACCACGGTGCCATTGGGCAGCGGCGTGCCCGGGGTGAACGTCCAGTTGCCACTGCCATCGGCCGTCACCTGGCCAATCGGATTACCGCTGCCATCGGTGAGGGTCACCGTGCTGTTTGGCTCGGCGGTGCCGTTGAGTACGGCGCCATTGCTCGGGTTGACCACCGGCGCAGCGGGTGCGAGCGCATCCACCGTGGTGCTGCCCTGCGGGCCGGTATTGCCGGCCGGGTCCTGGGCCACGGCGTTGACCACCGTGCCGTTGGCCAGCGGCGTGCCGGGGGTGAAGCTCCAGTTGCCGCTGCCGTCGGCGGTGGTCTGGCCGATCGGGTTGCCGCTGCCATCGGTCAGGATGACGGTGCTGCCTGGCTCGGCGGTGCCGCTGATTTCCGTGCCGTTGCTCGGCTCGACCAC
>NZ_JAMBDI010000083.1:0-2762 GCF_036858055.1 Pseudomonas sp. SF2 | reverse complement strand
CCCTGCCTTGAAGCCTTGCTCAAACGTCGGGTTCAGCCGCTGCAGCCGGGAAATCGGCAACGAGGCATCGTGCCCGGCCAATTCCAGCAGTACCTGTGCGAATGACATGCGCCGGGGTACCACGTAAAAGCCAGGCTCCAGGGTACCGGGCAACGCACTTACTACGGGTTGAGAGAAGCGCTCGGGGTAGACGGCGGTTGATGGCTCGGCAAAGTGGGGGTTGGTACGCCCTGAAATGGAATGCCTGGACGGCGGTGCTTCATACAGCGGTGCGACCACCCGATTGCTGCCCGGCGAACAGCCACAGACAACCAGCGCACCGTCCATGGCGACCCGCCGGCCATCAGAAATGAAGGACTCCACCCCTCCGGCGACGGTTCCTTCCTGCCCACAAAGCGGGCATGGCGTGGTGTGGTCGCCTTCGCGTAGCACCATTCGGCCTTCGTCAAGATACCCGGCCCCTGTCGCAATACAGACAGCCCCCGTTGTGGTGACATCACCATCTACTGCCTGACCTTTTCCCTCTAGACTGGCGCGCATATACAAAATCCCTGTGCATGGTTGAGGTTAAAAACCTAACATCAGCAAGAGCGGTTCAAGTGGCTTGAGTCGAAATTCAGATGTTTCCTACAAAGTTACCGAACTCACGTTTCAGGGATTACCAGCTCATCATCTACACCTCGAACATCTTCGCCATCCTCGGCTTAAGCTCGCTGTATTTTGCGCTGGCGGCGTTGATGCACCGGTTTGTGTACCTCAAGTACGCGTTGGCGTTGGTGTTGATCGTCATTGGCTGCAAAATCTTCTACCACGGCATGGTGGGTAAGGTGCCGGCGTTGCTGTCGTTGGGGGTGACGTTCGGGTTGTTGCTGGGTGGGGTGGTGGTTTCGTTGCTCAAGACGCGGGGGGATAAACCGGAAAGCAAGGAGGCTCAATCCAGACATCCTTCAAATGCCAATAGTACAGCCAGCCAGAAAGAGGAAGACCCGCAGATGCGGGTCTGACACCCCAAGCTTTAATGTTTAACCATCGCATAAGCAATGACTAGCCACGCTGAACCAATTATTACCAGCCAGCTCGAAAAAACCAGCTTGCGCTTTAACTTCAACGGAAAAGCTTTTAATTCATCAGCATCCACAACGCCTATTCTTGAATGAAATAGAGGAAAAGTCAGTAAACCGCAGACAACACAGACAACCATCCATCGTGCACGGTAAGTAGTGGTTCCCGCAAAACGCTTCATCTTTTCCAGGTAGGCATTGCTTCGTATGGAGCTATTGACAAGCTCAAACTCACGAGACCAAGCGACATAACCGCTAACTGCCAAACCACCAACACTCAAGGCAAATGGCATAACCAGAAAAAGTAACTGAATCCTCAGCGGCCAGCTGTTTACATCAATCAGCGATGGACTCATAGATCTTTTCTCCCAACATCTCTCCCACATCCCCGCCAGCCAAGCCTCCGGCCAGAGACCCGGCTCCAATGAGAGCGATACCACACACTGGAGCCCCTACACCTGCAGTTCCAATAGCGAAAACAGCACAGACAGAAGGAACTGCCAAGCTTGCGATGAAGCCTCCTGCTGTTCCACCAACAACACCTCCACTGAAATTTCCAACTTCTTTCAGACGCACGGCCTTGCAAGCCTCGGTCTCCCGTGCTCGACAAACCTCCTCCACTTTCAAGCAAGACGAAGTCCCACCCAACCCAATTGCAGAAAACCCACCGTGTCTAACTTTATCCATCCGATTACAACTAATCCCCCATGACAAAGCCGAAAGCAGATCAGCAGGAACGACCTCGTATCGCGACAGGACTTCGTAGCAGACCTAGGATTTCAGCTTCGCAGCATAAATTTCCGGGTTGCTGCGAAGCCCTGTCGCAACACAAAACCTCTCCTACAAGGACCAGTACAAGCTGTGAAAGGTAGCTCTCCATATGACTGATAGTCGACTCGCTCAACATAGACACGAATTAGGCGAGGCGTCGTACCATATAGGAGACAGCCCGTGATCACTGAGCTTTGGAGAGTTCGATTATTGCAACCGTAACCGCAATACCACTAAACCCAATGATTGACAACCATACTGAAATCACAAGCTTTCGCCTGAGTTTCGCCGGAAATGCTTTCAACTCCTCAATATCCAGCTTGTCGTAGCGCAACGCCAGCCATGGAAATGTAACAAGACCGCCAATATTGCAGACCAGCATCCATCGCCACTTCAGGCTTGATGTTCCCCAGACCACCTTCACCCGCTCTATATATGGATTGCTAGTAATTGCCGAGCAGGCAACGTGAAAGTCACGTGTCAGGGTGATGTAAAGACTAATTGATGCGCCTAGCAAGGAAATGAAAAAAGGGATAGCTATAAATATCAGCTTCATAGTGACGGGCCAGCTTTCAAAACTCATCATTTGAGGCCTCATATATGAACTCCCCCATAAACTCGCCAGCCATTTCACCTAACTTTCCTCCTGCTAGCCCACCCGCTCCCGCGACTAAAATCCCACACAATGGAGCCGCCAGACCCGCAGTACCTACGCTAAAAGCGGCACATAACGTGCCGGCTGCAGCGCCAGCCACTATTGCTCCCGCAGTCGCTCCTCCTACCCCAATGCCGAACGATCCAGTTTCAACATATCGGATCCTTGCACAAGCTTCTTCGTTTCCGGCCCGACAGACCTCCTGCACTTTCAGATAAGACGAAGTCCCACCCAATCCAATTGCAGCATACCCGCCATATTCAAGGTACTTGCTG
>NZ_JAMBDI010000082.1:0-551 GCF_036858055.1 Pseudomonas sp. SF2 | reverse complement strand
GAGCAAGGCTTCAAGGCAGGGGAAATCTTCGTTATCGGTGACCCTGACAATGGTGATGCCTGCACCCGCGAGGAGGGACAGTTGATGGCGGCGGCACAGCATGCACGCCGTGCGCTGGCGGTGCTCGATTTCGCCGAAGCGGACTTCATGATGGAGCATCAGGCCGAAATCGCCGGCTTGCTCAGCAATGCCAGTCAGTCCATGGGCGTGGGCAAGGACATGCTGGAACAAGGTTTGAAGCAGGTCAGTAATACGCTGACCAGTATCGAGCAACTGCATCAGCGCGAGTTCATGCGCCATGGCCACTTGAACAGCCCGGGCTTTTTTGCCGAACGGCGACAGCTGCTGCAGCAACTGGATGGTCAGTTGAAAGCGGCGTACCTCAACAAACAGCTGAACCTGGGCAGCTATGAGCGGCTGAAGAAGAGCTTGAACATTTCGACCAAAAGACTTGTGCACCATTGGTCGAAGGCGGGCGGGCCGGGGCAGATTCCGGGGTATGCGACGCACCTGGACAAGGTGGCGCGGCTCAGCAAGTACCTTGAATATGG
>NZ_JAMBDI010000081.1:289-1146 GCF_036858055.1 Pseudomonas sp. SF2 | reverse complement strand
TGCCATCCACCGCGTCGCCTGCTCCCACAACTCCCACACCGAGCGCGTAATATCCTGGGTGCGACAATATTCCCGTCACATTTACGTGACTTTCCCGCGCCCACCCTACGTCAAGACTCTGGTTCGGGGCAATCCTGACCCTGGGCTGAGCGATGCCAGCGTACCGTGCTGCGCATTTCTGGACTTCCACCGTCCCATCACTTGAGGTAGCAAGCAAGATGGCCAAGGCCGCCGATGTCGTTGTGCAATGCCTGGAAAACGAAGGTGTCGAGTATGTATTCGGTATTCCCGGTGAGGAAAACCTCGACCTGCTCGAATCCCTGCGCAAGTCGAAGATCAAGCTGGTACTGACCCGTCACGAGCAGTCCGCAGGCTTCATGGCCGCCACCTACGGCCGCCTGACCGGCAAGACCGGCGTCAGCCTGTCTACCCTCGGCCCTGGCGCCACCAACCTGGTCACCGCCAGCGCCTACGCCTACCTGGGCGGCATGCCGATGATGATGATCACCGGCCAGAAGCCGATCAAGAAGTCCAAGCAGGGCCGCTTCCAGATCATCGACGTGTGCGGCATGATGGACCCCATCACCAAGTACACCCACCAATTCGCCTCGGCCGACAACATCCCGGCCCGTATGCGCGAAGCCTTCCGCCTGGCTGAGGAAGAAAAGCCGGGTGCCGTGCACCTGGAGCTACCGGAAGACATCGCCGCCGAGCAGACCGACAGCCTGCCGATCCCGCCTAGCCTGAGCCGTCGCCCGCTGGCCGAGCACAAGGCCATCGAAGCTGCCGTGGAGAAACTGCAGAACGCCCGTAACCCGATCCTGGTGATCGGCGCCGGCGCCAACCGCAAGATGACC
>NZ_JAMBDI010000081.1:0-154 GCF_036858055.1 Pseudomonas sp. SF2 | reverse complement strand
CATCCACATCAACTTCCGCTCTGCCGAAGTCGATGCCGTGTACTTCCCGCAGGTGGAAGTGATTGGCGACATCGCCAACGCCGTGTGGCAGATCAGCGAAGCGCTGAGTGACACCACACACTGGGACTTCACTCGCCTGATGGCCATCCGTGAA
>NZ_JAMBDI010000080.1:1987-2141 GCF_036858055.1 Pseudomonas sp. SF2 | reverse complement strand
TTCACGGATGGCCATCAGGCGGGTGAAGTCCCAGTGCGAAGTGTCGTTCAGCGCTTCGCTGATCTGCCACACGGCGTTGGCGATGTCGCCGATCACTTCCACCTGCGGGAAGTACACGGCATCGACTTCGGCGGAGCGGAAGTTGATGTGGATG